>CAZIBP010000001.1:0-106917 GCA_964537665.1 uncultured Pseudomonadales bacterium
CCACATCACCAAAAGAACCTGCTTTTTTGCCTTTATAGATAGAACCATGAGCATGCGAGGCATCTTCAATTAGTAAAAGCTTATTTTGTTTGCAAAAATCCACAATCTCATCCATCTCACAAGGCACTCCAGCAAAATGAACCAAAAGAACAGCTTTAGTTCGCTCGGTTTTAACATTTTTAATTGCCTGAGAATCTAGATTGCCAGTTAAAGGATCAATGTCAGCAAAAACTGGTTTGGCTCCAGCTAAAATAATAGCATCAGAGGTGGCCGAAAAAGTCATGGGCGTAGTAATCACCTCGTCGTTTGCTTTCAAATCTAAGGCTTTAAGAGCCACAATGAGAGCAGCTGTGCCAGATCTTACTGCCAAAGCATGGCGACAGTCGACGAATTTAGCAAAGTTTTCTTCCAATTCTTTGGTGGCCAATCCGTAAGTGAATTCATTTTTTGCCAAGGTTTCTGCAAAAGCCTGAGTAAAAGCTTTTTGTAGTGGCTGGATTTGTCTACTTAAATTAAAAAGACTAATTGGTTGCATAAAAAGCATTTCTCACTTGTGATAAATTGATCACATCAGCTAGATAATCATTATAACTCGCTTCGAAGCTTTTTATGTCTTGCTCGTTCAAAAATTTCTCTAAAAGCTTAAATAATGGATTGTTGTCATTTGAGCCAGAGAAAATTATTTCTTCTTGCTTATTTTTAAAAATAATTAATTGTTCTGTCAAAGAGTCTTTAATCCAAATTAGAGATCGATTCTCACCCAAAAAGGTTAACTCGCGACCAGCTTTTGGTTCAAGCCAACTGTAAAAGGATTCAACCAAAATATTATTTTCCAACTTAAATTCTAATTTTAACTGTTGTTGGTCGAGCTGATTTAATATTTTCAGCTCAGATAAATCATTTTTTATGTTAGCGAATAAGTATCTAAGTAAATACAGATCATGAACCATTAAATCATCACTAACCAATAAATCAGGCTTGGTAAAGCCAGGACTAGAGCGAAAGATTTCAACTTTTTCAATTTTGCCAATAGTTTTTGCTTGCAAAGTTTTTTTCACTTCAAATAAAAATTGATCGTACAAGAAAATATAATCAACCAATAAAAAAAGTTTTTTTGCTTTGGCTAAATTAATTAATTCTTCGGCTTCTTCTTCTAGTAAGCAGAGTGGTTTTTCTACCAAAACATTTTTATTTAAAAGAAGAAATTTTTTAGCCAACTGATAATGTGTTTTTTCTGGAGTGGCAATAATAACGTGACTGAAATTTGGACTCTTAGCCAAAAATTCATCTAAAGACAATTCATTCTTTGCCTTATCAAAAATTAAAACCTGCAAATTAGAAAAGATTTGCAAAGTAGCGAGAATTTTTTTGCCCCAATAACCATGACCGACCAATAAAACTGTTTTAGATACTTGAGTTCTTTTTAACATTTGACTTATAAAACCTTTTAACCACATTCTCTTTTTCCGGAATCGGCATCACTTTGGCAAAAAACCAAGCCCAAAAAATACCTTGCAATAAAAATTTTGCATTTAAGAAAAAGTCTTTAAATAAAGTGACAGACCAAGAACCTTTAATTATTTCTTTTAAGTTTTTTTTGGCGGGATAAAAGAAAACTTTGAGATGATCAATAAAAATTTCTCGACACTCTTTCACTCCCTGTAAAGCATAAAATCCGTAAGCCACTAAACCACCGTAATTATACGCCAGCAACTGCTTTTTAAATTCCTCAGCAGTGAGAAAGCGATCATGATAAGCCAACATGCGTGGATTATAAGCAATTTTGTAACCAGCAATCAGTGATCTTAAAATAAATTCAGCATCCTCTGCCGCTGGCACCAGACAGCCAGGACCCATCCACCATTTATAAGGACCTATTTGCTCAAAAACAGCTTTTTTGATCAAAACATTATTATCAAAACCAACCTCCAGCCAATGTTTGCCCAAACTACTGGTAGTAGAAAAACGATTGGGTTTTTTACTAAAAGTGCTGGGACAAAATTTTCCAGGATTTTTCTCTGGCTGATAAGGTTTGGTCTGACCATAAACCAAATCTATACTTTCATCTAAAGAGTTAAGCGACTCTGACAACCAATTTTTATCCAAAACACAATCGTCATCTGTCAAAGCCACTGCAAAAGCAGAGGTTTCCTTTAAACCAGCAATCAGCGCTTTGCTTCTGCCTTTACTTTCTAGAGAAAGATGTTGAACTTTTTTTTCTCGATTTTTAAATTGATTGGCCTGACCCTGAGTAGCTAAAACTACTTTTTTTAATTTTCCTTGATTTAGAATCTGACTCCAAATGTGTGGAAAGTCTTGACTTGCGCGATTGGTACAAACCAGAAGATCAACTTTTTTGGAAGAATTTAGCATATTTTTAAAAGTGTCAAAACTTCCTTAGAGAGATTTTTTTGCTTTAAATCTCTAATATCTTGATGATTAAGCTTAACTTTTTGGATTATTTCTTTATCACAGAGCACAATTTGTACGTCAGCATTAGTCATTTGAAAAATAGCCTCTTCAATTTTTTGCCTTTTTCTCAAGGTTAAATAAAATTTTTGCTTTTCAATAAAAACCAAAACACGATCTGCATGATTAACTTTGCTTAGCAAAACAAATAACTTTGGCTTCTCCAAAAAATACCATAACTTAGAATCAAAAAAATACTGCCACAGCAAACTATCTTTAATTTTGTAATAAAAATCATCAAAATTAACTAAATAACGCTGTATTCTGGTTGTTTGAGATAATCTTTTTTCTACGCCACTAACTAAAAGTTTATTTTGCAAATGACAACCACAAGTTAGCTCTTCATTAATTTTAGTAAAATCACCTGTCGCATAGCGAAAAAGCACAAAATCCTCTTTCCAAAGTGGAGTGATCACAATTTCACCACTTTTGCTAACTTTTTTGGTCTGTGGATCCAAGATTTCAATTATTTGTTGCTGATCAACAAAATGATAAAAATTGGGGTGCTCTGGACAAGAAAAAGCAAAAGAAGCCAATTCAGTTGAGCCAATGGTATCCAATAATTTGGCACCCAAAGTTTTTTCTGTCTCTTTGCTCAACTCTGCTACGTCAGGAATTTTCACACCCGTAGTAATTACTAAGCGCAAAGAAGTTTTAAGTTGCCTAGATTTGACATAATCTAAAAGACGATAAACCACAGGTGGAATAGTAAAAAGCACTGTTACTTTTTGTTCTATTAGGTTGCGAAAAATTTTTTCTTCATCTCCATCTAGAGGAATATAAGACGCTCCAAGAGCCAAGAAAGATTGTGCCAAAGGCAAAGTGTGGTTTTGAGAAAAAGCCATCACACTACAAAGATCAGTTTTTTTTACACCAAGTAGTTCAAACTTGCGTTTTTCCAAGGCAATGTAATTTTGATAATCACTTGCCGATAAGGGAAAAATTGTTTCATGACCTTCCAAATCAACCAAAGTTTTTAAAATATAAACATTATCGCCAAGTTTCAAAGGTTTTTGTTTAGTTAACCTATGATAAAGCTCTTTGCTAAGCAAAGGAAATTTTGCTAAATCTCGTTTAGAACTAATCTGTCGAGGGGCTTTATTCCTTGTATAAAAATCTCTAAAAGCTGGTGTTTTCCAAGCCTTGGCAACAATATTTTGTAGTTTATTTAACTGCATGGAAAATTTTTTTAAGTTCTTTAAAGTCTACTTGTTGAAAACTGTCAGTTCTTGCCTGTTTTGGATCAGGATGAGCTTCAATCATTAGGCCATCAAAACCAGCCGCTTTAACGGCCAGAGACATTGGATAAATCAGGTCAGTACGGCCAGCCGCATGACTAACATCAACTATAACTTTGTAAGGAGATTTTAGCTTGGCCAAATAAGCGGTTTGCAGATCAAGAATATTTCTGGTATCTGGAGAATAACCGCGAATACCTCGCTCGCAAAGAATAATATTTGGATTGTATTTAGCTATATATCCGGCACTGCCCAACCATTCTTGAAGTGAAGATGACATTGAGCGCTTCAAAATCACTGGAGCCTTGCTTTGAGCTGTCGCTTGACCAACTTCTTCTAAAAGTGCAAAGTTTTGCGCATTTCGAGAGCCTATCCACAGATAGTCGATGCCACTCTTTATCGCTAAATCCAGAGTTCTTTGATCTCTAACTTCAGTTGCCGTTAAAATGCCAGTGGTTTTTTTGGCCTCACTCAACCACTGCAGTGCTACGTCTCCAGCCCCCTGCCAATCGTTAGGGTTAGTTCTTGGCTTCCACACTCCAGCTCGTAAAATAGGCACGCCAATCTCACTCAAAGACTTGGCGGAAGCGAGAATTTGCTCTCGACTTTCAGCTGCACAAGGACCAGCGATAAAAATCCAAGATTTAGAAGGCATATTTTTGCATTTCCAACAAAGAAAGTTGACCTGACGCTATCTTATTATTGAAAACAGCATAAGTCAAAAAAGACCCCAAATAAGGAAAAAAGACTCTCGATGGTTTGCCCAACTCACCCATCCCAATCACGATCAATTGCTTTGGAACTTGGTGGTCTAGTAGTAATTTTGCCAAAACTTGTAAATCAGTTGTTTGATTAACAAAGGTAGCAATCTTAATCAGGTCTGGATTTTTAGTTTGGGCTACAGCGATGATTGAGCGTAGTTGAGTAAGACTAGGTGTCTCTGAAAAATTATGGTAACTAACAAGCAATTTTGACTTTTTCCTGTCGAAGACATCAATTAAAGGCGAATCTAATTCAAGATCTAGGTATTCATAAAAAGCATCAGCAGCTTGCCTATAAAAATTCAGTTTTTCTGCATTAGAACCAGCAAATTGACCACCATTTTCTATGTCTCTTAGTGTAAAAATTGTCGGCAATTTGAGAATCTTTTTGAGAGAATAGATTAATTCTTCATTTAAATTAGTTTGAAAATCAGCTCTCAATTCAAAAAAAGTAGAGTTTCTTTCTACTTTAGCTACCAGTGCTCTTGTTTTTGTTAAATCTGCTTCAGCCAAGATGGTGCAGATTGGCAGTTTAGATGACATTTTTTGAATTTCCCAACATAAATTCATTAACAACAGATTCAACTTTCGACTCAGGGATTAGTTGATCATAGACTGCCAGACCAACTACCTGAGGTAGCGACCAACAAATTTCATTGCCTTTTTTCTTTTTATCAAATTGAAGCAAGGCCAAAACATCAGCAGCTTTAATTTCTCCATCCAAGTCAAAAACATAATTGCGATTAATTATTTGCTCAATTTGCAAATAATCTGCTTTAGCTAGCAAACCAATCGTCACTGCCAAACGACTTTCCAAAAGCATGCCCAGTGCCACCGCCTCCCCATGAGCAAGAGGCTTTTTAGATTTTAATGAAATCGCTTCAAAAGCATGGCCCAAGGTGTGACCGAAATTTAAAAGCTTGCGCTGGTTTTTCTCTAGGAAGTCTTGCTCAACAGTTTTTATTTTCAAAAAACAAGAGCGATCAATAATTTTTACCAATTCTTCCAAGGAAAAGGATAAAAAGAGCTTGCTATCCAACAAAGAAAAAAGTTTTGAGTCAAAAATAATGGCATGTTTTAAGATCTCCGCAAAACCAGATAAAATTTCTCTTTCTGGCAAAGATTTGGTAAAAGTTGGATCAATAACCGTCAATTTTGGATTAACAAACAAACCAATGCCATTTTTAATTTGGCCAAAATTAATAGCCGTCTTGCCACCCAAAGCCGCATCAACTTGAGCCAAGAGACTAGTTGGCACATTAATAAAGTCAATGCCACGCATGAAGGTGGCGGCGGCAAAACCGCCGAGATCAGAGATCATGCCGCCTCCAAAATTAATCAGTAAAGAGTGGCGATCAAAGTTCAAATTAAATAGTTTCTGCCAAACTTTTTGTACTTGCTTCAAATCTTTAAATTGTTCTCCATCTTCAAGCTCAATAATTTGCAAAGCAAAACCAGCTTGAGCAAAAAAACTTTCAATTTCAGATTGATAAATTTTGGTTAAAGACCTGTTGCTTAATAAAGCAATATTTGAATAAACTTTAAAATCAAAAGTTTCTGATAACTTTACAAAAGAACCTAAATCACAATGAAGTTTTGTAATTTGCTGATTGATTAAAAATTGCTGCATAAATTTAAAAAACCACAAGACTAGTTAAAGATATCTGAGTTTGCCAGACTTATAACCCAATCTTTGGGCTTCAGGTAAAACTTTAATTTTCACTTTGACCGGATGTGCTGACATTATTAGTTTGGAAATTGTTTTTGCCATGGCAACTTCTAAAGATTTAATTTTTTCTCTAGCAATGCTTTCGTCATTCTTGGCATACAAAGTCAAAGACAAAATAATACTCCCTTGATTAATTTTTTCCTGATATTGGAATTCTTTGTGAAAATACTTGGCAAAATTTAGAATAGCTAAAGCATTTTGCACGTCTTCAATAGAAATTTGCCTAGATAAATTACGGCCATAAATCACCAAAAAACCTTGATTCTTTGGATATTTATAACCAATTCTATATTGATTTAAAACTTGTTGAATTGTTTTTGAGTCTAAAATAAAACCTCGATCGTGCAAATTATATCTAACTAAAGGAACTGCTTGATCGGCAGTTACCACAATTTCGCCATCAACTATTTCTACATATTTTTTGTCAAAATTAACTTCCACCAAAGTTGGCAAATTAAAGGTTTTAAAAAGATCAAAACGCAAATCTTCATTGTCTAAACAATAAGCAATCAGTTGATTTATTTCTTTTGACTCAAAGCCAATCATGCCCGCCTCAGTACTCCCATAAAAAGACACGATATCATGCTGATTACCGCCAATTTTTTTTGCCATTGTTTTGCGCCAAAGAGGACTAACACTTTCGCCAGCAAAAACTATTTTTAAATTCCATTTTTGTGGGTCGAGCTTTTTCTCTTCTGCCAAATCAATAAAATCACTAATAATTGGCGGATAACCAATCACGATAATTTGTTCATAGTGAGGATGAAGCTTATTCAATAAAAAAACAGTTTGCTCTGCATCACCATTTGGAGCGATAACGCTAATTTGTCCGTGCAAACTACCTTCCCAAGAAGACTTGAGGTGCATCATCCCCGCTTGAGTGGTGCCCAAACCAAAGGCAATTACCACCAATGTTTTCTTCTGACTAAAAGCAAAATGTTCGTTTAAAAATTTGGTGTGAGGTGGCTCCAAACCGCGATCATATTCATAATCTCTAGGCCAAATGGTTGGCTCGGCGGTTGAACCAGAACTGGTGCAAATCATGTAAAAATCAGACAAACACTTGTTCTTTTGAATCCTCTCTTCTATGGAATATTTTGCCGTGTAGTTATCTTTGTCACAAAGAGGTAAGTTTTCGAAAACAGTCTTTTTTGAATCAAGATTATTTAATTTTAAATGCCTGGCGTAAGCCACACAATTTTGCGCAGATTTTAAAGCTGATCTTTGCACTTGAGAAAGATTTGCTTGATTTGTTTTTTGCACATTAAACCTTTTTAAAAATTTCCAATCTCAGAGAGTTATTATCAAAATTCTTTTGAAAATAAGTGGTGCTGGATTGCTCGTATTGATTATTGCCAGAAAAAACTTCCTTGAAACCTGCCTGCACAAGAACATTAACAAAATCAGTAAAATCCTTTTCTTCTAAGGTAAGAGCAAAATGCCTCAAATTCAGATTTTCTTGCTCAACTATTTTTTGATCAAGTTTGGAATCTACCACCAAAAGCTCTATTTCTAGTTGGTCTGCTCTAGAAATTTTAACAATCTCAACTAAAATCGACTCTCCAGCATATTTTTGACTCAAGTAAACTTGAACAATGGTACTGGGGAAACGATTGCTAACCGAGTAGCCATGCTTGATAAACAACTTTTCATAATTAGGCCAAGCTGACTTTGGTAAAAGACGAGCATAATGCACTGGCCTGAGAGTAGTTGGCCAATTGGGCAATAAAATTGCTAAAAACTCATCGAATTGCTTGAAAAAATAAGTTACTCTAGAGAAATCGCTCAAGTAGTTGTCTTCACCCAGCATATTCAGTTTGGCTAATAAAACAGCACTTTCGTTTTTCACTAGAGGTTTATCCTATCACAAATCGTCTTCATGATATAGTAAAATCTATTCACAAACATATGTTGATTAACCGTAAAAACATTTTAAATTTTCTTGATTTGGTGAAATGGTTTGGTTTGAGAAAGATCTATTATTCGTATAAAAAGCGCAGTTTAAACAAGGAGCTCAAAAACAAGCTGATCAAAAAAGACCTAGTTAAATTTCTTATTGATAAATACGACGGCAACCAGGGACAAAATGTTGATTCGAAAAACGCTAGCTTAGGCTTTGGCTTACTTCACTACGCTCTTGTACAGAATTTAAAACCTAAAAATATTTTAGTGGTTGGCTCACTCAAAGGTTATGTGCCAATGATGATTGCTAGTGCCTGTCGAGACATTGGTTTTGGAAAAGTAGATTTCGTAGATGCTGCTTACGATGAAACCAATGATGGTCAAAATTGGCAAGGCATTGGTTTTTGGAAAAAAATAAATCCAAAAGATCATTTTGCTAAAGTTGGAGTTGATAAACACATCACCACTCACTTAATGACAACCCTAGAATTCGCCAAAAAATATCCAAACAAAAAATATCAATATATTTACATTGATGGCGACCATTCATACAAAGGAGTCAAATTAGACTACAAGCTTTTCTATCCTAGGTTGGAAAAAGGAGGGCTCATGAGCTTTCATGATGTTGTTGCTTCTGGCCAACTCACCGGCGGGAATTATGGAGTCAAGAAGTTTTGGCAAGAACTAAGGGCACAAGAAAAAATTACTTTCCCCTTTCCAAAAAACTCTGGTTTAGGAATTTTGCAGAAATTTTAAAAATTTATTTAATCTAAAATTTAGAGCAGCAAACATTCTTTTTTTAATAGAAAAACTGTAGAAAGTTTCGTCTTTAACTTTTGCTTTATCAAAGGAATGCCTCCTATTAACACAACTTATACAGTCATTACCACATTGCAAAATGTTATTTTTTTTATAACAAGACCAAGTTTTTTCAAGTGGCAAGCCCAACTCGTGACCCACTCTGATAACGCCACTCTTATCAGCCATAGAGCCAAACTCTCTTTCAAAAAAGGGAGAAGAAAAACTCCAATCATATTTGTTAGTAGAGGTACACATTGCAAGCATTGTGCTCCTGATTGAAGTGAGGGACTGACTACTTGCTAATAAACCATCAGAAGCGTTGATTCCAATAAAAATATCTTTTATGTCTAATCCGTGGCGAAAATTTAAATATTGAGCGTAAATCAAGCCATAAAAAGATTTAAGATAAGGATCTACGTTTTGAGGTTCAAATACCACAATGTTTGAATCATTTTGCAAGAAATGACTGTTTAGTTGAAAATTATTCAAAATATCTGCTCCACTTAAATTTTCTTTTCCTATAAACATTTGCTTTTCTTTTGGTCGAGTGGAAGCAGTCAGATAAAAAGGTTTTACATATTTGCTATTATATGTTTTAGAAAAATATTTGGAAAAATAATTAATGGATCTAAATTCCGGAGAGAGAAGATTAAATTTTTTATGTTTAACAACAACTGGATAAACAATGTACTTGCAAACATCCATTAAAAAAGCCCAAGCAACTATAGAATCCAAGCCACCAGAAAGTAAAAGGATTACTTTAGATGATTCTTTTGGCTTATCAACAATATAACCTCTTTTTTTTAAAAAAAATCTCTCTATATTGTCTATTAAATCTAAGTTTTCAGTTTCTCTGTTTTTTAAAAAATTATCAAAAAAGTCCCTCGAAACAAAGTTTTTATTTTTTTTCATAGATTATCTCTTAAAAAAACAAATGATGTTGACAATCATTCTAATGAGCTACTATACTGGATTAAATAAATGGTGTGAAGCTTAATCAAATAGAAAGTCTTAAAATAGATAAGGAAATATGAAAAAATATAATAAACCAGTACTAAAAAAAGCTAAAGTTAAAATCAGTATAGCTGCTGTAGAAATGAATTAAAATTAAAAAATCCTAAATCTTAATGATTATGGGTATTTTGGATGATATTCTTTTCTCTAGGGGTGTTAATGTTGTTTTTTTAAAAAAAAACGATTGTTTTTTGCTCTTAACTAAAGATAAGAAACACATCATCGAGCTTAAGGATGTAGCTTTTTCTATATGGCAAAACCTACAAGAACCCATTTCCTTTGCTGATTTACTTAAAAAAATAAAAGAAGAATATAATGTGTCTGAAGAAGAACTTACAAAAGATCTCAAAAGTTGGCTCAAAGAAGCCCTTAAAGAAAAAATCATCGAAAAACGATTAAAAACCTAGCACTCGACCTAAAAAATTCTCTTCCTCCACATAGCCTACATCAGCAATCAAATTATTATCGCCTTTGGTCACAATCTTACCCTGTTCCAACTTATAAAAACGATGAACCACTACGTTTTGCAAATCTTCATTCCAAAAAGCAATAATATAGCCTTTTTTAAGACTAGTAAAATCAACTCGCTCTACCTCCACTTCATCTCCTTTCAAAATTAATGGTTCCATACTACCGCTACTAGCAGTAGCAATAAATTTCTCTCCAATTGGCAGACTTTTGAGAAATTCAAATAATAAAGCAGCATTTTTGTTGTTTGGGTTTGCTTGTAGCTGCAGACCACTATGATGTTTTTTGTATGCAAGTAAAACTTCTTTATCACCATCCTTGACTATTTTTCCTACATCAATCCAAATAAAACGCTGACAAAGTCGCTTCAATAAAGGCAACATGTGACTCGACAAAATAATAGTCTTACCCTCCGCAAAAATTTCCTCAATGCTGTCATAGGCTTTTTTCTGAAAATCTTGATCACCAACAATGATTCCTTCATCTAGAATTAAAATGTCCGGATTGGCGTGGATCGCCACCGCGAAACCAAGTCGCAAAACCATACCAGAAGAATAAGTGTAGATCGGCTGATCAATAAATTTTTCTAAACCAGCAAAAGCGATAATTTGTTTTTCTAGGTTCTTAACATCTCTTGGCTTCATACCAAGTAGAATTGCATTAAGATAAATATTTTCTCGACCAGAAAATTCTTGATGGAAACCCGCAGTGATATCAATTAGAGAGACTACTTTGCCATTGGTTTTGACCTGACCGCTACTTGGCTCAGCAATGCCGGCAATTAATTTTAACAGCGTGGTTTTGCCTGCCCCATTATCACCCAAGATCGCCACTTTCTCTCCTCTTTTGATAGTTAAATTAAGATCTTGCAGAGCAAAAAATGGTTTCTTATTAAGAGAATCACGCAAAAAATAGCGCTTACTAACTTGACTGATTTGAATAGCTAGTTTAGAACCAATCATCGAAATTTTTACTCTCTTTCTTGAAGAAATAAAACCCTAATAAAAAATAAAATACAGATAACATCACCACAAAAATTGTCACTTCCAAATTAAAACTTGTATTAAGCAGTAAATGACGAAAAACCTCCACAAAACTCACTAAGGGATTAAAATAAAGAATTTGTCTATAAAATTCCGGCAGCATCTCCAACGTATAAATAATTGGCACCCCATAAAAAAGCAGCTGCACCCCCAGCTGAACAATGAAGTTTAAATCTCGAAAGCGCACATAGATTGCTGAAATAATTAAGCAAGTAGCTAAAACAAAAAGCAAGAAAAAACCAAAAAACAAAACTGACAAAAAAATTCTGGAAATAAGAAACCACAAAGCACCAACTAAACTACCTTGAAAAAAAGACAAGAAAAGTAAAAAGACTCCATTAGCCATCAAAGTATGAAATAAATTTGCCAAAACTGCAGAAATGACCAAAATTTCTCTGGGGAAAGCTGCTTTTTGGATCAGAGCTCTTTCTTGCACCAAGAGTGGAGTGGCACGCAGTAGCGAATTAGCAAAAAAGTTCCAAGGCAAAAGACCAGCAAATAAAAACAAAAAATAATTTTCAATTTTCATTGGCACAAAAAATTGGAACACTAAACCAATAATCAACATTTGCAAAAGAGGATTGAGAATAACCCATAAAAATCCCAACAATGTTCGCTTATAACGAGCTTTAATTTCTTTTTTAGTTAAAAGATAAATAAAATCAAAATAATAGTGCCAATCCAAAGCTTGAGCCATACTCGACTAGGAGAATATCACACCTTAATACCCTCTTGCAAAGACAAATAAAAATATTTATTCTTAATGTACAGCGCTATTTATTCTTCGTTCATGAACAATAATCCTAGAGATTTTCTACCAGCTAAATACAAAAAAGATCTACAAGAAGAGACTGATGTTGTCACCGATCAAAATTCGACTGATTTAGATGTTAAGCAAGTCAATTCACTCTGGAGTGATTTGGCCAAAGAACCACCAGTTCCCCAATACAGAAACATCTCCGACACCAACCCAGACAAAGTAGTTAGCCCAGAACTGACCAAAATCGATCAACTTGCTGATATGCAGCAAAACATCGATCAAAATAATTTGACTGGTCAGAATGGTTTCACCTCAAAAAAGAAAGCTAATTCTAAGTTGGCCGGACTCTTGGTAGTCTTTTTTCTGGTCATTGGTGTCTTTGCCAGCTATATGCTTAGCAGACAAAGTCAAGACAACCGACAACAGGCTTCTGGCGGAGAAAAGCTTTGTCTTGCAGATGATCCTTATTGTGTAAATGGTGAATGCAAACCTGGATATAGCTTTGATGCTAGTGGAAAATGCGCACTTGGTGGTTCACTGGAAAATTGTGACCCAGCTCAGGGTGTTCATGAAATTGACGGCAAATGTTACCCCAAACAGTGTGAAAAAATTAACGGCATGATCATTTGTTCTGGCAACAGTGGTGGCGATCCATGTACTGAGGAATCTATGGGCGGCGACTGGTGTGATTTACCAAATACCGCTCATCACGAAACATGTGAAGAAGTGGGCATGATTCGCTGTCAATGCGGCCCAAGTTGGTGGGTAATTGGTGATGCTCCTAGCTGTGACGCTCTTTGTGATGGAGCTGGCATTGAATGTCCCACTTGTAAACCCAGTGAGAAGCCAACCAAACCACCCAAAACCGGAACACCCACACCAACCCCCACTCCTTTAGCTTGCGGTGAATTTGGCTGCAAAGTTAATAGTGATTGTGGGGCAGGCTTAACTTGTCAGACCGTCAAAGTTGACAATAAAAATAAGAAAATTTGTGCTTTAGGCTCTAATCAATTGTTCTGTGCCGCCAACCCCACCACCAATAACTGTTGCAAGCCTCAATCTATGCCCGTTTGTTCCACCATCAAAATACTCGACAAAGATCGCAATGAGATGACTGGTGACGATGATAAAAAACTCAAAACCGGTGACCAAATCTTCTTCCGTTGTAATGCCACCGGCAATAAAGATGTTGACTTCAATTATGAATTTAGAATTTGGGTGCCAGGAAATAATTTCTGGATCAATCTCAGTAGAATCAACGATACTGTTGTAAGAAATATTTCTAAACCATTCAAAATTGATGGGGCTGGCCACTACGTAGCTCAAGGACGTATTTGTTGGGGCAACGAATGCCAGGTTTGGGAAAAAGTCACTGGCGCCCCACCCACCAACAACCAAAGGATTTCTTGTGTAAGAGATAGCGACTGTGCTGGGAACGAATTCTGCAACAAACAGTACTGTGAAACAAAACCAGATTAAAAGATAGAAAAATGAATATTAATCAAGATCAAGCACCAGCAAAATACCTTAAATCCAAACAAGGACTTAAGGCTGCCACCAACAAACCAAGTCTTAAAGTACTTGTGATGCTGCTTGGTTTGTTAATTTTTATTGGTGGAGCTATTAGCGTTTTCTTGATTAGTCAAAAACAAACTACTGCCCCAGTTGCACCCACCGCACCTCAATCTCAACCAGCCGCATACATTCAAAAAACTCAGACTTGTACCCTAGAATTTGATGTGACAAAACCAAGCAAACTAGCCTGTGGCGATCAAAGTTGTGCAAACGATGACGATTGTGCCGGAGCCCTAATTTGTGTTGCTGCCAAAGACGGCAAGAAATATTGTGCTAGAGAAGCCTACAAAACCGCTTGTATTGATAGTCCCACAAAAAAGAACTGCTGCACTCCTCCAGAACAAGAACTTATCGCTTGCGGAGAAAAAGGTTGCGCTAGCTCTGATGATTGTGAAGAAGGCTTAGTCTGTCTTGCCACTGGAGATGATGGTGAAAAATATTGTGCCAAAGAAATCTATCAAACTGCCTGTACTGCCAATCCCACAGTTAAAACTTGCTGCGAAGCTCCTGAAAAAGAACCTCTGGCCTGCGGCGAAAGTGATTGTGCTAAAACCGAAGACTGTAAAGAAGGCTTCGTTTGTATCACAACTTCTGCTGTCGATGACAACAATAATCCTGTTAAATACTGTGCTGATGAAAAATACCTTGACGCATGCGTAGCTAATCCTAATGAAAAAAATTGCTGTCAAGCTCCACCCACCACGACTCCCACCGATGAACCAACTGTGACTCCAACCGACGAGCCAACTGTAACTCCCACCGATGAACCAACTGTGACTCCAACCGACGAGCCAACTGTAACTCCCACTGCAACCGTTACTACAGTTATCACCACTGTCGGCTGCAATGACGACTGTAGCGCCAATGCTGACTGTGCCAATATTAGTCACATCTGTTACAACGGACAATGTCGTCTGGACGTTAATCCGACCGATAGCCAGTGTAAATTACCTAGTGGTGAAACCACTATTGTTCGTCCAGTCAAAGTTCCCACCCAAAGCGGCCCAGCTGAATGGGTAAACTACATCAAAGCTGGATTGGGTGCACTAGGAGTTGGTGCCTTGCTGCTCCTACTTTTGTAGAAATCTGCTAAAATCTATCTCTGGTTAGGAAATTAGAAAACGCACAAGCGTGTGTAGCTCAATTGGTCAGAGCTCCAAGCTTATACCTTGGTGGTTCTAGGTTCGAGTCCTAGCACACGCACCACAATGAATTTGCCTTCTGTTAAAATAGAATTATGCTCCGCAAGTTGTTTATCATTGTCATCACCCTGTTTATATTATTTGCTGTATATCAGTTTGCAAAAAAACAAGGCCTTTTGCCCAACCAAATTTTTTCCCAAATTGAAAATAAAATTCCAGATCAAATCACTTTGCCTTGGCAAAAAAATCAAAAGATTGAAGTTAATCAAATTAATTTTAAAAAGGAAGATCTGGAAAAAATTGGTGCCAATGGACTCTCGCAGATTAAAATCCTGAGTCAAAAAGCCAAAGAATCTGGCGAACTAGCAAAAGATTTTATTGAGGAAGTAGTCAAAGTTGATGAAGACAAAGACAAAAATCTTTCAGAAAAAGCTTTTGAATATGGTAGATATATTTACTGCCAAGAGGTTGTCAAACAATATGAAGCTAGTGGCTCATCGAGCACTAACTTTTGAAAAATTTAAAATAAATGTTTATCTAAATATTTAGGTCGTTGGCCCACTCCAGAGGGAATAATTTTTTTGACATAAGACATTTCTTTCAAAACTTGCGCCACTGCAATTTCATATTTGGGCAAAGTTAAAACGTGGACGTTAAAACCAGTATTAATGGTAAAATAAACTGGTATACCAGATTTTCTTAATTTTCTAACTGTTTGCATAACCGCAATTGTTCCTGGATAAAGTAATAAAATACTTGGTTGACTAGTCAATAAAATGCTGTGAAATTCCAAAGCTTCTGCCTCAACCAATTCTCCCAAAGTCTTAAAGTCATTTTGGTAAATAGCTTGTTTAACAGCAAATAACTTATTTGCAATTTTGGCTTGACGTGCCAAGAAAAATGGGCTCGTTGCTGCCAATTCATGACCAGTGGTAGAACTCATGTCTTTTTTATCTTCTGAAACGATTGCCACTAAATCGCGAATTTCAAAATCTTGAGGATCAGCAAAACTCTGGGCATAAGATTGCTCAGAAGTGTCGGCATCCAACCACTCAACAAAACCGCCACAAACACAGCGACAAGCAGTTCCAGATCCTTTTCTGGCTAGAATTGAAAGTTCTTTTTCTGACAAGTCCAAACCAATGGCCTTACTAGCAGCTAGAGTTAGAGCAGCAAAACCAGATCCAGAGCTAGAAAGACCAGTACTCTTGGGAAAATTATTCTCCGAAACCACTTTGGCAAAAATAGTCTGACTCACAAGTCCTTTTTCTTTGGCCAAAGTTCTAATACGATTTAAGTGCTCCACCACGCGTGAAACCTCATCTTCTTCAATTTCACCATTAATTATTAATTCATCTTGAGTTAGATTTGCTAAAAACTCCACCGTGGTGATGGTATTTAGAGAATTCAAAATCATTGAAATACTACCATTAGCTGGCAAACGCAAAGTGTTATCCTTTTTGCCCCAATATTTCACCAAAGCAATATCACTCCCCGCCTGCACCGTAATTTTTTGCATAAAATTATTTTTCCACTCTCACTCCGGGAGCATTCATTGTTACTTCAATAATTTTACCACCGGCTTTTGTAATAGCTGCTGCGACCTTCAGTCTGTCATTGTGTCCCGTCAAAGCCAACATACAATCTCCACCACCAGCTCCCGAAAGCTTGGCCCCCATTGCTCCAGCAGCTTTACTAGCAACAATTAAATTCTCTAATTCAATGCTACTAACTCGCAACTGACGCAACAAGTTTTGGTTTTGATCCATTAATGAACCCAAATGCGTCCAATCTTGAGATTTAAGGCTTCGTTTGGCCTGTTGGACAAGCAAGGTAATTTTTGTAAAAATATCCGTAGTAAAGTCTTGATGTTGATTAGCTAAGTTTTGCACCATTCTAACTAAGGTGGCTGTATCAGCTTTTATACCTGTATAGCCAACTAAAAATGGCAAACTTTCCAATTCAATTTGTTCAATTAATTTATGATTTTTGGTATTTGCATTCAAAGGAGTAAAATAAATCGTTCCTCCCCAAATTGCCGCAGCAATGTCAAAACCAGAAGCCACTCCTTGCACCTCTAAAACCGTTTTATAGCAGAGCTGAAAGAGCTGATCATTAGTCATTGGCACTTCATAAAATTCACTCAGAGCCTTAGCAAAAGCGACTGTGCTGGCACTACTAGAACCCAAGCCGTAAGAAGATTTGAATTCGTTTTGACTACAAACGTGAATAGTTTTTTTCTGAGGATATTTTTCCAAAAAAAACTTATAACAATTTTCAATAAAACTTACTTCTTTTGGCAAATCCTGATTACCAAGATCTTTAATATTTTTTGAGTAAGCTCGTAAACCAAGATCGGGAGCATCAAGAACAAAAAGTTCCTCCCCATTTTCTTCAATGGTAATTGATAAGCGACGATCAACAGCCGTTACGATGCAAGGATGACCAAAAACCACACTATGTTCACCAAAAAGCATAAGTTTGCCTGGTGCTGAAGTTCTAATTACTTTTTTCATATAATTCCCAATTTAGTTCTTAAAAAAGGCCAACCCCAATTTTGCAATTCTTTTTCAAAAGTTGGCGCGTCTTCATGAAAAGCTAAAATATAACCAGAACCAGTTGCTACTCCACCAGCTCCAGTAATTTTGCAAAAAGCACCCAGTTGTTGCAATTTCCTAATAATTTGCCTGGCAACATTTCCCACCACGCCAAGTTCCTCCAAAAAAAGTTGATTCTCATTTAATAAACCAGGATCAAAATGACCATTTTCTAAATCAATTAACATTTTTTGACTCAAATCGCCAATTTGGTGCAAAATTTTTTGATTTCTTACCTGACTAGCAACTTTTGCCACCATTTCTCCGGTTGATTCTTTAGCTGCACCAGAATCGATTAGGAAAAAAACTCGTTTATTAAGCGCAGCTGTGGAGATTCTTGTGAATATGCCCCTTCTGAAGGCAATAAGTCCCTCATAAACTACAATGCTCGGATCAGCTCCGCTAGATTTACCATGAATAAAATTTTCTGCCTCTAGAACTAGCTTATAAAGTTGGTCCAAATTAAGTGGATGATTACAAAAATGAGCTAATTCTTTCAAAACTGCTGCAGCAAAAGCTGCTGAAGAACCTAAGCCTGATTTTTCTTGCAAAGAAGATTCAACTTTTAGACCAAAAGAAGGCACTTTTTGATCAATTGCTTTGGCAAAAAGAGCAATGAGATGCTGTAGATATAAATCTTGTTGTTGATGATGATTCAAAACACCAACCCTGATAGTTGCTTTAACGCCCAAATTTAAACTAGCCAAAATAGCAGTTTGCCCAGCAACAACACTGTGTTCACCAGTTAAAATAACTTTACCAGGTGCAAAACTAGACATGACTCGCCTTCAAGCCGTAGCAGATAACTTCCTGCTGGGCTTCTTTCTTAATTTTGCGCAACACTATTTCCACCTCATCACCAACCATAAATTCTTGATGAGCGGCTCCCATTAAGGAAATTCTCTCTTTATCTAGTTCTATCAATAAATAAGCATAAGGCAACAATTCCACCTGATCAGTCGCCGCCACTTCCATCATTGAAACAGCTAGTACTTTGCCTCTTTTACCCAAATATTTTGCCCAATTTTGATTAGATCGCCAATATTCTGTAATTTGCATAAAATCTTTCCATCTAAACAAATAAATCAAAACTTAGTCCTTTAACAGGAGACCATTTACAGGAGCTGATTAATAAACATAAATAAACAATTATGTTTATAGACAGCGACTGCAATGAGTGCAGAAGAAGATTGTCAACTTAAACAAGCTAATAATTTTCGTCTAACGTGTCTCATGTTAAAGGACTAAGTTTTGATTCCTAATATATTAACCACCGCAGTTGCCCCACTTCCACCAACATTGTGCGCGAGTGCTCGCTCAAATTGTCCAGATTCAATTAGGGCAGATAAGAAAGCAATCTGCTTGACACCGGTAGCTCCAACTGGATGCCCACAAGCTTTTAATCCACCAGATGGATTGATGACTACTTGACCTCCATAACTTGCCTGATGATTAGCAATTGCTGCTGCGGCTTGACCTTTAGCAAAAAAGCCCAAATCTTCTGCTGCCAAAATTTCTGCAATACTAAAACAATCATGGACCTCAATTGCTTGAATATCTTTTTGACTCAAAGCAGCCATTTTAAAAGCTTGTTTGGCTGCTTTGGTGGTTGCCGCCAATTGACCTAAATCCTGGCGATCTTGTAATGCTAGGGTGTCCTGACCATGTCCAAAACCGAGAATTTGCGTTTTGCGTGAAGATTTTTTGCTACTTAAAATCACTGCTGCCACACCATCACTAATTGGGGAGCAATCTAAAAGTCTAAGCGGTGAAGCCACCAAAGGAGAATTAGAAACTTCTTCCAAAGTGAATTTTTTGTGGAATTGAGCTTTGGGATTACTAAAAGCGTGTAAGTGATTTTTCACAACTACACTCGATAATTGTTCGCGACTGGTGCCATAGCGATTCATGTGATAATTAGCCAAGATCGCATAAAGAGCTGGAAAAGTTGAACCATACTCTTTCTCTCGACTAGCTGCAGTAGCCAAAATTGCACTAGTCTGACTACCTGCTACATCAGTCATTTTTTCCACCCCCAAAACCAAAACAGTCTGATATAGACCGCTAAGTAGAGCTTGCTGAGCTGCAATCACTGCCAAACCACCCGAAGCACAAGCTCCCTCAACACGCATTGCAGGAGGAAAATGTTCAAACTGCTCACTAACCAAAGCACCTAAATGTCTTTGTTCATTAAAACTACCACCAGCTTTATTAGCGACAAAAATTGCATCAATTTCTTGAGATTTGATTGCTGAATCAGTCAAAACACCAGAGACTCCCTCCTGAACTAAATCGGTTAAACTTTTTGCCCAAAGTTCTCCAAACTGGCTAATGTAGCTACCAATTACTTTAATGTTCATTCTGATTCCTCATCTTTTGATATTCTGCTAAATTAACGTTTTTTAATCCAGCAATCTGCTCAGCAATTAACTTAGTGTATTTTTTTCTCTGCTTGGTCAAGTGCGTAGTAGTCTCAAAAAGGAAAGCATCAGCTCCAGATCCAGAACCATATGAACAGACCAATATTTTGGCCTTTTCTGGAGCAGTGTCCAAAACAGCGCAAAGAGCCAATAGTGAAGCTGCCGCATAAGTATTGCCAATTTCTTTAACAATTAATGAAGGAGCTAATTGTTTAGCGCTAAAACCCAATTGTTGAGCAACTTGTTGTGGAAATTTAGCATTAGGAGTGTGAAAAACACAAAAATCTATATCTTGAGTCTGTAAATTGACTTCATTCATTAAGGCTCGAGTTGCCATACTAACATGTTTGAAATAAGCTGGTTCACCAGTAAATCTACCAAAATGTTGTGGGTAGGATTCCTTCGGCTTTCGCCAAAAATCTGGAGTGTCTGTGGCAACTGATTTGGTTGCCAATAATCTAGCTATTAACTGATCACCATTAATATCACTACCAATGATGAAGGCGGCGGCGCCCGCCGCCGCCGTATACTCTAATGCATCTCCTGGACGAGCCTGAGCAGTATCTGCTCCGATTGCTAGTGTGTTTTTTGCCATCTGGGCTTGCACATAAGCAGCAGCAATTTGTAAAGATTGCGAGCCAGCTTTACAAGCAAATTGTAAATCCGCCATACTCAAAAAATTATTTAAACCCAATGCTTCTTTAACAACACTGCCTGATGGTTTAACAGCATAAGGATGGCTTTCACTCCCAATAAAAAGAGCGCTAATGTTTTCAGCCAAACCATGATTATCTAAGAATCTATTAAGGGCAATTTTGCCAGCATCAGTAGCCAAAGTGATTGTATCTTCATCTAAACTAGGGATGGTTTTTGCATAAACACCAAGTGATTTGACTAAATCACCACTCTTGGCTTGGCTCTGAGCAATGATGCTTGTGGCAACTTTTTGCTTTGGAATGGCTGCTCCGTAAGCAATAATCCCTACCTGATTTTTTTTATTTTCTAGATTTTGCATTTGATTTACCTCGCTAAATGAGCATGAGCTGCTGCCAAACTATGATTACTAAGTGCTGCCAAACCAGAAATTTCAGCTGCCAACACTCCCACCGCCAAGATTGCTGCTAACTGGGTAGGACTTAGCGTTTTTTTTGTTTGGTGGATTAAATTGCGCAGCTCAAATTGGCTAGGTAAACTAGTACCACCACCCACACTCCCAAGTGGCAAATCAGGTAAATTAACAGCTAAATAAAGGTTTTTCTCACCGGAAGCCGCCAATTCTTCCTCCACAATGGTGCTGCCCTGGCTAGCTTCTGTGACGTGAGCCAAATCTTGACCTGTGGCCAAATAAAAAGCTGCCGCTACATTGGCAAATTGCATATTATTAGCAAAAGAGCCGGCCAAATTTGAACCAATTAAATTCTTGCTCACATGAGTTTTGAATAAGGTTTGAGATTCTGTTTTAAGAGTTTGTTGTAAAACCACTTCATCTAAGAACACTTCTGCCTGAGCTGTATAAGCTCTGCCAAGCAATTGATTGATAAATGAAGCTTTTTTGTCTGTGCAGACATTACTAGAAATAGCTAACATTTCTATATTTGGATATTTGATCAGAAACTCCTCCCACAGTTTTTGCAAAGCAATTGTAACCATATTCATCCCCATAGCTTCACCGCTAAAAAAGCTAAAACGCACATAAACCTGACGACCTCTGACAAAACTTTGTAAACAAAGAAATTGCAAATGAGAGCTGGTTTTCTCCGTAATCATTTTAATTTGCGAGAGTATTGCTTCTTTTTCAAGATAATCAGCAAAAGCAAAAGCTTGCTCGCCATTTTTAAAGGCAAAAACAGGTGCTCTGGTAATGCCAAAATTTTTGACAATAACATTTGCTCCGCCAGCTTGATTAATTGCTTTTAGACCCCTATTAACACTGGCTACTAAAGCCCCTTCACTGGTGGCTAATGGAACAAAGTATTCTTCAGTTTGACCATGATTAATCCTCAATTTGACCGGACCAGCCAAACCCACTGGCACCGAAACTGCACCGATCATATTTTCACAGTTGTGTTGATTGGCTCGACTCAATTCTGGACTCACTGAAAAAAGATGTTGGCAATCTAGCTTGCGCCATTTTTTTTGCACCTCAGCTTGTCTTGCCGCAATGGCTTGCAAATCGCTTTGAGTTGATTTTTTTGCTTGAAAGAATGACATTACATATCTAATAGTCGCAAAAAAGAACAAAATCACGCAAAATTACCTCTTGGTGAAGCTGTTACAATGTAGCTATGCTTAAAGAAATTCAGGAAGTTAAAAAAATTATTGACCCCTTTTTACTAGATTTTTTACAAGTAGAAGAAAAAAAGTTCCAAGATCAAGCCTTAAGTCAAGAGGCCTTCACCAAAATCAGAGAATTTGTTGTCTCTGGCAAAACTGTGCGCGGCGGCTTGTTTTTATTGGCTGCCGAGAGCTTCAATCAAAACAAATATCAAAAATATAAAACAGATTTACTATGGCTAGCCGCCGCACTTGAATTGATTCATTCTGCTTTATTGATTCACGACGACATAATTGACCAAGATCAAAAAAGGCGAGGTTTGGACTCAATTTGGCACCAATACGAAAAAATTGCTTTGAAAGAACAATATAGCAACCCAACTAATTTTGGCAAAAGCTTGGCAATTTGTCTTGGCAGCGTTGGTCTGTATTTGGCTAACCTTGCTATAGAAAAAGTTTCGCTTTTACCACATTTGACACAACAACAAATTAGACAACTCATTAACCAAGAGATTATCAAAACTTACTTTGCAGAAATGCTTGATTCTAAAATTACATCACAAAATGAAGTGCCTTCTCTGGATGAAGTTTTGGAAATGTATTTATTCAAGACTGCACGTTACACTTTCGTTTTACCTCTCCAATTAGCTGGTTTGGCTATTGGAACTGATGCGTCACAAATAGAACAACTAATCAAAGTTGGCGAAAAACTTGGTTTAATCTTCCAAATCAAAGATGATCAAATTGGAATTTTTAGCCCTGAAGAGGTATCTGGAAAAAGCCAAGCTTCAGATATTAGAGAGGGTAAAAAAACTATTTTTTATCTCAATCTAATCAAACAAGCCAATTCTAAAGATAAAAAAATTATTCAAGATAAATACGGTCAAAAGCAATTAAGCAAACAAGAAATAGAGCAAATTCAAGGATTTTTTGACCAATATGCAATGAAAGAAACTAATAGTTACTTAAATCAATTGGTTGAAGAAACCAAAATTTTAATTAAAACAGTTAAGGGTAAAAAAACTACTGATTTACTTGAGAAAATACTATTTTTCAATCTCGATAGAAAATTCTAGCCTGAAACTTCATCTTTATGATCCTTAATCAAAAGGGTCAAAAGAACTCCAATTGCTGCTGCCACAAATAAGTTTTTCCAAGCAGCAATTAAAAAGTAAAAAATTAAAACCACTAAAAGCCAAAAAACAATGGCCGCTAAACTATAAATCATCTCTCGATAAACGAAATAAGACAATGCTTCTTTGCCTTTACCTCTCATAATCCAACTGCGATCAAAAAATAACCAATGAAAACTAGCTGTCACTTTATCGATGGCATTGAGAATAGTGATCGACCAAATATTAACAACAAAACCCCGCAACAACCAAAAAATAGACAAAAATCCGCCGGAAACAAGGAATTGATTATGTCCTTTATTTTTATCAATAAATGATCCAGCTCCATAACTAATAAATAGCGCCAAAAATAGAGATAAACTGTAAAAATAACCTACTCCCTCCGTATTGCCTAGTAAAATAAACATGTAAAGCGTCCATAAGCTAATGCTTGCGTCGTTGAAATAACGCCCAGAAAAACTAACTGCTAGGCGTCTGAAGCCAGGTTCCTTCAACCAAGTAGCAAATTCTTGTAACGAAACATTGTCTTGTACTTTAACATTGTCTAGAAGAATTGAAAAAATCACCCCACCAAGAATAATTACCAGACTAATCAAGAACAAAACTTCGTAACCCAAAGTAACAATGATCAGGCCACCAAAAGCTGGTGCTGTCATGGCTAATAAGTTGAGTAAAAAATTAATTAAACCTAAATTAGTGCCAATTTTCGTCTTGTAACTATTTTTACTTAAAAAATAATGATAACTATTCCAAAAAAAATTAATCTGCAAACCATTAATAATTGCTGCACTTAAAACCAAATAAGGATTCTGTTTGGACAAGTAAAGAAACAAGATAAATAAACAATAAAATAAATGACCTAGCAAAAAGCCATAGCTAATCCCATGTCTTATCAGAATCTTGGAGATTGGAATAGCAAAAATAAAACAAACTAAATAAGTAAGCAAGTAAAAAATTGCCACATTAAAAATTCCTTCTTGCAAACCAGATAAACCAAATCGACCCATAAAAGAAAACCTTAAATTAAAAAAATATAAGGGTAAAAAAAAGATCATTAATTGATTGGCCAGTTCACGAACTAAACGAATTGCGTAAAGATATTGAAGATTTTTCGTTTTCTGAAAAGCAAAGTGAAAAATAGGCATAGCTTAAATAAGATCTACTACCTGTTCCAAGACTTTTCCTAGTTCTTCCTGTTGCGATGGAGACAATTTCATTAACACATAATCGCTTGGGCTCATACTTCGTTCCCCTTTTCTAGAATCAACACCCAGTCGTAAATGCCAAAAGTTTTTATTTCCTAAGTGTTTATAAATAGAATTTAAGCCATTGTGAACTTTGGGGCCTTTGCCTTTTTGTAATTTAAATTGACCCAATTCTAAATCTAAGTCATCATGAGCGACAATCAAATGATGACCTTCATCTTCATGTAATAATTCATCGTAAAAATATGCCAAAAAATCTCTCAAGGTCTGTCCTGAATTATTCATAAAACTCATGGATTTAAATAAACAAACATCCTCAGCTACACCATTTTTGATGATTTCTGCTTTGACATATTCTGCTTGAAATTTTTTATCAAATTTCAATGTTAGATTAAATTTCTTGGCTAAAAAATCAATCAACATAAAGCCAGCATTATGTCGAGTTTGAGCGTATTCTTTACCAGGATTACCAAGTCCCATGATTATTTTCATATTTGAACTAGTCAAAAGTATATAATAGCCAACAAATGAAAACTATTGGTATCTTCACTAGTGGTTATGGTCACGAAAGCATCGCGCTTGCTATTGCAGACAAAATTAAGCAAAAGGCTGCAGATCGATATCAAGTAAAAGTTTGTTTTGACCATCGTCACAATTTGAATGCTATTTATAATTCTGTTTATCGTTTTAGTCCTGGATCATTTGGAGCCTCATTCAAAATCATCGCTAATTTAACTAAAAATAACCAAATTCCTAGAAAACTGATTGAAACAAGCTTTACTTTGGGAGATGGTGGCAAAATTGCTAATTTTATTAAAAAAAATAAAATAGACATTTGTATTAGCACTTATTTTATTAGCAATCCTTCTATAGAGGAAGTTATCGCCAAAAACAAACTTCCCTTTCTCAATATCATCACTGATCCAAGAACTATCCAACCTTTAAATTTGTCCCAAAAAGCAGACGTTAACTTTATTTTTGATCAAGTGAACAATACAAACGGTTTAATAAAAATCAAAAAATCAGGCTGGTTCGTGAGGAGCGAATTTGAACAAAAATATAGAAAAAATCTAGTGAGAGAGAAACTTAAAATTAATCAAAATCTGACTATTTTGGTGGTTTCTGGCTCAGAAGGGGCTAACGCGGTGCTCAAAATTTTGCCAAGTATCATTAATTGCAGTCAAAAAGTCAATTTTATTATCGCTTGTGGTAAAAATAAATTCTTATACAACAATATTCTAGGTATCAAACAAAGCTTAAAAAAATTTAGCTCCTCTCAAGCAGAAATTATTCCGCTTGCCTACACTAAAAACCTACATCTTTATATGCAGGCTGCTGATTTGGTCATTGGCAAAGCTGGACCAAACACTCTTTTTGAAAGTGTTGCTTGTGGAACACCTTTCTTTGCTATTACTCATATACATGGTCAAGAAGATGGTAATCTTGATTTGATTAAAGACTACCATCTGGGAATAGTTGAGGAAAATACGCAAAGGGCCAACCAAAAATTAAGTAGATTAATTCAAAATCCACAAAAAATCCAAGCATTTAAACAGGATATTCAGAAAATCAAAAAATATAACCAAAATTCAATTAATATTTTACTCAAAACAATAGACAATCTAGGCAATGTGAATTGACTTTAGCTCTTCGACTGTGGTGGCGTCTTCAAAACTCTTATCATGTCTAATTTTGACCAATCGTGGAAAACGCAAAGCCACTCCAGCGGAGTGAATTGGTGAAATACTTAATTCGTCAGCTGCAATTTCCAAAACCAAACTGGGATTCAACCAAAAATCTGGAAATAAATTTTTATCAACGTCGTAGATGAGAGGTTTTTGGTTATTTTTACTTAGATTTTGATCAGCTAAATTCTTCACTTCCCTGAACTGATCATCAGTCAAACCAGTACCAATTTTGGATAAACTCTTAACCACTAAATTTCCATCATCATCTCGATCCAAAACTCCAACTAGCAAAGCCCCAATCCCAAAAGCCTGTCTTTTACCTTTGCCAACATAATAACCCAACATCAAACAGTCAATAGTATCAGAGAGTTTACCTTGACTACCTTCTTCTTCTTTAATTTTCACCCAGCGCCAAGATTTTCTACCAGCTACATATTTGGATTCCTTTTGTTTCATTACTGCTCCCTCCAAACCAAGTTTAAGCTGCGCTTCATGAAAAGCTTTCAGCTTAATTGGAGAAGAAATGAGCAAATATTCAGTTTTCTTGATAAAGTCACCGTCGTTCAAGATTTCTGCTAGTTTTTGTTTACGCTGTAGCAGTGTTTTTTCAACCAAAACTTGACTGTTTAGTAAAATCAAATCAAAAGCATAGAAACAAATAGGTAATTCTGCAGCTTTATCAGAAACACCATGTTTGCGTTTACGTTGAATCGTTTCTTGAAAAGGTAAAAATCCCCCAGTTTTTTTATCAATCCCAATAGCCTCTGTGTCTAAAATACAATTCTCAACATCAAGGCAATCAACCACTTTTGCTAATTCTGGAAACATGTGAGTCACATCTTCAAGATTCCTGGTAAATGCTCTGTAAGGTAAACCACTATCAGCAAAATTACTCTTGTTAATGTGAATTTGCACTCTTAAGCCGTCATATTTTGGCTCTGCCACAACCTCAGTCATTTTTTCAATAATCTCAGCAGCACTGTTGAGACGCTGACAAAGCACCGGCAAAACCGGAATCCCAATTTCTACTTGATATGTTTTAAGCAATTCTTCACTACTTAGTTGTTGATGTTCTAATAAATAAGCTGCTGCCAATTTTCCTAAATCAGCTTTTTTGAAAAAGGCTTTTTCCAAATTGGCGCTATCTACTTTGCTTTGATTTTTGACAAAAGAAAGCGCATCAATCAAAGTCATGGTAGAAAAACCAAGTCGCATTTTGGACAAGATAATTCGGCTAATGTATTTGGCTGATAAAGGATCGAGTTGCTGTAATAAACTAGACAACAAGGCAATCTTCTTATCTTGTGAACCAACTCCATTTGTTTGAGCAATTTCGCTTAAAAAGCGATGCACTTCGACAACCGATAGTTGTTTAGATTTTTCATGAGCAAAATAAGTTGATAAAGTTTTAGCAAAAAGCTCACCAATATCACCAATTTTTTTGTAAGAAGTAGTCAATTCTTTTTCAAAAATTGTTTGATTGGGAAATAAATTACCATCAATGTTGGCAAAAAGACTATCAGTCTTGGCCACTGCCACTCCACCAGCTTGAACACTGAGGTGAGCCAGAGTCTTGATTAACATTTTTTCAGACATTTGAAATTCAAGAGATAAATACGAAGGAACTAAACTGCCCTGCATTAAATAACTCGCCAAAACAATCTGCTTGGCTTGCTGATCTTTAATCAAATCTTTAAAAAGTTGGGCCAAAATTTCAGTAATTTTGAGACGAGCAGAAACTGATTCAATCTTTTGTAGATAAAGAGAAAAGTCACGAAAAAGCATGAGTCTATTCTAACAGTTTTAACTTAGCAAAGTGTAACTAACGCCTTTAGTAACACCATGTTTTTGTACTACCCCTTTGGCAATTAAGTCTTTTAAGTCTCTTAAAATTGTGTCAACTGAAACGTTTGGCAAAGCTTTTTGCGCATCGTCTGAAGTCATTTGACCTTGATTCTGCAAAACCTCCAGGAGAATAATTTGTCTCTCTGATAAAGCCACTTGTTGACCCAACTCCCTTTGAATTTTAAGATCTTGAGAAAGCTTAAGCACTTTTTGTTTCACTTTGTCTATTTCCAAAGCCAAACCATAAGTAAAATATTCCAGAAAATAAGTTAAGTCTTTATTGTCACTTTGTTGGACTGACAGAAGTGCTTGATAGTAAGCTTCCACATCACTGTCGAAATATTCTTCAAGGGAAAAGAAGCGTTTAAAATCATAACCAGCATCATAAAGCACTAATGTAGCAAAAGCCCTTGCCACTCGCCCATTACCTTCAACAAAAGGATGAATATATACTAGGTGATAATGAGTAATGGCAGCCTTAAAAATTGGATGAATCTCTTGAGCAGCTGAACTGTTTAGCCACAGAAAAAAATCCTCAATTAAAAACGGAATCTCCACAGAAACTGGCGGTCGGAAAACCACAGCACCATTAGCTGCACCCCTTACAATAACTTGTTTTTCACGAAAAGTAGCTACTTGCTCATCAGATAACAACTTTTGCATTGTTAATTTATGTAAAACAAAAAGAGTCTCTAAATTTAATTCCGCTTTCTTACCAAAAGGACGTTGATCGATCCAGGCTATAACATTGCGGTAGTTAATCACTTCCTGGATATCTCTGTCTCTGGCAATAATGCCGGTTTGATCAACTACAACTTGAGGATTACTAGTATTCTTAAGCTGAATCACTTTACTAGCTTGATCAACAGTTAACTCATTTCCTTCAATATGAGTACCAAAATGAACACTTCTAGTCATAGCTTCATCACGAAATTTAGCCTCCCAAGAAGGAACAAGAGCTGAATGGTCAATTAGGGCTTTGGCAGATTCAATTGAAGAAATGTAAGTGAGCAGATGATTGGTGATTTCAAACTTGGGCTGATACATTTAGACCAATTTTAAACTAGTTTAAACGATTTGGAAAGATTCTTGCAAAAAATACAATAATTCACTATTTGTGCTGTCAATAAAACAAGAATCAGTTAAAATCTAAACCATGAGCACCATCTCTTCTCATCAACTTAAAAGCTCACTGCAAAAACTTTATTTACCAAAAACTAGCTCCCATAAAGGACAAAACGGTAAATTACTGATTATTGGTGGGAGCAAATTATTTCACGCAGCAAGCAAATGGAGTCTGGACATTGCCAGCAAAATAGTTGACATGGTCTTCTACTCTTCAGTGCCAAGTAATAATAAATTAATTAGAGAAGCTAAAGAAAATTTTTGGTCTGGAATAGTGATTGAACGCAGACAAATTAAAAATTACATTGACGAAGCAGATACAATTCTGATTGGACCAGGAATGGACAGGTCGTTTTACACACAAAAACTGGTTAATAATTTGCTTAGAAAATATCCCAACAAAAAATGGGTTATCGATGCTGGAGCACTACAAATGCTTGACACTAAATTGCTTAACAAACAACATGTGATCACTCCTCATCACCAAGAAATGGCCCTATTAGCTCAAAAAGATGAGTTGTTTGATGAAAACAATTATCAGGCAAATTGTTATTGTTTATTAAAAGGACCAACTGACAAGATCTTTGCACCAAAACAAAAACAGGCTATTGAAGTTACTGGAGGTAACGCCGGATTAACTAAAGGAGGTACTGGTGATGTTTTGGCTGGACTATTAGCTGCTCTTTATTGCAAAAATGAAGCTCTAGACAGTTGTTTAGTTGCTAGTTTTGTCAATAAAAAAGCTGGAGAAGAACTTTATCAAAATCAGGGAATTTACTACAACAGCAACGATTTGCTAAAAATGATCCCTCAAGTTCTGTGGAGATTACAAAACAATCAAATTTAAATTTGGAATTTGAACCTTCAGATCTGCTAAAACGTCAGCATCAGCTGTGGTTAAAATAGTTTGATAATTATCTAGCAAACCAAGCACCATATCCTTACTGTTCTCGTCCAACTCTGACAAAATATCGTCCAAAAGTAAAACTGGCTGATAACCTATTTTATCAGTCAAAAACTGTAATTCGGCTATTTTCAGCCACAACACTCCCAATCTTTGTTGACCCCTTGAACCATAAGCCAACAGGCTTAAATCGTTGATACCTTTTCGTTCTTCTGAAAATTTAAGCGAGAAATCATCCTTATGCGGACCAATTAGACTGTGACCCAATATAATTTCTTTGTCCAAATGTTCAAGTAATCTTTTTTGAGAAATCAAAGAAGGTTCATACAAAATATTTAGTTCAAATGGGAAAACAACTTCCCTAATAAAATGAATCAGCTTGGCCCGCTGTGCTTGTAAAATTTCACCAGTGCGAATTAGGTTGAGATTCCAGAAATTTAAAACCTCTCTATTTTCTTGACCTTCGCTCACTTTTTGCAACAAGCGATTTCTTCGTTTCAGGGTCTGCTCATATCTGCTCAAAGCCACTCTGTATTCATCAGAAACCATTGATAATGCTCCGTCTAGAAAACTACGACGACGAGCTGGAGAACCTTCCACCAACCGCAAATCCTCTGGTCTAAAAACTACTGCCTTAAAAAACTCTAAAAAATCTTTTTTTCTACGTCTAATATCATTGACAGAAAATAAGCGATATTGAGTTCTTTTGCCTTGAACCACCCCTCTGGTCAACATTGCTTCTAGTTTTAACTCTTCGTTGCTTTCGTCATCCTTTACGTCTATGGAGTTATCTAAATCAATTAGGCCTTGAACTCGCCCTAAATCTGCTTCCAAACGAATCATTTCTTCAACTTTACCTGCTCTAAAACTATCCGCACTTGCCAACAGATAGATCGCTTCAATGATTGATGTTTTGCCAATTCCATTAGCACCAAAAATCAAATTAGTCTTAGTAAAATTAAAGCTTGTTAAAGTAAAATTACGAAAATTTTGGAGAGCTAGAGATTTAATCAACATAAGCTAAGACTGAAGCTTGCTAAAAGCTCTGTTAAAACGAAACCAAAGATAAAAAAGAACTAATTGCCAATAAAAGCAAAAAAACAAAACTGTTTGATAAAAAAATCTAAACCAAAAAACCAAGTTATAAATTGATGTTATTAAACTAATTTCAAGTAATAAATCAAATCCTAAAACAATTAAGATCGGATAAAATATAAAAGGTAATAAAACTTTATTTTTAACCAAAAGTTGCATGCTGCGATACGGATGTAATAAAAGACCAAGTAAAAGCTGACCGCTAGAATAAATTAGCGATTCCAAAATCAATAAAAATTTGTTTTGTTTGTTACCAAACATAGTTAATAAGATTCATGATTAAAGCGGACAAAATAGCTAAAATTAAGAGGGACTGCCAAAGATGATTAGCCACAAAGTTAGCTAAATCGCTCAACTGATCTGGAACAAATTTGTCTTGTACCAAAAAGCTTTGTTCTTTGGCGGTATTTTTTAATAGCTTTAAAAAATTATCATCAATCATTTTCACATTCTAGTTTGAGCCATAAAGCCTTAAATTCTTTCCTGGCGCGAAACAGATCTGATTCAACTGATTTAATTGTTACATTCATTTCCAAAGCAATATCTTTGACTTTTTGGCAATCAACATATTTTTTAAGCAATAGCTCGCGATTTTTTTTGACCATTCTTTTTAACACTAGCGTTACTAATTCTGCAGAAGAAGCTGCATCTTTGTAATTTTGCTCGAACAAAAAGTCACTAAGAGGAATGGTTTGAATAAACTTCTTGGCGTACTGTTTGCGATAGTAATCAGCCACTTCATGACGCATCACGCTTTGCATCCAGGTCAATAAAGAAGATTTCCCCTTAAATAGATTTAATGTTTGTAAACAACTAATAAAAGTTTCCTGGACAATTTCAGCAGCAACACTCTGATTGGGTACTTTACTTAGAGCAATTTTTCTAAGTTGTGGGCGATACTTTTTAAACCAATATTCAACTGCCAACTCGTTGCCATTTTTCAGAGCTTCAATGAGCACTTCTTCCTGATTGAAACCAACAAAACGAGTTAAATCTTGCATATTATCTACATTGCTATTTTACACCAGATAACCATTTTAAAAACACTGCGGCTTTTATTTCGATATGAGTCTAGTTATAATAATTGAAGATGAAACGTATTTTTTTCTTAGTTAGTCTTGTGTTATTTTTGCTTAGTTTAGGTTCTTCTATCCTAAGAACTGGTCAAGTTTATGCAGTAGATGATGAAGGCGAAGGTGGTGGAAACGGAGGAGGCGGAGTGGAACTACAAAACCTAGAAACTGTAGGTATTCCCATCGGCAACAAATTGGTTCTAAAAAATGGCTCAGCAGTACAAGATGTTTTTAACAGCACTGATGATATGGTTAATTTAATCGTTAAAGTGCTTTTCGTCGGAGCAGGCTTTGTGTTATTTTTTATGATTGTGGGAGCTGGTTTTGCTATGATTAAAGGAAGTGGAGACGACAAAAATAAGGCCAAAACCACCATGACTTCTGCTTTGGTTGGTTTTGTAATTATGTTTTCTGCTTATTGGATCGTGCAAATTATCCAGTTAATTACCGGTATTAATATGAATTTTTAAACAAATGCACAAAATAGTTTATAATCAAAGATAGAAAAGACAGAAATGAAAAGAATTATCTTTAGCCTAATTTTTACCGTCTCCATGCTACTGCTTAACAATCAACTAGCAACGGCTCAAAGTGTCTTTGGCCCAATTGAAGCTCCAGCTGGAGTAGCTGAATTTAATAGCAAAGCTGGTGCAGGAGCCAATAACATCGGACTTTTAATCTTTGTTTCCAACATGATTAAAGTTATCACAATTGTAGCCGGCATTTGGGTGCTATTTAATTTTGTTATTGCTGGCTTCACTTACATCACCGCCAATGGTGATAGCAGCGCTTACGCCAAGATTGGTGAAAAATTATCATTTAGTGTTTCTGGTTTGGTTTTGATTGTTGCTTCCTACACGATTGCCGGAATTATTAGTTTAATCGTTTTTGGCGATGCCACTTTCATTATTAATCCAGATATACCAACAGCAATAGGACCATAATATGGCAGGAATTGGATCAATTGAACCGATTACAGAAGCAAGAGCACCAGAGTCGCTGGATGAAGTTGGTTTGACCACATCTCTGGAAACTTATGTTAGTGACATTATTGGCTTGATCACCGCACTTGCAGCTCTATTCTTTATTGTTTATTCATTCCTGGCAGCTTTTGAATGGGTCACTGCAGGTGGCGATAGTGGCAAAGTGGAAAAAGCCAAAAACAGATTTATTTGGGGTACTCTAGGATTAATCTTAATTGTAGCTAGTTACTCAATTATTGGCTTAATTGGCAGCTTGGTAGGTATTCCTATTTTGAGTCCAGGCGAGCTAATTAAAACTCTAAACCCAGCAAATTAATTATGAAACTCAAATTAAACAAGCAAATCGTTTTAACTACCTTAGCTTCTCTGGTGATTTTCCTAACTTTAGCTGCCAATTCACAAGCCGCCATCACCAATCCAGTCATTGGTGATTTAGGTACTAGTGAGGGTGTGGAAGATGGCAGCAAATTTGTTAGTTATGCTGTTTACCTGTGGAAAGTAAGTATCAATTTGGGTGCATTGGCGGTAATTGCTTTTTTTCTGTGGGGAGCATTTGAATGGATTACTGCTGGATCAGATAGTAAAAAAACAGAAACTGCTCGCAGCAGAATGACCAACGCCGTAATTGGCTTAATTATTTTGGTTTCCTCATTTACTATCTTGAGTTTTGTTAGCAAAATTTTCTTCGGTGAAAATTTTGATTTGCTAAAATTAACTTTTCCCACCCAACTTGAGGAAGGAAGCTCTAGTTTAAACTCCAGTTTAAATACCAATGGAACTAATGCGACACCAACTACTCCAGCCTTAGGAACTAATCCTTAATAAATAATATGTCAAAACAACTCGCTATTACTTTAGATATTGCCGGAGAAGCCAACACTCAAGGCATACAAGGTGCTCAATATCATTCTAATAGCGATGGCGGCTTCGGAATTTTCTTTGGTAACATCATCAGTGCCGCCATGACCATTGCTGCTATTTTGGTTTTGGCTTTTTTGGTGCTAGGAGCAATTGAATGGATCACCTCTGCTGGAGATAAAAGCAAAATGGAGAGTGCTAGAAATAAAATTAGCAATGCCATCATTGGTCTAATCATCTTATCCGCCACTACAGCAGTTTTCTTGTTGTTGGAACAATTTTTAGGAATAGATGTTTTGACTTTTAATTAAAATTTGACTAAACTTGATATAATATATAAATAAGGAGTTATCATATGAAATCATTGAAGAAATTTGTCTTAGCTAGCGGAACCGCTCTAAGTGGCTTAGTTGCCAGCGCAAGTTCTGTCTTAGCAGCAGTAAATATCGAGAGAATTGATACTGGTAAAGGCTATGCCACTAATTTTGGTACTATGTTTAGTTCTATGCTAAACGTGGTGATGTTAATCGCTGCTCTCTTAGTCTTTGCTTACATGATTTGGGGCGGCATCGAATGGATCACTTCAGGTGGAGATAAAAGTAAAGCAGAAAGTGCTAGAAACAAACTCACTGCTGCTATTATTGGTTTGGTAATTATTGCTGCTTCATACGCCGTAGTGACACTAATCGTTCAATTCTTGGGCTTTAGTGACTTCAATGACGTCTTTACTAATGTCGGAGATATCAATAATCCTCGATAATTTTTTTACAACTTTTAAAAACCCGCTTGAAAAGGCGGGTTTTTTTGCGCCCGGAATTTATTGATGGTGGGTCCGAAGTGGAAACGAAGGACGAGATGGTTTTGATTTTGAGGTAAAAAGGTTATAATCTAGAAAACAAATGCAAATCATCAAGCAAGCTTACGCACAAACTCAAGAGTGGACAAGTATTAGTCCTGGCTGCGTTAATGCTGAAGTCGCCACTATACAAGGTTTTGGTTGTCTTTTAGCCAATGTTTTATCGGTGGCGCTAACCCTACTTGGAATTGTGGGTTTTGTGATGATTATTTATGCCGCCTTTAACATGATGGTGATGGGTGGCAACAGCCAAGCTACTGAAAAATCAAAAAACACCATCACCTTTGCCGTAATTGGCATTATCCTCGCTCTTTCTTCTTTCATCATTATCAATCTAATTGCAGATTTCACCGGCGTAAGTACCATTAAAGACTTTTCTATTCCGGGATCAGGTAAAAATTGGTAAGATAAAAAATTATTTACCAAACCTTCTCTGTCTACTTGCATAATCTTCCAAAGCTTTATTAAATTCAGCTTCATCAAAATCAGGCATCAAAACATCGGTGAAATATAATTCAGAGTAAACTGACTGCCAAGTGAGAAAACCAGATAGGCGCTTTTCTCCACCCGGTCTAATCAATAAGTCTGGATCTGGCAGATCAACCAACTTCTTAGTATCTAAGAATTTTTCAAAGTTAGCTCCACCCTGCCTAACAGCCCGAATCAATTCATCTCGCCCACCATAATTTAGGGCAAAAGTAACAGTTAATTCTTGATTTTTCTCTGTTTCATTGAGCCAAAAATTCACCCCATCTTGGATGTCTTTTGGGAAACGACTTAAATTACCAATGATTGCCACCCTGACACCTTTTTTGTGAAGTCTCTCTGCGCTAGTAGCGAAAGTTTCTCTAAAAAGATCCATAATTCCAGAGACTTCTTCTTCTGGTCTTTGCCAATTTTCCGTACTAAAAGCCCACAAGGTTAAATATTTTATACCCTTTAAAATACAGAAGTCTGCCAAGCGCTCAATCATTTCTTCTGCCACTTTGCGATGACCCTTAATAATTGCTAAACCATTTCGTCTGGCCCAACGACGATTACCATCCATGATGATGGCAACATGTGTTGGAATTGTGTTCTGAGTTTTTGCCATTTTTTACCATTAATTTAATAATAATTGGTCAATTTTCTTGACAATCTCCACGTTGTCTAGAAACAAATTAAACCATGTAGTAAGCTTACGTTCTCCCACTTTTTTGTCCTTAACCATCATCCAATCTAGCCAAACAAAATTTAAAACCTCTTGTGGATTGGGGGTTATTTTTAATTGTAAAAATTGCTTTTCGTCTAAAACAGTCACAAATAGATGATCAATCTCATTTTCTGAGAAACCATCACCGCAAGCTACTTGATAATCAAAAACCATAATCTTATCTAATGACCAGTTATCTAACCAGTTAATTCCCAATTCTTCAAAGAGACGTCTTTTCAGACAAGATTGATGATTTTCACCTGGAACAAGGTTGGCACATAAGGTATTAGCCCATTGTAAACTGCCCACAATTTTTTCACGACTTCGTTGTTGTAATAAAATTTCAAAAGCACCGTCACTTTTTTGGTGAAACAAAAATAAAGACACAGCCTGGTGTTTTTGGCCATTGCCGCGATGAGCAGTTAGAAGATCAGTTTGGCCAATTATCTCGTCTTGATCATTAACTAAGTTTACTTGTCGCATATTTAGGAAGCTATTCTACTATGAGTCTATGGCTAATGTTATAATTAATCTCATCTACAAGGCAAAAAATAAAAATGTTAAATTCACAATATCAAGCTAAAGACCACGAAGACCAAATTTATAAATTGTGGTTAACTCATGATTGCTTTAATCCAGACAGCGAAATCAATCAGAATCTAAGACAACAAACACAAAACAATCGAGAAAAATTTTCAATCATTATGCCACCACCAAATGCAAATGATCCTCTGCATGTGGGACATGCTATGTTCGTGACTCTTGAGGATATCATGATTCGTTTTGCCCGCATGCAAGGCAAGGATACAGTTTGGATTCCAGGCACTGATCATGCCGGCATTGAAACTCAATTTGTATTTGAAAAAAAACTCAAAAAAGCTGGTCAAAGTCGTTTTAATTTTGATCGCGAAAGCCTTTTTCAAATGATTTGGGATTATGTTAATGAAAATTCTGCTATTGCTGTCGCACAAATTAAAAAACTTGGAGCAAGTGCTGACTGGAGTCGCTACAAGTTTACCCTCGATCAAGATATTGTTAAATCAGTGATTGAAACTTTTGTCCAAATGAACAAAGACAACTTGGTTTATCGCGCCAATCGTCTAGTCAATTTTTGTCCCAAATGTGGCACCGCCTTTAGCAATCTTGAGGTGGATCATCAAGAACAAGAGACTGCTCTTTATTATATTAAATATGGCCCCTTTGTTTTGGCAACCACCAGACCAGAAACAAAATTTGGTGACACTGGCTTGGCAGTTCATCCCACAGACAAACGCTATCAACAATATATTGGTCAGGAAGTTGAGGTTGAAGGCTTAAATGGTAAATTTAAACTCAAGGTTATTGCCGATGAATTTGTTGATAAAGAGTTTGGCACTGGAGTAGTAAAAATTACTCCTTATCACGATTTTAATGACTTTGCAGCTTGGCAAAGACATAAAGATGAATTACCAGAGCCAATTCAAGTAATTGACTTTGAAGGTCGTTTGACAGCCGTTGCTGGCAAATATGCTCATTTAAAAGTTGCTATTGCTAGAGAACAAATCGTTAAAGACTTAGCCCAAAAAGGTTTGTTAGTTAAAGTAGAAAAAAATTATCACAATAATCTTAGTGTCTGTTATCGTTGTAACAACCCAATCGAACCTCTACCTCTTCCTCAGTTTTACATTAAAGTTAAAACTCTTACTCAGACAGTCTTAGAAAAACTAGATAAAAAAGAAATCAAAATTCATGGAGCTGGTCACGACAAAATTCTACGTCATTGGCTTGAAACTCTGGAAGATTGGAATATTAGCCGTCAAATCGTTTGGGGAATTCGCCTGCCAGTTTGGTATAAAATTAGTGAAAATGAAGATGCTCAAATTACCTTCATCAATCAAGATAAAGAGCGTATTTCTGGAGAACTAATAACCCTATTAAAACAATTCTCAATTGCAGAAATTAGAAAAGGTTTACAAAATATTAATCCTCGTATTACTGCCCCATATCTAGTCAGTCAAGAAAATCCTGGTGAAGAATATCTACAAGAAACCGACACTTTTGACACTTGGTTTTCTTCCAGCCAATGGCCAGTAGTAACTCTGATGAACAACCAATCAGGTGACTTTGAAAGATTCTACCCCACTAGCACTATGGAAACTTCTTATGATATCTTGATGTTTTGGGTAATGAGAATGCTGATGATGGGCATCTATAAAACTGGACAAACTCCTTTTAAAAATGTTTATCTACATGGACTCATTAGAGACGCTAAAGGCCAGAAGATGAGTAAGAGTAAGGGCAACGTAGTCAATCCAATGGAAATCAGTGAAAAATACGGCACAGACGCCCTCAGAATGGCTCTTGTCATCCGCTCCTCAGCTGGTTTAGACAAATCAGTTAGTGAAGGTGATTTCAAAGCCATGCGCAATTTTAGTAACAAACTGTGGAATGCTAGTCGCTTTATTCTGATGAGCAAAACAGCAAAGGAAAATAAAACAAGTTCAAGTTGCTCTGGCGATGAGGATTTTACAAAAAAGCTACAAACAATTACTAAGGATGTGAGCAAAAACTTAACATCACTAAAACTGGGAATTGCAGCCGACACTCTTTATAATGAATTTTGGCACTGGTTCTGTGATCAATGTATAGAAGAATCAAAAAAAGGATTGATAAATCAAGATTTAATGTTTGATGGTTTACTCACATTTTTAAAACTACTCCACCCCTTCATCCCATTTGTCACCGAAAGTATTTGGCAGGAGTTGGTGAAGCAAAATTTAGTCAAGGAAAAAGTTTTGATTAGTAGTACTTGGCCAAATTAAGTTATAATTTTTCTGTGCTAACTAACTTATTTTTTTATTTAAGACTAGCAGGCTTATGTTTACGATTAATCTCTAATTTAGTAGTCTTTACCCTACTCTTTGTTTTTGCCAAATTAAATCAGCAAAAACTTCTAAATATTATTTTAATTTTATTTATTATCTTGGTTTGGCTAAGTAATATTTTTCTATTCAGACAGAAAAATACCGCGCAAATTATTGTTGAAAAAGCTTACCTTGAGGAAATGAGTCAACAAAATAATTTTAAGACACAACAATTCTTACTAAATAAAACAGAACTAAATGAAAAAATATTAAATCAAGAAAAATTAGTTAATCAAGGAATTAAAAACCTTCAACTTTTTCTCAACTTGGCAAATCTACATTCAATTTCAAAAAATCAAGCATCAGTAAAAAAATATCTGGAGCAAGCTATTTTGATTAATCCTGAAATCAGGTAACTTGGTTAAGCCTTATCAGAAACTTCTTCGGTGGTTAGATCTGCCTTTTTCTCACCAATGAGTTCTGGCTCAACAATTTCTGTACTAACTTCTTCCTCAACCTCTTCAGCTTTTTCTTGAACTAAAGCAATTACAAGCTCATTAGCTTGTTCTTCTTCGGCTAATACTAAAGTAACTTTACTTGAATCAAATTCTAAATTAGCTAGAGTAAATTGATCGCCAATTGCTTTAAATTGACTCTGATCAATAATAAATTTTTCTGGCAAGTCTGTTGGTAAAGCTTCTACTTCAACACTATCCTTAACTAAAACTAGAACTCCGTTATCCACATTTAATTCACCACTTATCTCAACAGAAATTTCAGCCTTGATCTTTTGAGTTAAGTTAATTTTTCGAAAAACCACGTGGAGAACATTTTTTCCATAGACATCATACTGAACCTCATCAATCAAGACTGGGAACTCACTCTTTTCGCCTTCAACTTGTAAATAAATAATTGCATTGTCACTTAAATTACGAGTTAATTTGAGGAAAGTAAGATTGTTTACTTCCAAAGATAAAGAATCTTTGCCAGATTGATACATGTTGGCGGGAATAATTCCAGCACGGCGTAATTGATTGTTTTTTTTAGCTTGTCGTTTTGCGACTTTTAGTGTGTTTTTTTCCATACGAAGCGTTTATTTTAACATAAAAGTTATTTTCTTAAAAGCCACATATAAATTAGCAGTTTAAATATTTTTTTATTAACAAACTAGATCAAACTAAAAAGAGTTAATTAAAAATAAAAATTTAAAAAAAGGTTGATGGACAAATAAAATCTAAGTAAACCAAAATAAAGCACGTGGAAAAAAATAATTAATTTCAATTATTAAATTTAATGGCAAATAAGAAGTGATCTTGATTATTGTTTTTAAATCTAATAATTTTATCTTGATAAACAGCTTGAGGAGCAATTAACTGGGGTTTTAGTTTTTCATCAAAAACAATATTGTAATTAGTTTCTTTAGCAAAAATGCCAGCTTGTTTTTGATCAAAAAAGACATATGAAAATGGCAATTCCATTTGATTCGTTACTAAATAAGTAATGGTTAACTCAAGCTTACTCTGCTTGGGTATTAAAAAAGGAACAATTATTTCTTTGGCAAAATCCCCTTCTTTGATCGTAACTTTTTGCAGGTCTAGCTGACGGCCATTAATTTCAACTTTCTCCAAGTTTGCCTGATTATTTAGATAAAACTTGAGATAACTACGATAAAAACCAGCTTCGTTATTTTCTCCTCTAGAGAGGTTTTCGTAAATAATTTTACGTTTGTGACGAATAAATTCTTGACTAATTCCAATATTATGTTCGATTGTTTCTCTGAGATAGGCGTTACTTTTATTTAAGCCAATGTTATTCTCTACTTGAAAAAAGTAGTCCAATAAACAATTTTCTTGTTTGAATTCAGCCGGACAAACTGGCTTGATTATTTGACCGCTCCAAGAATTAATTTCAAGAATCCGTTCTAAATCAGGATTACTACTTTCCAAGAAAATTTCTCTTTGGTTTAAATGCTTAAGCCACAAATCACCAACAAACAAAAATTGTTCTGCATTTAATTTTAATAGGTTCTCAAGTAGATAATCAGCTTGGTTTTTTATTTCCAAATGATTATTATTAAAAATTCTATATAACTCATCAATTGTTTTAGTATTTAAAGCAATAACTAAATCAATTTTTAGACCAGTCGCCTGTTCAATAAACCACTTAGTTTCATGGCTTGTTTTGAAAAAATCTGCCCACCAATTACTATCTCGTAAATGAAATGTCTTCTGGTTTAAAAATTCAGCAATCTCTGAATCAGAGTCTTTATGACCATAAACTCTGGCGTCTAATTCATCGACATTAAAAGTTTGTTTATCAACTAGTACTGCCTGATCAAAACTCAAGATAATTGCTTGGGTTAATAATCCTCCAGTAGCCCTCAATTCATTACTATCTTGGATCAAAATTAAAAAATTAACCCTACCAGATTGTAAAATAAAATCTTTAAATACTTCAATAAATCTTCTTAATTGCAAAAAGTTTTTGAGTTCTTCTCTACTTTGATCGAGAGCTTTTTGCCAAATATTCTTTTCGGTTTCTTCATATAAATCTAAATTTAGTGAACTTAAATAAGCGTTAAATGCCTTTTGAGCTTCAATTTTTTGATCTAACACTGGCAATAAATCATTGTAAAAATAACTCATTTCTGCACCACCAGTAAAAGTTTTTAGATATAAATTATAGATTAGTTGATTGCTTTTAGCCTTATTTTTAAAAAGAGATAATAAAGAATCATTTAAAGTCTTGATGTCATGTGCTTGAGTTAAGGATTCTTCCAAAAGAATCTTTTGATATTGCTGAAGTTGAAATACAAATAGCTTATATATTCCTGATTTATCAATCTTTTCAATGTTTTGACCTTCATTTTTGACCGAGTTTAAAAGTTGTTTTTGTAATTCTTTTTGACTCAAGTTAAAAAGAAGCAGGAGAGTGAGAAGAATTAAACCAACACTAAAACCAAACACTCCTAAGTAAAAAAGGATTTTACGCTTTTTACTTTTTAAAATAATTTTTTTACCTTCATCTAGATTTTTTTCCTGACGCAAAATTTTTTCTTGATTTCTTTGAGTGGAGAAGAGTTGTTCAATTTTATTAAGCAATTCAAAACTAAAATTTGCCTCCTTAGCCGTTTGATTTAACTTTTTTTGGGCTTGTTTAAACAAAACTGGGGATTGATGCAAAACTGATAAATGATTAATGTTTTTAACTATCTTTGGTTTGAGGCTTTTTTGTTTTTTTTCTAAAAATTCCATCGCTAAAGCTTTTTTTAATTCCAGTTCTGATGGGGCAATTTCCGCTATCTCTTGGTTAAATTTATTAATTTCTCTAATTCTTTGATCCAACAGATTCTCAATTTTAACTTTTTTATTACTAACCAAACTAAATTCTTCAAAAAGCTGTTCTTTTTTTTCTTCAGCAAGCAACTTGATTACCGAAAGTTTTTTTTGAAAATACTGTTCATATAAATAGAGGATATCTTTAACTATTTTTTCAGAAGAAATTGCCTGGCCATTAATTATATATTTAGCCAAGCTATGAGGTTTAATTAAATAACTTTTAATTAACTGAAAGAAGCTTTTTTCATCTTGAAAATAAAACTTAGATTGAGGATCGAATAGATAGCCTTGTTTAATTGCGGAAAAAAGCAAGAGTAGAGGATAGTTAATATTTTTATTATTCTCAATGAGAAGATCTTTGGCTAAAAAAACCAAAGATTGACTGAAGTGATTAAAAAAATCATTTAAAAAAGTTAAATGATCATTTAGATAAGATTGATACTTCAAATTAAAATCGTCTAATATTTCTAAAGAAGTACTAACAGTTGAAATCAAAACAATTGGAATCATCTCTGTTTGTTTTTGGTTTAAATGATCAAAAAAGGCAAAAACTCTTTGATAAACTTCAGTTGAAACAGAATTAAACCCATAAATGAAAATTATTTTATGAACTCTTTTTTGCTGAAGATCAACTTTTTCTTGATCTAAAAAAAAATCTTGATCAAGGTTGATTAATTTAACTCGAAAAGAATTATCCTCTAATGTATTTACAACCAGATTGGTTAGAGCTAAATTTAACTCAGAAACCACCAAAACAATCGGCGAATCATCTTCCAATTGATAAAGCATTTAAATCATTTTAGAACAAAATTAAAGCTTTAGACATCGTGCATGTCCATCGCTTGATTGGCTAATAAATCAGCTGTCTGATTTTGTGATCTTGGAATATGAACAATCTCGTAGGAACAATGGGGGAGAAGATCTAAGATTTGCCAATTTTTCAATGCTAGTTCTCTTAATCTAATCTCTTTAATTTGCCAATTTTTATTCATTTGTTCCACCACTAATTTAGAGTCAAGTTTAAAAATAATTTTAGTAGGATTTTTTAGATAATTCTGTAAATACTTTAAAGCTAAATTGAGAGCTAAATATTCAGCTTCATTATTAGTTTTTATGCCAAGAGATTGATATCCTCGATAAATTTCTTGGTTTTCTGCATCAATTATATAAATTCCTGCTCCAGCAACACCTGGATTTCCTCTTGATCCACCATCAGTAAAAACAGTTATTTTTTCTTGCATAATTCCAGATTTATTAACGCAAACTCTGGTAGAATTAAGATTCTTTTAATCTAATAATCAAAACCCGCTCTTCAGCTCTGTCTTCAGAAACACTTTCCAACTTGGATAATTCAGTCATTTCCGCTAAAGCACTATGAATAAGATAGCGCTCATAAGAATTAAGATCATGAATTTCGGCCGGTTCACCGGTTTGCAAAACTCTATGAGCTATTCCTATCGCTTTTTCTTTGAGTCGAGCTTCTAGTTCGGCACGATAATTATTTATATCAAGCATTATTCTTTTGTCTAAAAATTCATCTTTAAAAGAAAGTTTGGTCAGTAGTTCAATCGCCTCTAGAGTTTCACCATGATTGCCAATTAAAAGAGCAGCGTCATCTGAAGAAACAGTAATCGAAATTTTTAATCGATTCTCTAATTCTTCCAAAAGAATTTCAAAATCTTCTTCTACTCCGAGATGTTTAATTAATTTTTCTAGATATTCTTGTATTTTCATTTTTACTTTCTATTTTTTTTGTTTTTCTTTGGTTTTGTCGCACGCTTGTTTTTAGGTTTAATTGGATTGCTATTACCGTCTAAATTTTTTAATACCCCAACTAATGATTGATTATCAGTGTTTTTTTGAAAAAGGCTTTTTTTCTTCAGATGAATCTTCTTCGGAATTAAAGTTAGAGTTTTATTTGAAGAAATATTAATATATTTGCCTTTCATTGGCCCAAAATTAGCAATATACCTATTCCAATAAGTGGCTAATCCGCCCAAACCTGAAACAAAATATTGAGTAATAATTGTAATAATTGTTCCCACAACCCAATAAAGAGCTAAACCTGAAGGTAGCTTTAAAGCGATAAACGTGGTCATAATCGGCATGAGAAAAATCATTTGCTGCTGCATGGTTGCCGCCATTTCAGCAATATCCTCTTCTTTTTTATTAGCTTCTTGGACAGTTTTAATTTTTGAATTATTATCAATTACGTCTCTGGTTTGAGCAGCTGGAGAAATCATCAATGACAATAAAAACTGAGTTAAACCAGCAATGACTGGTAAAACATAAGTAGGATCATGTTGAGCCAAATTAAGCCATAAAAAATTAAGATTGGAAAAAGTTGGATCATCAAAAAGACGAATAATGCTCTGATATAAAACAATTAAAATAAAAAGTTGTAAAAGCTGAGGTAAACAGCCGGCTAGAGGATTGATATTATAACTTTTATAAAGTTGAGCTTGAGCTAAAGCTAAAGCTTGTTTATCATTTTTATGTTTTTCTTTAAGTTTTTTTAACTCTGGTTGAAGCTCTTGAATTTTTTTACTGGATTTAATACTAGGCAGCGTGAGAGGTAATAAAACTGATCGAATCAAAATGGTAAAAACAATAATGGTTACTCCAAGATTACTAAAAATTGAATCTAAAAAAACCAAAATTGTTGAAAAAAAATTAATAAAAAAATTCATTTAATTCCTAAAAAAGATGATGACAATTAATACTTCGCCAAAAACCTTGTAATAACCCGACAATTGTACCATTTTTTTTAATTTGTATAAGAGTGTAGTGACTACAACTAAGATTCTTTTGACAAGTAAAAGAAAAACCAAATAAGGAAAATAAAAGATTATGTTTGAAAGTGGCTAGAAACTTATAAATTTTTAGCATTTTTTATTATTTGGTCTAATAAGATAAAAAAATCGTGCTTTAGTTTTTCTTTGTCTTCAATAAATTTTCTTTTTAAAACAATTGCTAGATCTATTTTTTTATTTAAAAGATTATCGTTCTCATTTTTATTTTTCTCTATCAAAAAAGAAAACATTAAACGTTTATAAAAATTCCTTTTTGCTGCTTTATTTATCGCTGCTTTGGGAGATATACAAGTAACTTTTAGATAATCTTTATTGTTGCGAAAATAAGCCAAAAAATATCTTGAGGATAAAAATAAAGATCTATCTCGATTAAAAATCAAAGCATTATCTCTTAAAGAGAGATTGAAACGATATTTTTTGGCTAACATTTATTTAAATATTCTAGATTTACCAATGTTTGGCAACAGCTAGTTTTTTGCGACCTTTAGCTCGACGTCTTTTAATGACAATCTGACCAGTTAAAGTCTGCATTCTCTTTAAGAATCCGTGCATGCGCATTCTTTTTTTCTTTTTTGGGTTCCATGTTCTTTTCATAAGTTAGAGATTATATCATGTAACTCTAAAAGGCATAGCGATATAAAAATAATCCGCTCTTTTTTTATCCTTAAAAATCGCTGGTTTTAGGCTTTCATTCATTCCAAAAACCAAAATCTCTGGCTTAACCGCATTGATAAAATCAATTAAATAATTAACATTAAAAGCAATTTCTCCACTTTCGCCAGATGGATTATTAATTTCAATCTCTCCAGTATATTCTCCAAAAGATGGAGAAAATGAGTTAATTTTCATTTTATCTTTATCTAAAGTGATTTTAACAATATTTGAAACTTCTCTTGAAAAAATTGCTGCTCTTTTAAGTTGAATTAAAAATTCCTCACTTTCAAACTCTATCATGAGAGAGAAATTTGGAGGAATGATTTTCTCATATGGAGGATAATCTCCTTCAATTAGTCGCACGTACATTTCCACATTACTTAATTTAAATAGCAATTGTTTTAATTCGTCTGAAACTAAAATTTCTACTAAAAGAGCCTCTGTTTGATGAGCAATTCGATAAAGTTCCTCGAGAGCTTTGGCTGGAATTAGAATTGTTTTTTCTTGATTCGAATTAATCTCGCTTAGAAAAAGATTGCTTAAACGAAAACCATCTGTTGCCACTACCTCTAAACCAGTTTGCTTAAATTTCAATAATAAAGCTGTTAAGACTGGACGGCTTTGATCTATACCTGCACAAAAAGTAACTAAATTCTTAATTTTTTCCAAGTTTGGCAAACTTAAATGAAAAGAATCTCCTACAACTTGTGGAAAATTTGGAAATTCATCACTTTTCTGACAAGACAATTTACTCACTGTTTTATTTTGAGTAATAATCAGAGAATTTTCCTTTAATTCTAATTTAACTTTACCTGTTTCTAAGGAATTAATTAGACTTTTGAATAATTCACCATTTACAATTAAATCTCCCTCTTCCTCTGTTTCTACTATTAGTTCTGTTTTAATACCTAGATATAAATCAGTAGCTGATAAAGTTAGAATATTTTCTTTCACTCGCAAAAGAATCGAAGACAAAATAGTTATTTGTGGTTTACTGGGAATTACTTTCTGTAAATAATTTAGCGAGTTTTTTAGATTTTCTTGTAAAACACTTAATTTCATATTTCTTTTTATTTAATTATATATTTTTAGTAGTTGTAGTAGTAGTCTCTGTGTGTAAGTTAATATTCTGTCGACTTCGATCTGGTATTTCATTAATAATGACTGCGTAAAAACGATCTTATTTTGTTGATTATTTTGTTAATTATGGTGAATTTCTGTCTAAAAATAAATAAAGTTTTTCACAGTCCTATAAAGTTCTTAGTTTTTTGTTAACAAGCTTTTCACTTCTTTTCCACCATTTTTTCCACAATTGTGGAAAAAGTAATTGATAATTTGTTTAAAAAACATAAATAGATTGCTATATAGGTCAATTTGAGATAGCAATTAAGGACATTTTCATAGCAGAAACATCCTGTTGAATGTTTTGATTTAGAATTAAATCTTGCTCAATCTTTTTAACCGCATGAATTACACTGCTATGATCTCTTCCAGCAAACCATTGGCCGATTTCTTCAAGAGGAATTTGTAATTCATTGCGTAATAAATACATTGCAATATGTCTAGCCTTAACTAGTTCTTTACTGCGCCTTTTTCCTCTAACAGCACTTTGTTTAATTCGATAATGATTAGCGACGGTTTTAATAATATCTTGAGGTTTAGCTTTAATGAATTTTTGTTGGTTTTGCTTTATTTCAGATTGTAGAATCTTATCAATTAATTCAACATTTAAGCTTAAATTTTGCAACTCCACAGCTGATCTGATCTTTTTAATAATTCCTTCAATCCTTCGAGCACTGTCTACTTGACTAGCAATTTTTTGTGCTAGTTCAATTGGAACATCTAATTTATTAGTTTGTGCTTTTAATAATAAAATTGCCGTTCTTAGTTCAAAAGTAGGTTGTTGGATATCAATCATTAAGCCAGCCTCAAAACGAGATCTCAAGCGGTCTTCTAAGAGGCTTATTTCTTGTGGAGGGCGATCTGAAGTTAGAATAATTTGTGAGTTAATTGCAGTTAAAGCATTAAAGGTGTGAAAAAATTCTTCCTGAACTGCGGTTTTGCCAGCGATAAACTGAATATCATCAAGGAGGAGTAGATTTGTCTTGCGATATTTGTTTTTCAATTGAAGGGTATTATGACTTTTAATTGCTCTTACAATTTCATTAGTAAATTGCTCACCAGAAGCATAAATAATCTCTGCGTCAGGATTCTTTTGTAATAAATGGTGGGCCACAGCATGAATTAAATGTGTTTTTCCCACTCCAACACCTCCATATAAGAAAAGGGGATTATAGCTAATACCAGGATTATTGGCGACAGCGGTGGCAGCAGCATGAGCCATTTCGTTGCTAGATGAAACAGCAAAGCTCTCAAAGGTGTAATCTTGACGCAAACCAATTTGTTGGGCTCTAACCTTTAATCTATCAAAAGTGTTGCTGCTGATATTGGCTTGAGAAAAAAGTTCTTCAACAGTTGGAGAAGATCTAACACTTTCCCTAATAGAAAAACCCTTGTTATCTATTAAATTACTTCTGAATTGATCATAGTTTTGTTGATTAATTTCTTTTTTAGAGTCGTTGTTAATCGGTTCTTGATTTTCAATTTTTATTTGACCGGTTTTTTTGTCTAGATTTTGTTTTAGGTCGGTTACAATAAATTCGATCTCTAATGGTTTGTTAATATATTTTTCTAAAGCGGTTTTAATTTGAGAATATAAATTTGTTCGCAGGTTGGTGACATGAAATGCGGTCATACAACTAATTGTTGCAACAGCTTTTTGATTATCTTCAATCTTAATTGAAGTGAGAGGGCTAGGAACGATCCAGGTATTAAAAAATGCAGGGCTAAGGCTGGCTTCCAAATCTAGTTTTGTCATTTGCCAAACCTGCTTAATTGTTTCAGCATCATAGACCTGCTCTGACATTTTTTGTCTTTCTTTTGAAATAAAACTAACTGGGGCAGTTGTTCTTCTTAACTAAACCAAAAAAAATACTGCTTACTTATACACAAAGTTTTCCACAAAAAACAAGAGGCAGTTTTGTAATTTAGTTAATTTATTTTGGTGGTTGATAGTCGTTTATACTATAAATCCCGTGTTGATCTGGTTTAACTTCTTTTGAAGTTGCTAATTTTTCTTTTTGATCTGTTTCTTCAAAAACTGTTTTGATTTTATAATCATTATCTCTATTATCCAATTCTTGGTCTGGATTAAAAGTAAGACGATCGGTTTTTAGGGCAGTTTCTGCATTTTGTTTAGCATTCTTAAGTGGATCTTGATTGAGATCAATTTCTTTATTTTCCCATCTGGAAGCTAATTGTTCAGTATCTTTTTTGGTATTTTTAAAGTCGGTGTTATTAATTAATCGTTGTTTGCGCAGCTCTCTACTTTTTTTATATTCTTCATAGCTGGCTGTTCTTGGCTTTGAGGCAGCATTTAAAGCTTGATTAATTTCTTTATCATCTTTTTTACGTAGGATCTCTTCTGGATTAGTTGTAATGACACTGTGTTCTTGGGGTGAAGCAATCACTCTTAAGGCGACATGATTCTGACCAGCGAAGAAAATTCCTTCTCCCACATCTGAGGAGACTAATAATTGACGTTCACCCTCAGATAAATAAAAAGTTTGAGTGAGAATTGGCACTGAAGCAGTCGACTGCTTCATTAAAAATTGAATGGAAGCATTAGACACAATTGCTTTGCCATAGTCATTGTGGAGAAAGTCTTCTACGTCTTGAGTAATTGTGGTGATACCAAGATAATATTTGCGCGCTCTTTTAACCATTGAGTAAACAAAGGCAGCACTATCAGGATGCATCATAAAATACCAAGCCTCATCAATTACCAAGATACGTCTTTTAAGATTTTTCTTAACTCTTGTCCAAATAAAATCCAAGATGACATACATGGCAATTGGGCGAAGTGATTCTTCCATTTCCTTGACCGAAAAAACAGTAAATTGAGAATGAATGTCAATATTGGAAGCTTGATCAAAAATTCCGCGAAAAGAGCCAGTGATAAATTTTTCTAAACGAGCAGCAATATCATCACTTTCATCTTGTTCCATACCAATTAGAGCCTTATAGAGGTCTTCCATTAATGGTGGAGTATTTTTTTGGGTAGCTGGATCTGGAGTAATTCCTTTAGCTTTATAGGCAGCAATAATTGAACGATCAAGTAAAGCTTCTTGTTGTGGGGTCATTTCACCCAGCATAACCTTGAGAAGTCCATGAATAGAGAGTATTTTTTGTCCCAATTCGTTTTCTCCCTCTTCATAAATGTTGGACAAATCAAAGGGATTAATTTTAGCCTCTGAGCCAAAAGTAAAATTAATGTATTCTCCACCAACCATTTTGCATAATTCTTCATACTCATGTTCTGGGTCAAGTACAATGACTTCAGCATCAAACATCAGCTGTCGCAGAACTTCTAGCTTAACAGTATATGATTTGCCAGCACCAGATTTGGCAAAAATTACCATATTGGCGTTTTCCATTTTGAAGCGATCAAAGATAACTAGAGAGTCATTATGTTCGTTGATGCCATAAACAATGCCGGTTTCCATAGTTAATTCGGAAGAGGTGAAAGGAAAAGTGGTAGCTAGGGAAGTGGTGTCCATATTTCTAGTCACAGAAAGACGATCGACACCCATTGGTAAGGTGGTTTTAAAACCCTCATCCATTTGTAGGGCAGATTTTTTGGAAACAATCATTAAGGCGCCTAAAGTGCTTTGGATGCTTTTGGTGATTTTATCTAACATTTCCTTGCTATCAGCTCGAACCGTCACATATAAGCCAAATTGAAAAAATCTTTCAGAACCGGCAGCTAACTGCTCTCGCATCGTTCTTGCGTCACTTAATTTGATTTCTGTATTAATGTTGCTAATTTTTCCAGATCTAATATCGGAAGTAATTTCAGCTTCCATTTCTGTAATTTTGCGCTTTAGATTATCGAGAATATCGCCGGTATCTGATGGAAAAACAAACATCGAAATATTGGCTTGTTGAGGGTAGTTGATGAGTGGTGAAAGCCAGTTGGCTGGGACAGCACGAGGATAGCCAGCAATAAATAAAGTGCGAGTGTAGGTGGAGTTAATTTTTTGGTAAGTGAAATCGACCTCAATTGCTTCTGGAGCAATAATATCTTGAATCGTTACTAAACCACGAGAAAATTCGCTTAGTTTCTCTTGAGTATATTGTTCAACATTGATTTTATTTTGATCAGTTGAAGTGATGGTTTTTTTCTTAGCAAAAAGATTAAGCATATTATGCTTGGGTTTTTATTGTTTGATCCGATGGTAATTCTTGATTTAAAATTGGTTCTTGAGCTTGTTCTTCAAATTTATTTTGTAAAGGGGTGATATCCTCCCCAAATCCTTCTACTAAGTTGCTGTCAGTCGAATTATCAATTGTTAGATTATTATTAGTGGTGTTGACAGAATTAGCGCTAAGTAAGTTTGGATCTAAATTTAAATCAAGCTCTGGCGACTGACTATTAACTACCGGATTTTCTTGATTTGGAAGTTCTGGTGGAACTGATATTGGTGACGAAATAGGTTCCGGAATAGCATTAACTGGTTCAGGTACAGTATTTATTGGCGTTGTTTCAATAATTGGCGGCATGTCTATTTCACTAGTGATTTCATTAGCTGTTGCCGCTTTTGCTAGATTTTCAATTTGAGGGTTGTCTGTTGTGTTGTTTAAATTTGGTTCTGGATAAATAACTGTTTGGGTCGGTTCGTTACTTAAAATCTCTTCAGCACTAGGATTGGTGGTGATCGGTGAAGACAATTCTGGTTGGTTAATATCTTGCGTAGCTGTAGTAATATTTTCGCTAGCGGCTATGAGAGTATCTTCATTATTTGAAATCGGGCTGGCAGCGGGGGTTGCTGTTATTTGATCTTGAATTAGAGGGCTTTGTTGGTTGCTTGTTTGATTATTTAGTTGCATAAATTTTCCTCCAAAACTGGCCCTGACTAGGGGAGTTGTATAATTTTCGCTGCTACTGATTTCTTGTCCTTCAGCAGCTTCAGGATTGTAATTGATATAGAAATTTTGAATAATCTCTTGAGTGGTTAATTGTCTGGTAAAAAGTCCCAAACGGTTAAATTGAGCAGTTAAATGATCTCGACGTGGCTCCAAAATGTTGGTGGCTTTTTCCAGCAAAATACTTTTTTCAACACTAGTAATGTCAAAGGCAGTTTTGCCAGGTAAAACTCCAGATGGAGTAATTAATCCCATTTCTCCAGGACTAGCCGGAACAATAATATAGAATCTTTTTTGCAAAACATTTCTTTCTTTGATTAGAGTTGCCACGAAATCTCGATATTGTTTAATTAAAGTTGCTTTGCGATCTGAACTAGCTTTCTGGACTTGCTCTTCGAGAAGTCTTAAATATTTAGTAGCATCTTTAGTTTGAGACTGAATATTAATTTGAATTGGGTAGTTGAGAGAATTAAGCAGCGAACCATAGGTAAAAATTACGGCATCCTGTTCTTGCTCAGCCAATAAACTAAAATTCATTGTGCCAATTTGTAGAATAACTGAAGCGGTACCGTCTTTTAACAGAACCATGTCATTGACGATGTCATAGACATCAAGAAATTCTTGCGTGGTGGAACTAATCACTTTATCGCTCATGAACTGATTCTAGTTTACTAAATTTTGAGGCTTGATTACAAGGGGACCTAGTATTTCACCCTTTAATTCTATTTGCGAGCTTGGATATTTGTATTCATTTTTTTCTACCAAGACAAAATAAATTCCATTACTGAGAGGTTTATTGACCTGAAAATTACCAGCTTCATCGCTTTTCATTATTCTCAAGCTCTGACCTTTCTGATCCTTAATTTCCACAATGGCGTTGACAACAGCTATGCCGTGTTGATCTAAAACCAAGCCAAAAACTTGATTGGGCAGATGATCGCCATTAGTGATAAAAGTTTGAGGGGTGTTTAATTTTCTAACTCTGGTTTGTAAACTGGGTTTTTCTTGTTTTTTTAATTCAATTTCAACATCTGTTGACCTGACCTGAACCTTGTCATATTCGCCTAAAATATTACTAATTTTTTGATTTTCTTGCAGGTCAAATTGATCAACTCTCTCATCAGAGGGGATGCTTTTTAGATATTCAAAAATTCTTTGTTTGCGTGCGGGGTTTAAATTAACATCTGGAGCAAAAAAATCACTTTGTGTGCTGCTAATCTTATAATTAAAAAGATCAGGAATTTTGTTGGCTTTTTTCCAGAAAAACTTAGTTGGTTTATAGATGTTTTTAAAGAAAGTCTTAATCCAATGATCAAGCGGTCTTTCTTCAATTGGCACAAAAGCCACCATTGCCCCAAAACCAACAGTAATAAAAACTAAAGGCCATTTGATAATTCCGATTAAGTTGGTCTTAAAAATTGCGAAAGCAATTACCACTGCCACAGCAATCTCGGCAAATTGTTTGAGAGTCATGCTACCTATAAGGTGAAACTTATAGTTGGTGATGTCTTGAGGAATAGGATGTTGTTTCATCTTTTAATACTTGTTTCCTAATTAGTTTAGCAGGTTTCACTAATTTCTTGTCAAAGCAAACTATTTTTCTAAAGCAGTGTTAACTGCTGGAGTAATAATTTGAGCTTGAATGTTGATGCCAGCGGCGTTAGTTAATTTTGCTTGAAACTTATAAAATGGATAGACAATTTTTAAACTCTCATCAAGACGATAATCGACTGAAACATCGTACAAATCAGCCTCATTAATCCAATTTAAATCAATCACCTCAACCAACTGGCTTTTGGCATCAATGATGGAAGCTTTACCATTTTTAATATTTCTAACCGCTTGATCAAGGCTAATGGTTGGCAAATCTTTAATTGGTGCAAAATTGTAGAAAAAATCTTTAAAAACCACTCTTTCTACTTGATAGTTGTTGTTAATCTTGCAAAAAAATGGGTAGCTGTTCTCATTTTGATAAAACACAGGATAACCGTCCAATTGGTAGCTAAGTGGTACTTGGATGTAGTTGGCTCGAGCTAATTCTGTTTCTGTTTGTTCTGATCTGCCGCTTAAAAAAACCAGATGATCTTTTTGTGCAATTAAAATTAAATTAACACTATATTTTGAATAAAAATTAAGACAGCTCTTAATTGCTTCGCTTGGAATCATTTGAACTTGATTTGTGGCCTGACTGGTATCAAGATCAAAAGCATAGCGGTTTTCATAGGTGTTTTTATTTAAAATGTAAGCTCCTTTTGCCCAATAATTTTCCAGTGAGCCAACATTTTCAAGCTTATACTCATCGATCATTTTTTGTGCTAATTCACTGGATAAATCTAGAGTTCCGTTAATTTTGTAGATCTTCATTTTTTCTGGTAATGAAATTTCTTCACCAGAAAAAGAGATTTTTTTGAAAGTGCTTTTACTTTGATCATAGTTATTAACCACAAAGTCAGTTTGAATAACTTTTTCTTGTTGTGGAGTAATAATGGTTAAAATGGCGGAAATAAGTAGAGCAAATACGACAAAAACAACTAAAAGAGGAATAACTTTTATTTCTTTTTTAACTTTATTTTTTTGGCTTTGATTCATATTTTATTCATAACAAGTGGTGACGTTGTCGCCATTTTTGGGGGGATAGTTCCCATTATCTGCTTCAGGTACCAGAGTTTCAAGAATGGAAAAATTTCTAGAACTTGGACTGTAAAAAGCTCCATTAAAATCTACTTCATAATGAAGATGTTTGCCGGTTGAATTGCCGCGATTACCCATTAGACCGATAGCAAAGCCCTCGTCAACATTCATACATGAATTAGGTTGGCTGAGTTGAGAATTGGCTGATTCAAAGTGCGCAAAAAGTAATTTGCGACTGGTACCATTATCATCAAAAGTGAGAATAAAATAACAACCATAACCAGTGTCACTACACTTAATAAAACAGAGACTGCCAGGAAAAGTGGTATAAACCATACGAACAACATCATCGGGTCCATCACTATCGGTAATATCGTAAGCATCAGCGTAACCTCCAGATTCTGGAGGACGATGTGAAGCATCATCATCAGGAATACCCTGTCCAAAAGGCAATTGACTAATGTTACCAGTGGTTGGCCAGCAGCCAGCTCCAGCACTACACTCACCCAGACAAACTCTGGCCGCAGTAATGACATTATCAGTGCCAGACATGTAAGAGTTTTGGTAATAAAAATTAACTTCGATAGTGTTAAGAATGGCAGTGTGGTTGTAGTCGGAACTTAGATTGTCTAAAGTGTAAGTGAAAGTTAGGCTGCTGCCTGCCTCAATAATAATATTTTCACTACTACCAGATGGAATTGGTGTGGTGGGATTGGGATTGCCCACGCCTAGTGTGGGGGTTGTTGTGGGACTAAGAGAAGTATTGCTCAGTCCTCCTTGCTGACCAATAATTCCCTTGAAGTATTCAAAGTCTAAAACCTTTTCCGTTGGAATATTGGGTGGAGATTGACCTGCGTCTTCCCACGCCTTTTTACTTTGTTTAAATTTAATAGTGTCTTCAATGTTGGTGATTTGCAGCGAAAAATCTTCCTTGGGCTTGATAGTGACGGTGTATTCAATGGAGACGGGAAAAGATGGATTTTCACATTTAGTGCCATTGCTTTCTGGGCTAGGGCAACCGCTTTTAATCACGGCTGTTTTACTAATTTCGGCATATTTGGAAGTTTTTTCAACACTATTGATGCCGGCAGCATTTGGATCATTGAAAGGGAAGTCGGTCAAAAAAGCTGAATTTAAACTAGTTTGATAAACATACATAAAAATGGTGCTAGCCCCAACGGTGGCAATTACAGCTTGACCGGCAGTAATCATCGCTCCAGAAGAAATACCACTAGTCAGAGTTTTAAGGCCCTGTGCTGCTTGGGTGGTAGCGACTTGGTTTTGAGTAGCTTGTGCTGTTAGTCCCTGCTTGCCAAAACCACCAATTCCTTCGCTGATCTGATTAATTGCTTTACCTCCACCAGTGAAAAAATCCTTAATTCCACCCCAAGCGTTACGCAAAAAAATTGCCGCAGGAGCCAAGATCAGTAATAATGGCAACATGGAGCCAAGCGCCGCCAAAATTCCCAAACCAAGCAACCAAGGCCAATTTTTCTTGATAAATTCAAGAACTTTTTCCAGGCCCATTTCTATTAGTTTTTCTTTGAGTTGTTTGACAAGTGGAACTGCTGCTTCAGCAGCTCGCAGAGCTTCTCCCCAGCCACCAGCCGCATCAAGAGCTAGATAAAGCCCTTCACTTAGGGCTTTGGTGGCTAGTTTTTTGCTCTGCTGACCCAGAGCACTGTCCATAAAATCAGTGCTCTGATAATTACTATTTGAGGCAAAAGCTTGCTGAGCCCAACCATCTCCATTCTGATAAAAGGCATTGTTTCTAGCAAAGTTGGTGGCGCGCTCAAAAATACTAGTCCCAAGCGTTTCATTAGCTTGGAGCATATAGAAATCCATGGGATTAATTTGAGGAAGGACTTGGGTTTGGAAAATTTGGATACTATATTCTTGAATAGTATAGCCAGGCAAATAAAAATCAAAATATACTTTGAGAGTTTTTTGCTGCTCTGCTTCGCTCATCTTGGCCAATTGTTCTTCTAGGTTTTTTTTGATGAGGTCTTGTTGTTGGCCAATAAATTGGTTGACTTCAGCTCCATCCACTTTGGCATTAGCTGAGCCAGCTAATTTTTCTGCAATTTCTCTGCCGCCATAAGTGAGATTGAGAGTGCCTAAATTGCGTAATTGAGCAATTTTTTGAGGATTTTTGCTAATTTCTTTAAGTAATTGTTGGGCTTCTTCCGGAGTGTATTTTTCTTGGGCAAATTCTTGGCGAATTTCACTAGCCCAGATAATCCTTTTTCTTTTCCAGTAAAAAATAATTAAGTTGGCTAACTCTTCTCGATGATTATTAAACTCAGAACGTTCGATGCTAGTGCCAAAAATATTAACAAATCTGTTGTAATCAAAGTTTTTTGGATCAGGAATCAGGTATTCTGGAGGCAAACCTTGTTGAATGAAGACTTCGATCAAAGGTCGAACGTTATCGGTGATTAATTTAATTTTAAAATTATCTTGATTACCAATAATTTGGCGAATTTTCTCTCCAAAAATTTGTTCCAGTCGTCCTTCATCTTGGACAATATTTAATTCTGATTCGATTTTCCTAGCAAAGTCTTGATTACTTTGACCTTCATCTTGTTTTTGCTGCAGAATTGCTTGGGCCTGAGCAGTGTTAGTGGAGTTTTCCTTGTCATTTTTGATGCGAGGACTAAGTTTGTCGTTTGTGAGTTTTTCTTTTTCGTTGGCTTTAATTTTCGCTGCTGCCTTTTGACCATCTTTGGCAATTTCGCGAACGCTATCATTAAGCAACTTAAGACCATGAACATCCATAAGCAAGCCGAGTGCGGCTTGATTGCTAAAATTAATACGCTTAGATTGCTCTCTAATTAAACTGTCCAAAGAGAATTGACCGCTTAGAAGTAGGTTTTCCACCTGTAAAAAAGCTCGATCCATTAGTTGACGTCGCACATCAAGGGGTAGCTGATCAAAAGTAACCTGAGTACCCGGTGGCAAGCCAATTTTGGCTAGAGAAGCCTCATTAAAATATCTATTAAGAGCTTGATTGATGGTGATGATGGAGAGTGATTGGAGGTAAAGTCGAGACTGAGGATCAAGCTCTGAGATTTTAATGGGGGTTGTGTCAGTGTTAGGCTCTTGAGTTTTTTTTGGCTCGCGACTTTGACTGGATTCAGCTTCGCCACCACCTCTCTCTGTTTCTTGAGGCTTTTTTTGACCTGGAAAAAGTCCAGCCAGGCCTAGTCCGCCAGTACTAGTGGAGGTGACACTTGGCGTTGTTTCCGCAATTTCCTCCTCAATTTTTTCTTCTGGAGCAATACTTGGTGCCAAGATTAAATAAATTAATTTAATGCGTTCAACAATCCTTCTCGAATAATCTATGTACTCAATTCTTTGTAGGTCTTCAATGCTAACCTTATCACCTGCTGGTTCCACACCCACTAATTTAAAAGTGCTTTCCAGTCGGTCTAATTCTTGTCTTTGAGTTGAGCTGATGGAAATGTTGTTGCTACTTAAAGAAGTGCGGATTTGTTCAACAAAATTAACCAAGTCAGACAAAAACAAAAAAGGCACTTTGCCTCTGGGTGGGGCAATACCATTTAAAATGTCAGCAGCAGTGCTAAGATCAAATTCGCCGCCATAACTAAAGCCTTCAATCGCAAAATCACCTTTGACTTTTTTGTCTCCTGCTGCTTCAGCATAAAAATTGCTAATCCAGCCAGCACTTCTCTGGAGAATTTCACGAATTTGAGCGGCACTGAGACTCTCAACGCCGGCTAGTTTCTTCAGTTCGATTCGAGTTTTTTGATTAATTGCTTCTGCTGCCATCCATTTTTATTATAACTGGCGGCCAATTAGCTTGAAAGAGTGGGAATAAAATACTGCAGAAATTGGTTCTTTTAGATCAAAAATGGTATAATAACAGTGTATCTAAAGATAGAAGACTTATGATTAAACCAGGTCAAGAAAATCCAGTTGAAAATGAACAAGGCTTTGAAACTGCTGATAGTTGGATTGCCAGAAAAGAAGAAGAACTCCAAGAATTAATTATCGAGATAGAAACACAACTGAGCTTAGACGGAATTAGTAAAGGTCAAAAACACAATAAAGATAAGGAAATAGAGTTAACTTTTAATGCTGGAGCAAAAGCAATCATTTTAGAATTGGAAAAAAGAAAAAGAAAAGCTCCAGTAGATGTTCCAAAGTATGAAGCTTTCAGGTTAAGTATTTTTACTTTAAGAGAAAAGTTTTTTAAGGATTGGGGAGTGGCTGTTGATAAAAATGAAGAGGTTTTGAATGTTGGTAAAATGACTCTTCGTGAAGTTGCCGACTATGTCTTAGAAAAAGAACTTGTTTTTTGGACTGGTGAACATGATGGCTGGACAGATGAGAATGACCGAAGAGTAGTCGATGCTTTGGTCCAAAGATTATGGAAAGACAAAGACAAGATTTCTGGATTGACCAAAGATGCTATACCTGGAGAGAAAAGAACTGATGGCTCACCACATTACTTTGCAGATTTAGACGTCAGAGAGATAGTCAGTGATTTACAGATATTAGGTTTATTTGGGATTCTGAATGAAAAAGGTGCTGAAAGAAAAGATGACGGCGTAGCAGAAGGTAGGATAACTCAACTAGAATCTGCAATGGCTACTTTGCAAATTTCCAAAGAAAGGCTTAATGAAACTACCCTAGCTCACCCTAGAACTGGTTTGGTGCTATACGAGATGCTAAGAAGAATGAAAGATCAGCCAGCTTTGAGGGATGGTAAGACGCCGGTTTTAAACGAAGGAAAATTGCCACCTGGTTTTGGAAGAGCTCCGGTTAACGATAGAATAGTTCAGAGAGGAAGTACGAAGATTGTCTTATATGGAGATAGATATAAAGAAAGTTTTGACGAATCTGGAAACGTGACTAGTCGTGAAGTTGTTGAATATACTCCTCTGGAAGCTGGAGATACGCTAATTATAGATTATTCCCAAACAACCGATGGTTTTGTTAGAAAAGCCTTGCCAGACAGAGTTGTTGAGAGAAATGGAATGGATGTTTTGTTAGTGGGAGACAGACTAAATAAAATAGTGAATAAGGATGGAAAAGAGATTGGTGCAAGATGGTATGATCCAGATCAAGCTCTTCCAACTGATACTAATTTGTATCAATTTGATCCTAGATTTTCTTACGAAACTTTAGCCAGTGACACTGGTAAGGATACTTTAAAGAAGTATGCAGCACACCTTTTATCTTTGATAGAGGAGCAAAGATTGGAAGAAAAAGATGCTAAAGATCAAAGTAGAGTTTTAGATTGGTCAAAAATTCACTTTAAAGAATTAATTGGTTTTAAATTTCCAGATCCAAGTGATGAAAAATTTGGTAAGGGAGATATTAGAAGATTAGAAATGTATGCTAGATACTTATTTTTTTGTTTTCCTTTCCTTACTAATATCTTAGCTATTAGACAAGAGAGAACACAGACTCCTTCTCATGGTTTTAACAATAAGGACATTCCTTTTGTTTGGATTTTTAACATGCTTGGATTTATTTCTCATAAATCACAAAGATATGCAAACTCAGACAATGCTTACTACTACATGCTTAAGTTTTTTAAACCACTAAGAGAGGGAGCATATGGTGCTGGAGGTGAAGCGAGAAGATTAAATGCGGTGAGAGATTTGATTATTAAATACGATAAAGTTTTTAGTGATGATCAGGATAATGTTTCAGTTATCCCCAATATGCCCTATGGCTCATCAGTTTTTCACACAGCGCTCAGCATGTTGTCTTTGGCTCCTGGTGATACCTCTGCTTTGAGCGGTAGAGCTGAGTTATATGATGGGACTATCCTAGATGGAACACCAGACAAGCCTGTTTTTCTTAGTTTAGGTGGAGTAAGAGCTCCAAAAAGAAAAGAGCCATATAATTTTAGTTTGCTTTACACTTCAATTAGAGCTTGGGATACTCTCACAACAGGTTCTTTACAATCCTTGCCTGGAAATTTAACAATCGCTTCTATTGCTGAGGGTGGTGGAAAGGATAAATCTTTTATATCTCAGAAATATGGAGACAACGTTGGTCAGGCCAAGATGAGTGACACGAGAACAAGAGAAAAGGATAAGATTCCGAGCCTCAAGGAATTTAATCATTTGAAATTAGCTGCTAATTTAATTTGGGATACTGTACAAAGAATTTTCAGAGAATACCCGGCAAATAGTATTGAGGCAAGAATTAAACTTTACGAAGAGCTTGAAAAAGGTTTTAGACATACTGCTGAGGTTGGTGGTTTATCTGCTGGTGATTCAGCTGAAGTTCTAACTTGGGTTTTGGATAAAATGTCCAAACCAGATAGAGACGGCAAATTATATGGTAAAGGAGTTGGTGGATTTGCCGGCATGAACCCTTGTTTGGCATATAGAGAGGCAACAATTGATGGTAAGAGGGGTAAAGAAGTTTTTGAATATGTTGAGGCTCTTTGGAACTACAAACACTCTGATGCTGAAGGAAAGGTTACTAAACCATTTCCTTTCAAACTAGTTGCCGGAACCAGTGGTACTGGTTATGTTGCTATAAACAAACAATTTGTGAAGCATGCTTTTGATCCCGATCCAGAAATAGAAGAATATAAAGGTATGCTTTATGGTTATAAGATGGAAAAGGGCGAAAAGAAAAAAGCAAGATTGCCAGAGCCTATTGCTAGAATTAACCTAGATAAGCACGAAGACTAAATCCTCGACTAAATTTGTGTAAAGAAAATCTATCCTACTTTGATTTGTTTAGAAAGAACGTGCGATTTATTTTTTGCTTTTATTGAAATAGTCGCCCATCATGGTAGTGAGATCTTCTGGATCAAAAGCTCTTCCCTCAGCGATTCTATCTAGTTGTATTCTGACCTTCTTGCCAGATTCAAAACCTTTTTGTAATCCACCTGCCCCATTTTCCATGCCTCTTGTTTTGCTTCCAGTGACACCACCAAAGGCAATTGGAGTTTCATCATCACCAGTTCTAGAATATCCTTGCCAACCAGCCTTGACGGCTTTCAGTAAGCTTTCATCTGGGTTATCTTTTCTAAATGCTGCTCCAGCTCTTACTCCACCATAAGCACCTTGTAATCCAGCACCAATTAGAGGAGCAGTGATTGTGCCTTCTTTAATTCTACCCATTGCATCTTTAGCCAACTGTCCAAAAATACCTTCGTCTACGCCCATAGCTTTTTTGACTTGCTGCATAATTTCTGGAATAACTAACAAGACACCAATGCCAAGAATGACCGGAACAATGGCGCCTTGTCCTTGACCCATTAAAAATGGCGGCATAAAACCACCACCAAAAGAAGCATCCAAAGCTTGGCCGGTACCCTGCATGCTGCGAATTGGTGCAGTTAACATGCGTTGCACTAGGACACAAAGTAAGACTACTGGCCAAAGGATTAAGTTGCCGACAAGATCTTTGATCCATTTACCAAAAACATTTTTACCTGGAAAAGCTCCAAGCATCAAAATAATTGGCGAAAAAATAATTTGGATCAAAACTGCCACGTAAGTTTTGACCAACTCAAAAAATACCTTAAAAGTGGCGAAAAGAATGGCAATGCCAATAATGACCGTGCCAAGTAAACTAGACATCCAAGCTAAAGCTTCACCCACAAAACCAATATTTAGCGCATCTTCCATGAATTGTTCGATCGCGTTCTGGGTGGTACCAGTGGTGCCCTTAAACATTAAGCCCACTAGGCCAAAAATATTACGAGTGACGATATCTGGACCTTCAGTGAAAAAGCCAGCCAACATGTACATCACCACATACATCAGATCAATCATAAAGCCAGCAATGGCGTAGGAAAAAGTAACTGCCAGCATAGCGATGATAATATTGGGAATGGCTTGCTGAGCAGTGATGGCGGCTTGGCCAACTTTGGTTCTAAACATGATCATAAAACCAATGACCAAGAAGGCGACTACAAAAAATAGATAAGCGAGATTGCGAAAAGCTTTCCAGGTTTCTAAGATTGGATCGAGGGCTGAAAAACCTAAGCCTTGAGCTTGTGCCTCTGGGATAATTTTCGCCGATTTCATCACATCTGCCACATAAGAGCGAGCACTGGCTGGTGGGGTGTAAAGAGCTACGATGCCTTTGTTTACATCCCCAAGCACTCCATAACCGATCTGTTTCTCTAGGGCTTTTCTCTCACTAGTGGTCATGCTACCGTCATTAGGAATGGCGGCCATACCGATGGCGTGCAGGTTGATATTGGTGAAAGTGTTGGACAAACTCTCGGCATCAAACTTTTCTTTGTCGGCATTTTTGCTGGAAAAAGCAGTCACACTTTTATCAGTTGACTCATTGGTGAAAATGCCAGCTAGCCAATCAAGAATTCCGACTGCTCGCGCAGGTTTAACTGACGTCAAAAAACAAGCCAAAACCAAAGACAAAATCAACAATAGGCGAGAAGTTTTCTGCTGTATCATAAGACAAGTATATTTTAGAATAAGTAAGGAGAACTTGCAAAAGAAAAATTAAGCTCAGTCTTGACAAGTTTCTTTAAAACATTTAAAACAATCATAAATGATCGATCATGCACAAACTGATAAATTCAGGGACATTCTAGAGCTTAGCAAAAATACACTGTTGATTTTTAAGGAGAGTAAAGATCTTGATTTATTTCTTGCCAGTTATTGTTTATTTTCCTTTCTAGTGAGAGAAAAAGAAATTCGTCTTTTAACTCCCAAATTTAAACTAAAACTTCCCAAGTCATTAACAGATTTAATCGACCTTAAAAAGATTGAGACAGAACTGGGTAAAGAAAATTTATTGATTAGTTTTCCTTACCTTGAAGAGCAAGTCGACAAAGTTTCTTACTATATTGGTGAACACGATCAGCGTTTTTATCTCACTATCAAACCAAAAAGTGGTGTAGCGGCAATTGATAGTTCTAAAGTGGAATTTTCTTATGCCGGAACCCAAGCTGATTTGTTAATTCTATGTGGAGTGGAGGATTTGGAAAAATTGGAACAGCTCTATTTTGCTTATGAGGATTTGTATAAAACCAATAATAATCATGTGGTGACCCTCAATCACTTTATTCCAGATTTTGGCACTCTCAACTTAGATATTTCAGGAGCTAGTTCTTATTGTGAGGCGGTTTACTATTTGCTCAAAGATTTGGGAGAAGATAAACAAGATTTTTTGGCCAAAAGTGATTTACCAACCTTACTACTTTATGGGATTGAATATAGTAGTCGTGGTTTACAATCTATGGACACCACAGCGAGCACTTTCCTCAGCGTGGCAGAATTACTAAAGCTTGGTGCTACTCGGCTTTTTAAATTAGATTTGCCAGCAAACGTAAAAACTATTGGGCAGCAGCCCCAGATTCATTCAATAAAATAGCGGTGGTGATTGAGCCTGGTCGATTATATTCAGGATATTTATTGCCGTTACTTAAACTCTGACACATGTTTGATCCAGCGTAGCAATAGGAAGCAGCATCGGTCAGCAATTGTTCTTTGTAAGCGTCGTCAAAGCCATATTCAGCTTGTGATTGATCGAGGCTTTTTCTTAATTCTTGCATGGCAAAATCAGTTGGTTCGCTAGTGCAGTTAAATTCCACATAGTCCAGACAATAGATTAGATCCATGTCGCTGTGACGTTCGTCAATCCAGCCAAGCGGGTGAGGATGATCCTCAGCGGTAAATTGAGCCTCACATTTACCTCCATCACGCCATCTGGTATCTCTGAGTTCGCCTTCTTTATCTGTGCTACAGTTCATATTGCCTGGTCCGTTGTAAGCACCAATGGCTTCAGTTAAATCTTCATAGGGAATATTTTCTTTATTGAAGGACCCTGGCCAGAAACTCAAAAGATGTTCCATGGCAGTTTTGGCATCTTCTTTGAGCGAACCACCTCTGAGAGCATTGCCATCCCAGACAGAACCATTTGGATCTAGGCCAGCTTCTGTCCAGTGGATGCCGGCCACCACCTCACAAGGAATGCCGGTTTCTTCTTCTGCATATTCATAGGCTTCGATTAGTTCGTCGGTAATCTTGGGAGCAATGTCTGCGGTAAACATGTCTTTGGCGTACTGAGGGATTCCGCTGGTAGGTGGTAAACCGGTGACATTTTTGAAAGCTTCTCCTTTACAGAAACTTTGGTCTTGCTTGCCTTCTGGATCACCGCTACAGCGACCCAGAAACATGTCTTCGACTCTTTGACAAGAAACAATGTAGTCGTAAGTTTGACTGAAAGTATTGCGTAGTTTTTGCTGAATTTTGCGCACCATAAAGCCTAGTCCAAAGTCAGGAATTAGCAGCTCACCTTTACTCGAGCTTTCTTCTTTGCTGGCTGTATCACTAAAGCCAAAACCAAAGGCGTATTTGGTACATTCCTCAACGATTTCGCCATCTTCATTTTCAACTTCAGTACATTCATCTAGTGGATGAATTTCATCGGCGGCACTGATGCCAAAATTAACATCTTTGATAGTGTAGTACTTGGGAATCGCCCCTTGTTTGCTGGTGCCATCGTCATTGGTCATGTCCTCAATAATGTTGGTTCTAACTAGTTCGAAGAAATCCTCTTCATTCCAAAAAATACTCAAGGCTTTATTAACGTCTTTAACATTTTCACCAATTGGCAAAACTAAATAAGCATTAACAATCATGGGTGGATCAAGTGGAGGAGGGTCTTCATCAATGACCAATTTCCACTCAAAATCATTCACATGTAGCGAATATAGCTCATCAACAATTGCTTTGTTCATTTGTTCTCTATAGCTATATTCTTTCATTTCTTTTGCAGCAGGGGTAAAAAGGTCGCCAGCTCTTTCCCAATTTAAATCTTCTTGATTAAAAACAAACTCAATCCCGCTAGCAGTGGCTTGTCTTTCGTTCAAATTAAGGTTAAAGCTAGACATGTCAATTTCTTCTCCAGTTTCAGTGCTGGTGTTTTCTATCACTCTAAGAGTGTCGTTGCGACAGGTTATAGACGTTCCATTGATGATGCTGATCAGCGTTCTTTCTAGTGGCTTCAGACATTTTGGATAGGGACAACCGATGACTGGTTTGGTGGGAGCTAAGGCTGATTGATAAAGCAACTCTCGTTTATCAGCTTGATCTTTGAGGTCTTTGTCATTTTGTTCTTTGGGTTGTATGACCATCTTTGTCAATTCCAAAGTGTCGATATTACCAGCAATTCTAGATTTGTTGGTGCCAAAATCAGGAATTTTGAAGGCAATAAAAGTGGGAGCCTCCACTTGGGAATCTACTTGTGGATCTGCTTGGAGAAAGTAAAACTTGTCTCCTTCATCGTATTTGCCTGGATCTTGAGTGGGAACTAAAACCAAAAATGCCAAGCGATATAAAGTATCAAAATCAATGCCAATGCGATTAACTCCCTCTCTTAGTTTGGCAATCTGATCTAGATCAACGTCGGGTGGAGCATAACTGGTATTACTAACACTACTGTCTCCACCAGTGATGTCAAGGCAAACCTGTTGATAAAGCTGATCGTCTGCAAGCTCTGGTCTAATTGCTTGAAACCAATCCAGCAGTTCAACTAGATTAAAATTAACGTCCACCACGTGTTCGGTTGATTTAAGATCTTTAATTTCAGCATCAGTCACAACTCTACTGCTACCTTCTTCGTCAACAGCAATTTTGAACTCGTACTTTTTGTCGATGGTGCATTCATCAGTCACTTCGTCACAAATTTGTTTAGCAGCTAAAAGATTTTGAGCTTTAGCCAGACATTGTTGATAGGAGGACAGAACTCTTTTGCTAACCCCAGCAGAATTTAACATGTAACTGTCATGAAGGGTTTGATAGTTGGCTCCAAACATGCCCTCTAGTGAACTGTTTTTAATTGTTTCTTCTTTATTTTCCAAACCACGGAACATGGGAATTCTAGCTTTACTTAAATCAGTGACGTAGGGCGCAATGCCACTAAAAACAGTTGGATTGAGGCCATTGTAGAAACTTTCTTCTGGGGGAATGCTGTCACTAAAAAATTTGTTGATATCTCCCAGTAATTTTTTATCAATTGCCCACTGCATGGCAGCACAATGTGCCTCATATCCTTGATCTTTAATCATGGTGGGCAAAAGATCTTCCCAACCATAACTGTTACCGTCTGGCAGAAACATTGGCATCAGGGTGAACTGATTAACTACATCGCTAGTTGCGGTGTCACTGCTTTGAGCTTTGACTTCTAGCTTTGTGGAAATTAGCAATAAAGCAGAACAGAACACACCCACAATCGCTTTTTTTGAAAATCGAGTAAACACGAGTTAATTATACTAATAATCAGTAGACTAGGAAAGGATGCGAATTCCAAAAATTAACTCAAGTAATTGAGCAATCCAATAAGCAGCAAAAAGAATGATAAAACCAATAATTGCGCTAGTCACCCTTTGTTTTCCTTCTTCCAAGCCTTTAGAGCTACTAGCTCCAAGTAGCATTTGGAAACCACCCAACAAGAGAACGACAAAAAGAATAATTCCAGCTATGGGGAAAATGAAACTCTTAAGAGCTTTGGAAATAATTCCTCCCGGTGTGCTCAAATCACCTCCACTACTACTCCCAGACAATGGATTGAGTTTGTTGAGAGTTGCTCCAGAAGCACCAATGTTATTGACATCAACGTCAGTGGCGCTGCAACTGCCATTTAATAACCAACCACAACAAGTTTGGCCGCCACCAATGTCGTGGATACCGCTGCCTTCACCACAAACGCACTCTTTACTTCCGGTAGCATAAGTTTGTCCACAGGAGGCATTAATTTCGCTTTCTGGAGCACTTAAGCATTGACCAGCCCAATCGCCTTCTTTAACAAAACCACAACAAACACCGCGATTAACCCCATTTAATTGCCAATAGGCGGTCCAATCCGTTCCAGGACAATTGCAAGTTACTCCCTCTGGAACTGTGGCGTTGCGTAAACTTTGTCCACAAGTGTGTTCAGCGGCTTGAACTTTGCTTGTGGCAAAAATAGCGACCAAAACAGCTTGCAAAATAAAAGTTTTAAAAAAATTTTTGTTTTTCATTCGCCAAATCCTGGTATATGTAAAATAGAAACGCCAATAAATTGTAAAATAGTGACCGAAAAAATGACAAAAATTAAACCAATAATAGCAGAAGTAATAATTTCTTTGGCCTCTTTGGTTTTGTTGGGATCACCTTGAGAAACTGACAGCATAAAAGAACCAGCCAAAATCATGATCAAAACCACACCACCACCAACTGACAAACCGATGGTAATAACTGTCTGAATAATGCTTTCTGGATCGCTGGGAATACAGCCAACGGCTGTCCAAATACCTTCACCAGTAAAGCAACTCATGCAAGCTTGGTATTGAGGCTTACTTTGATCAATTTGAGCACAGAGTTCATAAGTTGATGATTCGCTTGTTCCCAAATCTTCACTATTACATTGTTCGGCACTGCAAGAGGCTTGGACAGGCTGAGAAGATGGAGTATTAAGCTCATAGGTTTTGACCATTGATTGGTAAGATAGTTGTAGTGAATAGGTACACTGTGAAGCAACGTAAGATTTGGGAATAGTAAAACTCAAGCTCTGATTGGTGACTACAGGATCCATCGGTCCACCAGCAGAGACATAATAATCTATACAGCCACCGCCTTTGCCAACCCACTTAGCACTGATTGGAGTTCCGTCTGGCAGGGGTGAGCCGTCGCTCAAAGTTAGTCCATTAAGATTAATTTGCACATCTTGACCAGCTACTGCGCAGCCAGTAAAAAACCCACATTTCTGACCATTAATGTCTTGATAAATTTGCTGATCAGCCGAATTGATGGAATAAATAACTGCTTGAACGGGTTTGGCACTGGTTGGAAAAACCGTGCCAAAGACGAGAAGAGCTAGAATCAGTTTTTTGATCTTTTTCACTGACATATATTAAACCATCAAAGAGCTCTAAAACCAAGCTTTTAATTGTTAATTTTACTCAAATTCTAGTAAAATGGAGATATGGTTTTTTCCCGTAAAATTATTCCTCTTGTTACTTTGTTATTGCTATTAATAATTGTGACTTTTTTAAGAACACCACTTTCTATTCAGGCTGATGAAATTGCTGATTTGCAGACAGAAATTGACAAGCTGGAAGAGCTCAAGACTTTATCTGAAAATGCCACTACTCCTTTGGAGAAAGAAGTAAAGAATCTTGAATCTCGCATTGCCGCCGCAAAATTAAGTATTAGTAAAGCTAAAACTCAAGCTCAAGAATTAGCTCAGAGTGTGGAAAAGAGAGAAAAAGAATTGATCTATCATTACCAAATTTTTTCAAATAGAGTGGCAGAATCTTACAAAAGAGGGCGCACATTTAACACGCTAAGTCTTTTTCTCTCTAGTCAAAGTGCAAGTCAATTAACTAGAGATTTGGCTTATCAAGAATCGGCTCGTGCTCAAGATGATCGTCTTATTCGCACTTTATCTGAGGAAATTAGTCAACTTAAGACAGATAAAAAAAAGCTTGAATCTGATCAAGTTCGTTTAGCTGCATTGTCAGAGCAATTAGATCGACAAGCTGATTTTTTTAAGGGAGAAATAGCTAAGGCTAAAAGTTACCAAAGTGAATTAAGTGGCAAGATTGCAGCTTTGTCTGCTAGACAGCAATCAATTCTTTCCGAAAAATCTGGCACTTTTCAAACCACTGTTGGTGATGTGCCTCTAGCTGATGATCCAGCCAGTCGACCAGATTATAATCCTGGTTTTTCCCCAGCTTTTGCAGTTTTTAGTTTTGGAGCCCCACACTTTAAAGGTATGAGTCAGTATGGAGCTTTGGGTAGAGCTAAGAGTGGGCAAAGTTATGAAACAATTCTTAAAGCCTATTATGGTGGTGGTATAGAAATTAAAGATCACAATCCCGACCAAACAATTACAGTGGATGGCTATGGATCATATTCTCTGGAAGAGTACACCAAAAGAATATATGAGGTGCCTAATAGTTGGGGTGATGATGGCGGTATGGCAGCTCTTGAAGCCCAAGCAATTGCGGCCAGAAGTTATGTCTTAGCCAGAGGAGGAACAATTTGCGCCACTGAAGCATGTCAAGTTTTTAAGCCGAGTCCTAAAGGTGGTAATTGGGAAAAAGCGGTCAATGCAACCAGAGGAAAAGTAGTTTATGCTAACGGACAGCCATTTTCGACTTGGTATGCTTCTACTTCTGGAGGCTACCAAGAATCCTATTCATCAAATGGCTATTCCACTCCAGGATTTTGGGACACGGCCAATGGTCGTGATGGTTGGACTTCACAAGCTTATGAGAAAATTGCTGGTTCGCCCTGGTTTTATAAAGCCTGGTACAAGACTAGATCAGGAGACGCTTGTGGCCGTAATCATCCTTGGTTGAGTAGTGAAGAAATGGCAGATATTTTGAATGCTTGGGTGGTGATGTATAAAGGTGGTGGAGATAGTGGTCGGGTGACTCCAGAATCATCTTGTTGGGGTGGCAATCCTTATTCAAAAAATGACTTGGTAAGTATTGGTGGTTTTAATAGCGTCAGTGGAGTGAGTGTTAATTATTCAAATAATGGCACCACCGCCAGCGTCACCTTTCAGACCAATAAAGGTGCAATCACGATTAATGGTAATGAATTTTACAAAACTTTTAATTTGAGAGCGCCAGGTAGGATTTCTGTTAAATCTGGTTTATTTAATATTGAGAAGAAATAAAAAATCACCTTTAATAGGTGATTTTTAAAAACTTAGGTTATCCCCAGTTGCGTTTGCGAAACTACGTTTAGTATATCTAAAAATGTGTTTTTTTCAAGTTGTAAACTGATTTAAGACGTGGACCGGAGGGGATTCGAACCCCCAAGTGGCATTTCGCAAACGCAACTGTGCACCTGCACTCCGGCCCATATCTTTATTATGGTTTGAATGGTTTGCAAAAAGCGTGATTAAATTGGAATTTGCTATATCCCTCGCAAATACTTTGCCGCCCAAGGTCTGTAATTACTATAATAATAGTCTTCGCGAACGATTTCTCCATTTTTGTTTTTAATAACATTGGTAAATTCTGTCTTAATACCGCCGGCTGCCCAATCAATTTGTTTGAGTTGGCCAGGTTTAAGACTAGGGTCTGGAATGTAGATGGTAGGTAGCGCTCCCACGGCATTCCATTTTTTATATTTGCTTATTTCAGTGGAGCGACCATCACTGGTGCCATACAATTTACATGTCATATAGAGTTTTTCTCGGTTGCTTTGACAATCAATTAAAATATGACCAGGAGTATCGTTGATAAAACGCAGGTCAACTTCTCCAGCGTAGACTGTGGCATCAAAACCCGGTTCGTTACCGATTTCGTAATAAGAAACGCGATAAGCATGAGGCAGACGTTTGCTAATTTTGACGCCAGCATCAAGGAGAGAACGGAAGAGAGTGCTGCTGACTTGGCAAACTCCTCCGCCTGGCGCCAATTTAGTTTGTCCAGCCTCAATAACATAGGCATTTTTATATCCAGTGCGATCGGAAACTTCGCCTAATGTCTTGTTGAAAGAAAATTCTTCACCAGGTTTTATGATGTGTTTAGTGATACGACTAGTAGTTAAATCAACATTATCAATGCGGTTAGGAATAGAGTGGTCATACCAGCTTTCACCAAAACCAATCACTTCTTTGATACCCAAATCGTTGCTTTTTTCCAAAGTAAACTGGGCTTTGACAGTTGTCATTGGCAAATCTAATTCGGTTGTGATTTTATTTTCTGCTTGGTTGTTTTTCTCAATGTTTGCTAAGAAATTTTCAATCAAGTTTTTGGTGGCCAGAGCATCAACGACCAAGCCATCTTTGTCTGGAACAAATTCAGTGACAGCTAGGGTTTCGTGATCATATTGAAAAAGTGCATCACTGCTGGGTCTATCAATTTGTGCTTTTAAATCTTTGATCAAATTTTCAATTTTTTCTGAATTCAAACCAGTTGGTAGTTTCAAAAAGTCTATTAGTTTTTGGTCGGTTAGTTCAGTTTTTTGGTAGTCGTAACGTAAAACCAATTTTTGGCCTAATAACTTTTCCGCTCTATTTTGGCTAGCTGTGATTTGTAATGGATTAAGAGCCAAAATTTGATGAGTGACCACTGCCTCAACTTTTAAGTCTGCTTGATCTAGCTCGCGTAAATTACGGTCAAAAATTTGGTGTTGTAAAATTTGCCAAGTCTCATCTACCGATAAGTTGTTGCTAGTTTTACCAGTTGAGACTTCAATTTTTCCCCAATTGACTGTTATTTTTGGTTCTTCTCCTTCTAGATCAACCTTTTTTTTGAGTTCATCAATCAAAACTTGAATCCTGCTTGGTTCGAAATTTAGACGAAGGAAATATCGGTTTGGATAAAAATGACTTTGCACAATTTGCTTGATTTTTTTTAGCAAGTTGACTTGTTGGTGTTTAGCTAGAGCCTGATTGAGTGTTTCTTCGATGTTATTACTAATTGCCAACTGTTCTAATTTAGCTTGAACTTTTTGATCTTGATAAAATAAAGTGAAATCGTCATTCCTGAAGTCAATCTTATTTTCCAAATTTGCCTCAATTTTTATTCTCGCTTCTTCTTTTGTGAGCCCAGAAATATTGATGTCATCAACATAGGTTCTTGGAAAAAAACGAGACTGATAATATTCCAGGTAAACAAATATTAACCAGGCACTAATAAACAAAAGTAGAATTCCTAGAGAGAGTAGGAAAAAATTGTGATTTTTGTCATCTAAGCTACGCTTGATTGATGGATAAATTTTCTCCATAATAGGGACAGACTACTATTGTACTTTGTAGTTTATGCATATGCCAAGTCAAAACTTGCCAAAACCTAACTTACCTGGACAAATTAACCAAATGCCCGCTTCAGCACCAGCACCAGCTGCAGCTGCGCCAGCCGGTAATCAAACAGTTTTTGCCCAAAAACCTGACCAACTTCGTCAAGCTCAAGTTGTACCAGGAGGTTTATCTAGAGAGAATCCCGGTGGTACGCCTCCCAACATGAAAGTGGCGGCTTTGGCTCAGGAGCCAGTTTTGCAGCGTCCAAGCGGTCCACTTGATCAAATTAGTCTCAAAAATCCTAGTCAACCACCAAGTTCTCAACCAGTTAGGCCAACTCCGCCAGTTGCTCCTCCTTCCAATCCTAGTGTTACTGCAGCAGCGACCAAACCATCCCCAGCTCCAGCTGCATCATCGCCCAAAGCAGCTCCTAACCCAGAAAAAGCTAAGAGCAAGTTGCCTTTACCACTCATCATTGGTGGGGCTGTTTTGCTGGTTCTTCTATTGATCTTTTTGCTATTTAGTTTATTTAAACCAAAAACTACCACCAATAAAACTAATACCAATACCAAAGTTGCTAGTGATGATACCCCAACACCTCCTCCAGCCCAAATCACCACACTAACTTACTGGGGATTATGGGAAGACAGTCAAATTCTTAAAGAGGTAATTGCTGATTTTGAAAGTAAAAATCCAACTATTAAGATTGATTATCGTAAACAGTCTCACCGAGATTACCGAGAAAGATTGCAGCAAGCTATTATTTCTGGCAATGGGCCTGATATTTTTCGCTACCATGTTGCTTGGGTACCGATGTTGAGTGCTAATTTGGCAGCAATGCCTTCCACTGTGATGAGTACGGCTGAATACAAGCAGATTTTTTATCCAACCGCTGCCAACAATCTCCAGGTGGGTGGGCAAATTGTGGGGATTCCTCTGATGTATGATGGCTTAGCCTTGTTTTACAACAAAGAGATGCTAAAGACTGCAAACCTAAGTGTGCCAAGTACTTGGGCTGAATTGCGCACTACGGCCAATAAACTGACTGTTCCAGCTAATATTTCTGAGAGACAAAGTGGAATAACTCGAGCTGGTCTGGCAATTGGCAATGCTGGCAACGTTGATCATTTTTCTGATATTTTGGCACTCTTGATTATTCAAAATGGAGGTAATCCAGCGGATGCTAGTAGTCAATATGTGAAGGATGCTGTCACTTTCTACACTAATTTTATTAAGCAAGATAAGGTTTGGTCTGACCGTTTGGCCAATTCTACAACTGCCTTTGCCAAAGGAGATGTAGCGATGATTTTTGCACCTTCTTGGAGAGTACATGACATCAAGAATCTCAATCCAAACTTAGATTTTGCTGTGGCAAGATTGCCTCAGCTTGATAGTGAAAAGCCCGCCACTTGGGCAACTTTTTGGGCAGAGGGAGTTAGTGCTAAGAGTAAAAATAAAGATGCAGCTTGGGCTTTCCTAAAGTATCTTTCCACACCAGAAGTTTTGCGAAAATTTTACAATGATGCTAGTCAATATCGTGCTTTTGGTGAAATTTATCCACGCACTGACATGGCTAGTGAATTGCAAAGCAGCGAGTTGGTGGGAGCTTATGTAGAAGATGCTCCTTTGGCCAAGTCTTGGTATATGTCTAGTTTCACTCATGACAATGGTCTTAATGACCAAATCATCAAATATTATGAGGATGCAATTAATGCGGTGTTAGCTGGAGAGAATGCAGAAAAAGCTCTCGAACCAACCACCACTGGTGTAACCAGTGTGCTAAGCAAATACAGTTCCTCTAAATAATTTCGAGTAAACTTTCTGCTAGTTTTTGCTTGTGGTGACGAATTAAGCTTCTTGTTAATGAGTCGTTCTTGTCAATTTTGGCAATAGTACTAGAAAGTAAATCTTTTCTAATAATTACAGCTGAACCTTGTTTGGTTGCTAGATCATCGATAATTGGGAAGTCATTAGCTTGTCGATAAATAGAGAGAATTTCTGTAGGAATAGGAGCGTTGTTTACCAAAACGAAGTCAGCCTGTCTTTGACAATATTTTTGCACTTCTCGCAAGTGGTCTTGAGCACTCATTAAATGTGTTTGGGAAAAATGAGTCATTAGGTTGCTTATATAAACAAATTTACCGCCTCTTTTTTTGTTTTCTTCGAGTGCTGCAGCAAATCCTTCCACCAAAGTATTTGGTAAAAGACTGCCATAAAGATCACCAGGTCCAAAAACCACTAAGTCTGCTTGGGCAATTGCTTGATATGCCTTGTCGTAAATTTTGGCTTTCTTATCTAGAGAAATTTGGGTGATTTTTTTACCCCCTAGTTTTACATCATCCAAATTTTTTTCCCCAAGCATTTTGCTGCCATCAGCATAATGAATAAGCAAGTTAACACTATCTTCACTAATTGGTAAGACAGTCCCATTTGTGCGAAAAATTTTGGAAGCAATTTCAACCGCCTTGCTGGCTGAACCAGTTAGGTTCTCCAAAGAGGTTAAAATTAAGTTGCCCAAATTATGTCCCTGTAAGCTTGAATTTTTGTCAAAACGATAGAGTAGTAATTGGCGAATCTCTTTCTCATTCTCTCCAGTGGCCAAAGCAGCGATACATTGGCGCAGATCGCCAACTGGCAAAAAGCCAAATTCATCCCTCAGGCGACCAGTGGAACCACCGTTATCAGAAACGACCACTACCGCGCTCAAGTTGATGTTTTTTTGATTCTTTAAACCAGACAAAACTACTGCACTGCCTGTTCCTCCGCCAATGACGACTATTTTTTTCATGAAGACACCAGTCTATTGCTCAGTAACAATTGATTAATAAGTATAGATTTTAGCATATTTAGTCAGATCAAGTGTACTTCAAGGTTTGGCTATGTTAAACTGATTTTTGCTGAATTATTAGCAAGATTACTATGATGAATTTAGAGGATTTTTTATCTGCCAGAACGAAAAATCAAAAAACTTTGACTTTGGTAACTGGGGTTTTTGATTTACTTCATGAAGAACATTACAATTTTCTGTTGAAAGCTAAACAAATTGCCGATTTGCTTTTAGTTGGCTTGGAATCTGATTTACGCGTCAGGCAAATGAAAGGTCTTAAGCGTCCAGTTAATGACCAAGCTCATCGTTTAGACAATTTAGCCAAATGGGATTTGGCTGATTTTATTTTTATTTTGCCAGAACAATTTTCCAAACCTTTTGAACATCGTCGTTTAATTGAACAAATTAAGCCAGATTTCATGGCTGTTTCTGCCAACACTGCATTTAGAAAAGAGAAAGAAATGATTTTGCAAGAATTTGGTGCTAAGCTAATGGTGGTGCATGACTTCAATCCAGAATTTTCTTCAACTAAATTATTAGCGAATTTAAAAAAGAAAGGTGGCTTATGAAACAGATATTAGTTATTTTAGTTGCTTTATTGTTGATTGGCGGTGGTGTTTTTTGGTGGATTAATAATGCTAAAAAATCTCCGGCTGCTAATTCTGCCAAACCTTCAATTACGACTTCCAAGAAATCAGCTGCTCCTGCTGCAAATGAGAAATCAGGTACCACCACCAAAACAGGGAAGATTACTGGAAGTGCTGGCAAGTTTTATTTGCAAGAATCTAACCAAATTCCCAAAGAAATTGATAGTTATGTTGTTGATTTAAATGAATACGTTGACCAAACTGTAACTGTTAGTGGCCAATATAGCGGTGACACACTTTTTGTAGGTAGTGTGGAGTAGTGAGGAAAATTGATGGCTAAAAATAAATCTCATTTTCGTTGCCAAAATTGTGGCGCTAGTTTTCCAAAATGGATGGGTCAATGTGGTGAGTGTCAGGCTTGGAACACGCTTGTTGAAGAAATTCTTGATGAACCAACTGTCACTCGTCGCGATCAGACCAAAAATTCTCTCAGTGATGAAGAAATTGCCAAAAGAAAAGTAGTTTTTTCTCAAGTCAAGCGCGTAGAAGCCTCAAAACAGCGTTTTTCAACTAGTATTGGAGAATTAGACCGGGTGTTGGGCGGAGGATTAGTGGCAGGAATGGTGGTTTTATTGGGTGGTGAACCAGGGATTGGCAAGTCGACTCTATTAACGCAAATGATTTTGCAAATTTTGCGTTTGCGCAAAACTGCTGCCAGCAAACTACCAGCTCTCAAAATATTTTATGTTGCTGGTGAAGAAAGTCCAAGCCAAATATCTCTTAGAATAGATCGTTTTTTAGATAACGAACAAAATAACTATTCAAGATCAGAAATTGGAGAAAGCTTGATATTTGTCACGACCACCGATGTTGATGAGCTAAACTTTCTAATCAAAAAAGAACGTCCAGATCTATTAATTGTGGACAGTATTCAATCTCTTTCGACTAGTTTCCTGACCGGAGCAAGTGGTAGTGTTGGTCAGATTCGTGAAGTCGCTGATCGTATCATTAATGTTGTCAAAGCTTTGGGTGTGCCTACTTTTTTGATCGGTCACATCACCAAAGACGGAGTGATTGCGGGACCAAAGGTCTTTGAACACATGGTTGATACAGTATTGTTATTGGAGGGCGAAAGATCAGACCAATTACGAATGTTAAGATCACTTAAAAATCGTTTTGGGGCAACTGATGAAGTTGGTCTATTTCAGAGTGAAGATTATGGTCTTAGAGAAATTATTAATCCGAGTGAATTATTTTTGGAAAATACAAATCAGCTGGTGATTGGTGCAGCTACTGTTTGTCTAATGGAAGGAACACGCCCTTTACTCGCAGAGGTTCAAGCTTTGGTAGTCAAATCACAACTGGCTATGCCACGTCGTGTGGGCAGAGGAGTAGATTTAGCTCGCATCCAAGTTTTGTCAGCAGTTTTGCAGAAACATGCTGGTTTACCATTAGCCTTTTACGATATTTTCTTGAGCGTGGCAGGTGGTTTTAGGATCAAAGAAGCAAGTGTGGATTTGGGTTTGGCTGTGTCAATTGCCAGTTCTCTAACGGGTAAAAAAATACCTCAAAATACTGTTTTTATCGGTGAAATAGGTTTGTTAGGAGAGATTAGAAAAACACCATATTTTGAAAGAAGAGCCAAAGAAGCCCGAAGGTTGGGTTTTGCTAAAATCATCTCGCGAGAAACTCATCACAACATTAGGGAACTGTTGAAGGATTTGGGATTGTTAAGTAAAGGTAAGAATTAAAGATTTTTCTTTTTTGCGTATCTTTCCCGACTATTGCGAATGACTTTTTCGCGATTCTGGTTGCTGCTCTTAGCCAGAGGCAGAGTGTAGGCAGGGAACGGGCGTGAGAGAACATTATCAATTGAAATTTTATTAATAATTTGGTGTTTATCCAAGTTGACCAAGTCGTCTTGGGTGTAAAGTCCTCCATATTCAGATTGGAAATAGGTGGCATCGCCAGCTCCCATGACGAAGCTAATAATGTTACCGCAGTTGCCAAAAATAGCATTACGAACCTCTTCGGGAATTTGGTCGATGTATTGATTGGCTAGAGTTAAGTTGAGATGATATTTACGAGCTTCAGAGAGAATTTTGATAAAAGCATCTGTGGCAAAATTTTGAAATTCGTCCACATAAAGATAAAAATCAGGGCGTTTGTCTTCAGGAACATTGACTCTAGCCATTGCTGCCAACTGAATTTTGGTGATCATCATTGCTCCCAAAAGAGTGGCGTTGTCTTCGCCCAAGCGACCCTGAGATAGGTTGACTAGTAAAATTTTGCCTTGACTCATCAAATCTTCAATACTAAAAGAGGATTGAGTGGTATTCACCACATTGCGAACAATTGGTGAAGAGACAAATTGGCCAACTTTATTTAGGATAGAAGCGATTGATTCCTGACGTTGGCGATCTTGCATTTTATTGTATTCATTGACCCAAAAATTTTTGAGAATGGGATCATCTAATTTTTCTATTACGCCATCGCGAAACTTTTTGTCAATTAAAAGATCTAAAACGTCAGAAAGTTTAGCCTCTTTGCTCTTGAGTAAAGTGAGTAAACAGTTGCGTAAAATGTATTCAAGTCTTGGACCCCAAGAATAACTGTAAAGTTTTTGGAAAACTGAAATGATGCCAGAGGCAATTAGTTCGCGATGAACAACGTTTTCTCCTTCAAAAAGATTGATTTGAACAGTTCTTTCTTGATCTGCTGGGTCGAAATAAATCACATCATTAACTCGATGTTTGGGAATAAAGTCGAGTAAGGTTTCTACCAAATCACCGTGTGGATCAATGACGCAGAGACCTTCGTTGTGTTTGAGATCATTAATCACCATGTTGGCCAGCAGGGTAGATTTACCAGTTCCAGTTTTACCAATCACGTAGACATGACGACGACGATCATTTCGCAGTAGGCCATACTTAGTGCTGCGATTTTTAAACACTGTTTCAGCAATTACGTTGACATTTTTCTTGACTTCATCCGGACTGTCTTGACTAATCGTTGGTAAATTTTCTGGAGCCTCACCTAGTAATTTTTTACCCCAAGAAATATTGGCAATATTACTTAATTTTTTACTTGGCAAATGAAAAAGTGTAGCTGTTTCTTCTAGACTCAGGTTAAGCTTTGGAGAAGCTTTAAAACTTCTTTTACTCATTTTTTGCAAAAAATTTTTCTTGAAAAAATATCTGTTTTTTAAGCGAAGAGAGTTACTCTCACTCTGAGTCATTGCCTGGTAAGCAGCTGCAATATTTTCAAGAAGCAATTTGCTTTTTGCATGACTATCAGTGACGACGGCAATTTTGAAGGCAGTTTGGAGGGACCTTTTTTCCATCTTAGCCGCAATCAAGCTTTTTTGAGGGTGATTCTCTAATTTTTCAGCGGAAATGGCTTGTTTCTTGGGCCAGAACTCATTTTCTTTATCCAAAACCATTTGAATTAGAATGGTGTCTTTTCCATCGTTTTTGGACAGTGTCGACATGAGAGTAGAAAGTGGATCAATTTCTTTGAACTCCTGATAAGTTTTGAGGGGTAGGTAACTATAATTTTTAAGCTTCAAGCTAGCAGTCCTTAGATTTCGTTTGGCCTCAAAAAACCATTCAATTGGGTCAAATTTCAACTCTTGAATCACAGCCTCTGGGTAACTGGCATGAATTGCCCCCTTAAAGTATTCAAGGATGCGAATGGGTACATGAGCTAAAAAGTGAATAGTTTGTTCGTGAACCATAATTTCAAAACTCAGGCTCTCCTCTCGGCCAAGTAGATGGTCAAATAGATTGTTTTTGAGATTTGGCAAAGTGGAAAAAAGCTGAATCGCAGTTTCCTCTGTTTCTTCACTGTCTTTGCTGGTTCTAATCTCAAGTAGAATATGGTTTTTTAGCACGCTAGATCCAGTATAGCAAATTGCAAGAAAAGAGTGGAGCAAAGACTGATCAAACAAAGTTATGCTAGTTTTTGCACAAACTGCTCTCTTCAATGATTGATGTGGAAAAGATTAATAAATTTCTCTGTAAATTGCTTAAATATAAAAATATAGGATAGTAATTAAAATTACTTATAAAAAATATAGGATATAATTAATCATTGAAAAAAATATAAAACAGGCTATAATAAACCTCAGTTCTTTTAGAGATTAGTTAGGATAGATGATTTAAAAGGGAGAGATTAGGATTTTTCAGCTTTTTCTCAGCAAAGAGTAGGAAAATCTTAATTTAGGCAATAAAAAAATCCATCCCGTTTAAGACTTGTTCTTAAGGCAGTCAAGAACCTAAACAAGATGGATTGTAGCGAACATTATTACCGCTGATGAATCACGAATAACAATGTAGCTTGTTGTAGTTATCTTTTAATAGATAACTGATTGCCTACTAGACTACCATTTCACTCCATAATAGTAAATTATCATTAACTGATTCTTTTTGTATCAAAGTTGATAAAAATCTTTAACGGATGCTCGGTAGTTGGGCAGGCAACCGAGCCTCCGCTAAGGGTTTTTTAAGTGCTTTGGGTGTGATAGCATCTTCTTAGCATGACTTTTAGAGAATTGGTTTATCAAGAAACTAGTAAAATTCCCAGAGGAAAAGTTGCCACTTATGGCCAAATAGCCAGGTTAGTGGGTCGGCCAAAAGCGGCCAGAGCAGTTGGGGCTTTTATGCGTACCAACCCATTTGCTCCGCAAGTGCCTTGTCATAGAGTGGTGGCAGCGGATGGTTCGCTCAGGGGTTATTTTGGTCTAAAGAAGTTGCCAACCAAAAGAGCAAAATTAGTGGAGGAGGGAGTGTCATTTGTGGGGCAAAAAGTTGATTTGGAAAAATCACTTTGGCAGAATGCCAGCTCAAAATAATTCTCTTGTTTTTTTTAATTTTTTTGACATAATAAACTCTAGCTTTTATTTCTCAAGAAGTTCCTTTTTCAGAGATGCTTTCCCTTCAACCCATTCAAACTTAATATGATCCCTAGCTTTTATTTTTTTACAAATCAATTTTTAGAATTAAGAAAGGTTTAATATTTTATGTCAGTTAAAAAAACTAGCAATTTAGTTGCAAATGATTTAGTTGCAGAGCCAACTCAGCCAAAAACAGCAGAAGCTTTGCCACTGGAAAATCAAATAGCAGAAACTCAAGCGGCAGAAGCAGCAGATAAAGCTTCAACTTTTAGTCAGTCAAATAATCAATCAAAAAATTTTACTCCCAGGATCATTCGTCATAAAGTTTCTCGCAACAATTTCCAAGAGGAAGATTTCCCCTCAGAGACAATTGAAGGTATTTTAGATCTTTCCAGAGATGGACATGGTGTTTTGCGAGCAAGTTTTGCTGAATCAGAACGTGATGCTTATATTTCCACTTCCCAAATTCGCCGTTTGCAACTTCGACCAGGAGATGTGGTGACTGGTTTAGCCAGAAAACCAAAAGATAATGAAAGATTTTGGGGTTTGCTCAAAATAGACAAGGTTAATGGTTTGCTAGTTGATGACTTCATGAAAAAAGAACGGGTCAAATTTAAAGCGCTGACTCCAGTTTATCCAGACAGCAAAATTAAATTGGAGACCGGTAAAGAGCCATTGTCACTGCGAATCATTGATATGATCGCTCCAATTGGCAAAGGTCAGCGTAGTTTAATTGTTTCTCCACCAAAGGCTGGTAAAACAACTTTACTTAAAGATATCGCCACTGGTGTGGCTGCCAATAACCCAGAGATTCATTTGATGGCAGTTTTGGTGGGTGAGAGACCAGAAGAAGTGACCGATATTCGTCGCCATATTGATCATCTGACTAAGGGTAAAGGTGAAGTAGCTGCTAGTAATTTTGATGAGCCAGCCACTGATCAATGCCGCGTGGCTGAATTAGCTTTAGAGAGAGCCAAGAGACTAGTTGAAGCAGGTAAGGATGTGGTGATTTTGCTTGACTCAATTACTCGTTTGGCTAGAGCATATAATCTAGCTATGCCAACTTCTGGCCGCACTTTATCTGGTGGTTTTGACCCAGCAGCGCTCTTTCCGCCAAAAAAATTCTTTGGAGCAGCAAGAAATTTTGAAGTTCAAGGTTCTCTAACCATTGTTGGTACTGCCCTAGTAGACACTGGTTCCAGGATGGACGATCTGGTTTACGAAGAATTCAAGGGTACCGGCAATCAAGAAGTTCATCTGGATAGAGGCCTAGCTGAAAGACGTATTCATCCATCCATAGATGTGCAAAAATCTGGAACACGTCGCGATGATCTTTTGATTGATCCAGTCACTTATCAATCAATTATTACTTTGCATCGCATGCTGGATATGTTGGGTAAAGATGAGAGAACTATTACTTTGATCGAAAAATTGAAGCGAACCGATAGTAACAAGGATTTCTTAGCTTCACTCAAAGGTTAAGTGCTAAGCTTATTATAGTCAAAAATGCCAAATTTAAATTTTATCAGCTCTTTTCGTCAGTTTTTTAAAGATCTGCATGATTTTGGTTTTTTTGTGAGAACTTATCTCAAAAGTCGTTTTTACGGTATCTTTGCTTGGTTTGAAAGTTTCAAGGATAGATTGGTTGACGTGCTCTACATGCAAAGGGGCAAATATACCAAAGCATTTTTGCATTTTGGGACGATTGGTCTGACTTTTTTGATGGTTACTTTGGGTCCAAGTTTACTGTCCAAAACTGATAGAGATGAACAACAAAAAGTCTTAGCCAGTCCAGTGCTTTCCACCGCCACTGCTGCTGCTCCTGACTTTTACACTTCTCAAGCGGAGGAGGTTCGTCAATATCGCGGTGGAGAAATCATTAGTCACATTGTGGCTGAGGGAGAAACTATTTCCAGTATTGCTCAACGATATGGGCTGAAGCCAAGCACTATTCTCTGGGAAAATAATTTAACTGATAAATCCAAAATCAAGCCTGGTCAAGAGTTAAACATTTTGCCAGTTGATGGAGTTCGCCATAAAGTTACTCGTGGTGAGACCATTTATTCAATTGGTAAAAAATATGGTTTAGATGGTTCTCAAGTGCAGATGATTGTTGACTACCCATTTAATGAGTTTTTAAATGATGAAACTTTTGAATTAGTGGTCGGCCAATATTTGATGGTGCCAGAGGGAATAAAAGCAGAGGTCAAATTACCCAGTGGCTCCACTGGAATTGCTAGATTTGGCACGATTACTCCAGATGCAGGCACAGTTTCTGCCTTAGGCTCTTTCATTTGGCCAGCCTCTGGTGGAATTACTCAGGGCTATAGTTTCTTTCATAAAGCTATTGATATTGCCAATCGCGCCGCAGGACCAATTTTGGCAGCTGATGCAGGTTTGGTGACAACCGCTGGTTGGCCAGATAGTTCTGGGTATGGCAATAGAGTGGTAATCGATCATGGCAATGGTTATGTCACTCTCTATGCTCATATGTCAGTTATTCAGGTTGTAAGCGGTCAGAGAGTTAAGAGAGGCGATGTGATTGGTCAGATGGGGAGTACTGGTCGTAGTACAGGAACACATTTGCACTTTGAAATTCGTCAGGGCGGAGCACTGCTTAATCCATTAAGCTTTTTGAAGTAAAACACAAAGTCATTATTAATTAAAAAACCTTTATATGTTAATCTCAGTCCATTGAAGGAGCTGACTGGCGAGCATAAAGGGAAAATAAGATTATTAACAGCGATTTCACTGAGTAAGAAGAAGATCGCTTTTTAAAAAACAAACAATTTCAGTCGAACGTGACTGAGATTAACATATAAAGGAAAACTGTGATTGATCTAGTCAAATTAACTTTAGCAGCTGGCAATGGTGGTGATGGTAAGGTTTCTTTTCGACGTGAGAAATTTGTGACCAAAGGTGGTCCAGATGGTGGTGATGGTGGTGATGGTGGCTCAATTCTCATCAGAAGTAAAGCAGGTATGACCACTTTGAGGGATTATGCCGGACTCAAGCTAATTAAAGCAGAGCGCGGAGCTAATGGCGGTCGCCGCAAAAAATTTGGTGAAAAAGGTCACGACAAAATTTTAGAAGTTCCGATTGGCACCGTCATTTATCTTCTTGGTGAGAATAAAATTGCAGCCAAGAGAAGAAACAACTCTTTGTTATCTGAGGAATTTTTGAGTGGTGGCAAATATTATCTGGAAGAAGAAAATCAAGGTATTCCCCCAAGAGATCCTGACGATCAGGTCCAGTTTTTGGAGAGCAAATTGGAACTTTTTGTTTTTAAAGAAGCTAACCAAGAATTTTTGGTTTGTCATGGTGGAGCTGGGGGTCGCGGCAGTGTACATTTCAAATCTTCAGTTAAAACTACTCCTTTGGAAGCAGAGTACGGTGGTTTTGGTGAGCACAAATTAGTACAGTTGGAGCTCAAATTATTAGCCAATCTTGGTTTAGTGGGTTTGCCCAATGCTGGTAAAAGCACCTTTTTGTCGAAGGTTACGAAAGCTAATCCTAAGATTGCCAACTATCCATTTACCACGATTGAACCAAATTTGGGCATTATGTATTTGGGTTCAGGTCAAAGTAGAGAAGAACTAGTGATTGCGGATATTCCTGGTTTGATTTCTGGAGCTAGTCAAGGTAAGGGTTTGGGTTTGGACTTTTTGCGTCACATTGAAAATTGTCAAAGTTTGATGTTTGTTTTGTTTTTAGATGAGTCAGTTATTTTTGATGAACAGATCAGTGATCAGCAAAAGGCTTTTATGCTTTACCAGCAATATGAACAGTTGAAACAAGAACTAATTAGCTATGATGCACAGATGCTAAATAAACAGGTGATTTTGACCATTAATAAGATAGATCTATACACTTCTGAACAGTTAGATGTTTTTAGATCTTATTTTATAGATAAAAATATGAATGTGATATTTTTTAGTACATTTACTAACGAAGGATTGGAAGAAGTTAAAAAAGCTATTGCCAGAACTCTTTAATAATTTTTTGAGCAATTTACTTTAGTTTTCAATTAAATTTTGATCCGAACTAAGAGCTCCATTCTGAATCACAGCTTCAGTGTCTTTCTGATCTAGAAGATTGGAAAGGCTAGATTGGCTAGCTTCTGGCGTGGTATTGGGATTGTCACCTAGTGGCTTATTTACTTGCTTTGATTGTGTCGTCTTTTGATCATTCTCTTCAATTCTTTTGCCAAGTAAGTCTAATTCTTTGCTGACAATTTGGTGTTCTTCACTTTCTTTATCAAGTAAATTCAAACTAGTGATGAGAGAATTTTTAGCTTCTTTGAGCTGGCCATCGGCAGTTAGTGCTTTGGCTAAATAGTAATTAGCAATAAACATGTCTGGCTTTCTCGCTACTGCTTGGCCGAAGAAAGTGATTGCTTCTGGATATTGATTGTCATTTTGGAAAAGCTGACCCAAGATAATTCTGATCTCAGGATCATTTGGATTGTAGGTGGCAGCTCTAGCTAGTGCATTAAAAGCCTCTTGTTTAGCTTGCTTGGTGGTGCTGACTAGTTGCATGTAAACTTGCGCCAAAATTGACCAGTTTTGGTAGCTCAAAGGATCAAGTACAGTAGTTGCTCTGGCTTCTCGAATAGCTTGATTGACTAGTTGCAAAACTTGCTCTTGTTCAGCGGGAGTTATATTGGTTTTATTTGACAAAGCGATGGCAATTTGAAGATTGAGTAGAGAGTAATTGCGTCTGACAAGGTCAATTTTGGGAGCTAAATTTTTGGCTTGTTTATTATAGTCATAAGCTTTGGCGATCTCATTTCGGTTGATGCTAGCGCTGCTTTTGTAGAGCAGATGATAGGCGACGAAAGTTTTAATGCCAATGTAGGCAGTTAAACTAGCAAGAGAGATCAAGAGAATGTTAGCACTCAGAAAAATATAATTTTGAGTTTTAGCCCATTTATTTTTGTACAAAATCTCTCCAAAGTGATGTGTGTTAAATTCAATTTTTGCGTAACGATCTTGATCTGATTTGACGAGAAATGACAAGGCAAACGCAAATAGAATTAACATCAAAACATTAACTGGCGCAAAAAATTGCCAAATGATTGTGCTAATAATGAAAACCTTAAGAAAAGTATTATGGTGGGCGCTATTTTTGACGCTGACAAAAGTTTGCCACAAAAAAAGGAGATAAATTAGGCAGGCAATTACACCTAAGCTAACGATGAGAGTAAGAGGTAGATTAAAAGCAGAATCAAAGGTAAATTTCCAGTAGTTGGCTCCATTGATCCAGAGAGGCTTGAGGATGCTATAAGCATTACCATAAGAATCTGGTCCATAACCAAATAAAGCATTTTTGGTCACGGCTAAACTATTTTTGGCAATGCTTAAGCTGGCGTTAAAAGGTAAATTTTGGAATGAAGCTTCTCCTCCTGGCAAGACCGACCAGATGCTGATCCCAAGTCCAATGGTAATAATTAAGGTGGCAATTTTATTAAAAAGAGAGGCTCGCCAAGCTTTCTGATCGAAAATATTAGCCAACAGAACTACTGTTAGAAATTGGATGGTAACAAAAGTGGCTCCGCTTAATGAAAAAGCTAGATTATTTGGCAAACGTAGTATGCTCAAACGATTGATAATGTCAGCCAATCCAATTCCAAATAGCTGAAAAATAGCTAAAACACTTAAAACAATTGCAGCTAAATTATTGGCCAGAATAAACCAGCCATTCATTTTATCTTTAAGCAAACTTGGCAAGAGTAAGATTAACAAACCCAAGCTAAGATAAACTCCTCCCAAACCAAATAATTGTTTGTTTGGATATTGATAGTTAACTACACTTGAAATCAAAATTAAGACAATGAAGAGCAGCAAGGTTATTGCAAAAGGAGTTTTGATGATTCTGAAAGATTTTTCTTGTAAACTAATAATTGCGAAACTAAATAAACTCACAAGTGTGATTGAGAAAATCAAAAGTAGTTTGCTATTTACAAATGGATTAGCAATGTAGGGTAGAAAAAAAATGGGCAATAGGAAGATGGTTGCTACCAAAAGCCAGTTCAAAAAAGTCTTTAATTTATTTTCTTTCATCCTATGTTAAGATTAAATGATAACAAGATGAAAGTGAAGCAGCAAAAAGGTTTGACTCTAATAGAAATTCTGATAGTCGTCGCCCTATTAATGTTGGTTTTGGTGGCAATTTTTAAGGTTTTTAACATTGATATCAATCGGGCCAAAGATGCTCAGCGTAAGAGTGATTTGCGAGACATTAAATTGGCTTTTGAAGATTACTATAATGATCATGGGACTTACCCTCCAGAAGAATATCTAGCCGATTGTGGCGGAGGATCACTTAAGCCTTATTTAAAAGCTGTTCCGTGTGATCCAGTTACTGGAGAACCATATCTTTATTTGCCTTATCCAGGAGCTGGAGATAATACTGGTGGCTATAGAATTTTAAGTATTTTAGATGATCTTGCCGATCCGATTATTCAAAAATTGGGTTGCCAAAATGGTTGTGGTATTCCCGAAGATAATCCTCAATTTGACAGTAGTTTCCACTTTGTTTATGGAGTCGCAGAGGGGGTACCTCTAGTTTTAGAGGGGGCGGCTTTACCTACCAGCACGCCAGCTCCGAGTGGAACGTCTACACCCACTCCTTCGCTTGACCCCAGCTATTGTTCTAGCCATCTTTGTTTTTGCTGTGCCAATTCAGCTTTTAATAGTGATCAAGATTGTAATATTTGGGTGCCAGGCAACAATTGCGACATGGGGCCTTATGATACTGCCACACAGTGTTACAACAAAACGCCGTGCAAGGCTCAATAAATTTATTAAATTATATGATTAAAAAATCATCCCAAAAAGCTTTTACTTTGCTAGAGCTACTGGTGGTAATGGCAATTATGGCTTTATTGGTTGGCTTGGGGCTTCGTACTTTTGGCAGTGTGCAACAAAAATCTCGAGATAACAAACGCAAACAAGATTTGCAGAACCTTAGTAAGGCTTTGGAGCTTTATTATAATGATTACCAGCGTTATCCTGATGGTAGCGGTCAGATTATGGGTTGCGGTGCCAATGCCACAGAGGAATGTGATTGGGGTGGAGTGTGGCAAAATACTAGCGACCAAACCCTCTACATGAGTAAAATTCCCCAAGATCCTGGAGGTGGACAATATTATTACTCAGCTCAGTCTCAAGGAACTGCCTACAGATTGTTTGCCTACTTAGAAAATACTGAGGACGAAAACATTGTACTCAATGGATCCGGCAATCCAGCCTATTACAGTGGAACCTATTGTCGTATTATTAATGCTACTCTAACTAATAATACCTGTAATTATTTGATTATGAGCTCTAACCTTACTACCACGCCAGCAGTGGTCGATTAATTATTGAGGTTTTTGTATAAATCATGAAAAAAAACGCTTTTACTTTAATAGAACTGTTAGTAGTAATCTCTGTTTTAGGTATTTTGGTAGCAGTACTGCTTCCTAATTTAATTGGGATACGTGCCAGAGCTAGAGATAATGCTAAAAAAAATGATTTAAGACAACTTAAAACTGCTCTGCGGCTGTATTACAACGATTATCAAACTTATCCAGCAGATAATGGTAGTGGCGGAATTGTTGGTTGTGGGAGTGATGGTGGTTCAATTTGCCCCAACACCGATGGTAGTTTTGCCACCGATGATAATGTTTACATGAAAAGTATGGTTGCTGCTACAGAATTTGAATATGTGCAGTTAGATGCTGGCGAAGATTTCCTGCTAGCTACTGTTTTGGAAAATGCTTCTGATGCCGATCTTGCTGATAGCGTAGACAAATGTGCTGTAGTCAGTCCCACTGCTGCCACTTATTATCTTTGTGCTGATTAAAAAATAACTTCACACTTTTAATTTAATCTCTAGTCAACTTGTACAATCCACCAGTTGAAGTTGACGTCATGTTCAAGTGGAAAATCGATGGCAACTGTAAATTGACCTTCATTTTCTGCGCTTGTTGGCTCATCAGTTTTTTTGTCTTTTACATACAAAACCTGATTGCTAGTGGAATTAAATGGGGTAATGTAAATCATGCTATTTGGTTCTACTTCTTGGTTTGCAATCACTAACTCAGTTTGTCCGGCTGGTAAAGTTGCTTGTCCAGCACTAGGGTTATTACTTAGTAAGCTTGAGTCACTAGCAACTTGGGCTTGTCTGCCAAGTCTTAGTGCTCCGGTTAAGGCGAGATCTCCAGAGGCAGACACAGTGGCAACTGGAGATTGGTTTTCATCAGTGAATTCCAAAGGATTTTGTTTGACTGTTTGGTTGCTACCATCTTCATTGGCCACTATTTGTGCGAGTTGGACGCGAATGCTTTGATTCGGGTCAGTTGCTTTGAGTAAATTACTGAGTAAAGTTCCATTTACCTTGAGATCTTCACCTACATCAATTGATCCAGCCACTCGCAAGTCAGTATTAATTGTAACCAAGCCATTTTCTAAAATGACCGTGTTAGCCATCAAGGATAAGCGTCCAACTCCAGTTGGTTGGATGCTAAATTCTTGATCAAAACTTAGGCTGTTTTGGCTAAAATTGGTGCCATTAATTGCAAAATAATTATTGATAAAAATACTGTCAGCCAATAAATTTAGGTCTTCGTCAGTTGGTGGTAGGGTTGCAGCAGCAGTGCTTTCGCTTGGACTTGTTTGAGCAGTGATCTCACTTTTGATTTGCTCTAAGTATTCTTCAGTCTGAGCACTACTTTCTTCAAAGAGTTGACTAAGCAGGCTGGGTTCGTTGAGGGTTTGAGTGATTTGAGTGTTAAGTCTTTCTTCCAGACCACTGATAATACCAGCTTCAATACTGTTGGCCATAATTTTGTCAGCAACTAAAGTGCCACTAACAGTGGCATCGGTAACAGCAAGTTGATCAATTGTGGCGACTTGAATTTGACTTTCTTCAAAATATGCAGATTTAGCTGCAAGCTGATTAATTGCTGCTTGATCACTGATCAATAAGCTTAATTTAGTTGAGCCAGAAGCCTCGATGTTGCCTACAACTTGTAGATCGCCAGTTACTTCTAATTTTTCGCCAATTTTGGCATTTTTGACTTCTATTTTTTCTGCGATTAATTCTTGGGTTTCGATTAAGCCAGCACGTAGATTGCCTACTACCAGATTGGCAAATGCGCCAACTTGGTCAATAATGCGAGCAGCTTGGTCGCGGATAGAGTAGTCTCCAAAACTAGTGGGTGTAGCGATATCAGCTACTTTTGTTTGACCAACAATTTCTAATTCTCCCATGTCACTAATAGAGTAAGTTTGTGGGTCGTACCAACTCAAGTTAACAAAGGCTAAAATTTGATTTTTGGGATTTTGTGAATCCCATTTTTCTAAGGCCTTGGCGATGACAACTCCTGATTTTGTGGCTTTTTTGGCATATCCTGGATTTTCTGAGGCGGTTAAGTAATCACCAAGCTCAATTGGGGCAGAGGAAGGATCAATCTTAACTGGAACACGACCAGATAAGGCTACAGCCTTATCCTTGGCAGCGTCAGCCCGATCTTGGGAGCCCAAAATCAAGCCTGGATCAGTGGAAATAATTCCTAGTAACTTGTTGGAGTAGGGTGAATTAGCTCGATGAAGGGCAAAACCTTCTTCAACGAATTGGGTTGAGCCATCTGGTAGTGTAACAACACTTGTTTCAGCCGGGCCAAGCATAACTACATCACCAGGCTCAATCGAAGAATCAGCAACTGGATAATATTCAGCCACGTCAGCAGAAACAGTGTTGAGAGCCCCAGCATAGAGCGTGCCATACAGAGTGGTAGTAGTAGTAATGGTTTTGCCAGCAGTGCCATTGCGACCTAGTCCCGCACTAGCACCGGAATTGCCAACTGTACCCTTAGTGTCGCAATTAGTTTCTGCCGTAGTTGCACCGCCGGTAATGCCACCTCCTCCTCCACCACCACCTACAGTAACTGCTCCAGCTTGCAAACAACTCCCTCCAGTACCACCATCACTCCCTCCCGTTCCTCCCGTTCCTCCAGCTACTGAAGGAGTACCGGTAATGGAAGAGCTAGTTAACCAAACTGTGCCTCCAGATCCACCTCCTCCTCCACCACCAGCCCCTCCACCTCCACCTCCACCCACAGCATAGAGAGTGCCAGAGGCTGATCCGGCTGATCCAGTATTTCCAACTGAGCCGTCGCTGCCATCTCCTCCATCGGCAGTAATACTAGCGGCTGTAGTTATAATATTGCCAAAAACGATTACAATTCCACCTCCATCGCCCCCAGCTCCACCAGCTCCTCCGTTACCTCCAGCTCCACTAGTAGAAGTAACATTAGAACCACTAGCTCCACTGGCTCCACCTCCTCCTCCAGCACCACCACCTCCTCCAGAGCCAACCATGATAGTAGCTAATACGTTATCTCCGTTGGATGCTCCACCAGTACCACCGACACCATTAGCACCTCCAGCTCCACCTTGTGCAGTTCCCCCGGCTCCTCCATCGACACCAGCTACGCCATTCGAAGAAGTAGTATTGTAAGATCCGCCTTGTCCACCTCCTCCAGATCCACCACCACCACCGCCACCAGCCGATGCAGCAGCAGTGGTGCCCCTGACACCTTTGGTGTTGGTAGCAGTGCCACCACCCCCAGCTCCGGGTCCAACTCCAGTGCCACCGGCACTACCATCTGTGCCAGTAACACCGTTGGCGTAACCAGCTCCACTTGTCACTCCACTTGCTCCAGCTCCTGCTCCACCAGCTGCTCCATTACGACCTCCCTTCGCGTTAGCACTGATGGCAGCAACGTCAACAGTTCCAGTAGCTTTGAAAGCAAGGACACCTCCTTTATCAGTAGATGTACTGTAGGCACTAACAGTCAAAGTTCCTGTCCCAGTTACATTGGTGTATTGTGGTACACGAACAACCTGAGCATCAGTAGCCAAGTAGCTACGCTTAAGAGCCTGCTCAAAAACAATAGTGGTACTACTGGGTATAGATTTAATATCGACTAAATCATAATTACCTGCTCCAGTTCCAATCATTTGAATAACGATGGCACTATCTCCTGCTACGAAGCCACTAGAATCGGAAACAGTCACCGTATTGGTGCCCGCGCTAGCAGCAGCAGTTAAATTAGTGGGAAAACAATCTGGACTTGAGCCATTCAAATCGACAGTTGCAGCTCCATCAGTAGTTTGACAATTAAGAGTGCCGGTAACCGTGATTGAACCATCTTGACCATTGCCAAATTTGCCAAGCGTGTCGTAACGGCCTTTAGTGGCACCGGCACTGTCCAAGAAGAAGATACTAGAATTACCACTGCTACCAACAGTGGTGCCACTGGCTTGAAGCTTAAGCGAATTAGTAGCATCACCAATAATGGTGCCAGTACCAGTGAGTGAGACATTCCCGCCACTAGAAATCCTCATCTTTTCGCTGACTGTTGAATCTAAAGAAGTGGAAAAGGACATGTATGAATCTTGAGTGGATGCTGTAGAAGTCCAATCTGTTTCTGTACCAACAGTAACTAATCCAGCATCAACCACTGTATCTGTGACGTGTGCTTGGTTAAACAAAATAGAGGTACTGGTGCCATCCATGTCGGCAGCATTAGCAGTGTTGGTTAACTCCAGAATGTTGAGGTTAGCTTTGGCAGTACCAGCTGTTGACAACTCTAGTAGAGATGATGGGGTAGTGGTGCCAATCCCTACATTTCCACCATTATCCAAGACAAACTGATTAGTAATACCGTCAACATTCATAATTAAGTCTCCATTACTATCCATTTGAAAATCAGTGTAAACAGTTCCATCAGCTTGGGTTAAACGTAGCTGAGGGTTACTAGCATCTAGAATGTCGAGTTTGCGATCAGGAGCAATAGTATTAACACCGATATTGCCGGTAGATTTATCAAGATATAAATCGTCAGTGAAAAAAGCGATGTCTCCATTTGTAGTTGTGTCAGTTCCAAAATTAAGGATATCGTCGGTGGTGTCATAGGAAATAATACCTTCATCTGTGGTATTTGTACCAATATGGATATCACCACTCATGACAATATTACCTGCCAGGCTCAATGCGGTAGAAATTGCTGCTGGATCTAGGAAATAATTTTTATTGGTGTAATCATAATACTTTTCCGCATTAACTGAACCGTTAACAGTTAGTTTTTCATCCGGGTTAGCTAAACCAATTCCCACATTGCCACCATTGTCCAAGACAAACTGATTAGTAATACCGTCAACATTCATAATCAAATCACCATTACTATCCATTTGAAAATCAGTGTAAACAGTTCCATCAGCTTGGGTTAAACGTAGTTGAGGATTACTAGTATCTAAAACTTCGAGCTTACGGGCAGGAGTGGCAGTACCGATTCCCACATTCCCAGCACTACTATCAACATAAAGTTGGTTGGTATTGACAACCAAATCGCCAGTTCCAGATAGAGCAATATTTAAATTGCTTCCTACTGCAGGAGTGATGGTCAGTGCCCCAGTAGAAGTTAAATCATTGCCGTTAATCGCCAAATCTCCAGCCGTTGTAATATCACCATTGGTGGCTACATCAAAATTAGGAAAATTAATTAAAGAATTAGTGCCACCAGTTAGGCTGAGAGCAGCTCCAGAAGTAAGTGTTAAGTTGCCTGCATTTGCCGAACCAATATTAATTAAATCAGCACCAGTGCCACCGGTGCCAATATTAATAGTGTCAATCGCAGTGCCAGTGCCAAGATTGATGGTTTTAGCAATATTACTAACAAATAAATTAGCGGTTTGTGAAGTTGCTCCTCCCACTGGTAAATTGAGGGAAAAGCTTTCAGCGTCATCAGTCGTAGTGATATCTAAATAACTATTAGCTCCCTCAATCAACTGAAACGCTGAGGCGGTATTATCGCGGATGGCGAGATTGCTTGCTTGATTGGCTAAATTGATGGTAGGGGTGCCAGAATTTAAGTTAATTAAGCTAATTTTGGCACTATTTGTAGCAGTGCCACCAAAACCAATATCCCAAGTTGGGTTGATCGGCGATAGCATGCCAGAGTTAGCATTCCAATTACTCCCACCACCACCTCCCATAGTAGTAATCGCCGCGTCAAGATCATCAAGCACATCTTGAACGTTAGTACTGGTCGAATTATCAAATTCATCAAAGGTACCGACCAAAGCAGCACCAGAGTCATTGGCAGCAGTGGTTTCTGCTAGAGAAGTGTTACCGCCAAAGATAAGATTATTAGCACCACTTAGATAAACATTGCCGATAAGAGTGCTTGTCCCAGAAACACTGGCGTCTCCTTGAATGTCAACAATGCTAGTCCCATCTGGATCTAAAATAATGTCGCCATTTGAGCTGGTGGGGGTTTGAATCCTAATTTGATTAGCCTCGATGGTCATGCCAGAGCTACTAGTGGCCGCTTTAATAATTGGGTTATCGGTGCCAAGCACCACTTCGCCAGCGCTATTCATCATTAAAATAGTACTGTTGGTGGCAATTTCTGCTGGAGGCAAACCCTGCAGCGTGGCTGAATTAAGAGCGTAAGCAACTGTTCTGATTGGTTGGCGAGGAGTGAGAGTCTCTGCTCCCACTGTTACTTCCAACCAAATGTTGCTGTTTTCGCTAAAAACATTTTCGCCGATTGTAGCTCCACAATTTTCATTATCGCTGCCAGCCCCGCTGCCAGCTCCTAAGTTGGCATTAAAGATACCGTCTTGATCTGGATCGATCGTACAAGTATTAGAAGACCAAAGTAAGGTGCCGCTACTAACGGCATCATAAAGTTTGTAGGTCATCGTGGTGGGAGCAGAAATAGGACTTTGAGTGGTATCGGTTAGGCGACCTTGATATGAAAGTATGCGATTTGGAGCGGTAGGAGTGCTCGGGTAAGCCATTGAAACAAGTGCTTGACCAAACTGTTGGTAAGCAAAATATCCCAAACCACCAAGAAACAATAAGAGAGCTAATAAGTTCAAGAAAATCAAAAATCGACTGGAAGGTTTTTGAGCTAATTTATGGGTTTTTTCTTCTGGAGTTTGTGTTTGATCCGGATTTTTTTCGCCTTGTTTTTGTTGGTTTTGATCAATGATTTTTCTTTCCAAAGTATCATCTTGGGTTGTCGAATCTTTTTCTGCTGAGGTGCTAAGCGGAATTTCTGAATTTAGCAGGCCTTGCTCTTTGAGCCAAATTTTAAACTGAGTAATACTGATTAATTTACGTTTGACACTGCTTTCTTTAAGGCCTTTATCTCTCTGGTAATGGGCGAAAGCTAATAGTTTGGGTTTGTTTCTAAGATCGTTTAAATCATTGCTATCAATAAAATCAAGAAATTGATTGATATCACTCTTGTAATTACGAATCGTTGCTGCTGAGCAACCGGTCTCTTTGACTGCCAAAAGGTAGTTCTTTAGATGTTCTTGGACATCTTTTGATTGCTTTGTGCTGATGGGGTTAGCTTTTTGGGTATTTTTTTCAAGGATTTGCTGCTGATTTTGTTCAATAGTTTTTTTGAAAGACCGTAGTAGACCAATTTTATCGGCAGAGACTGGAAAAGGATTGGTGGGTTTGGGTATTTTGGCAGGCATTATTAAATTAGTCTTTTTTGTTTGTCTAATCCAGATCATTAGACGGTTTTGTTGGGCCCTTTTTTGTTAACTTTTTCTAGTCTAGAGAATAGTAGATTAAGAGGCAATAGGGAAGATATTTTCGGGTTTTTATTTGCAGCTAGGAAAAACGACACTCGAGAAAAGATATTTGCTATTCCCGATTTGTTTTCACGGATTTTCATTACATACAAAGATAGACAAAGTAGATCAAATTAATCAATTACAGAGAAAATATTAATTTTGGCTCATTATCTTTTCCACAACTTTCACCCTTGTTAATTTGCTTAATTTTTGTGTATTATGTGAAGTGAAAATTAAAAATACGGGTTTTGACCGACTTTTTAATTGATAAATTTTAGCTTTTTAGTCTGGATGACTAAAAATGTCAGTAATTTGCTAATAGGTAAAAGAGCCGATTTTGAGTTTTGGGTAATAGAAATTGTGGAAAACTCAAACAGCAGTTATTCTCTTGCATATTTAATATTAATGAAAAAAATGCGGGTTTAATAAAAAAAGAACGATTCATGAAAGAAAACAGCAAAAAAATTTTACTTTTTCTTTATCCATCTGCAAAGGAGTCCTGGTGGCTTAGTTTTTCACAACTTGAGCAACTCTTACCAGAACTTAGTGTTACAGGTTTGCATTCGTCTTTGTTTCTTTTAGATAAAAAAGATTTATTGAGAATTGATAAGACCAAGTCTGAATGGCGCTATAGCTTGAGTTCGCATGGACAGAGCTATTTAGAAGACCTGTTTCCGGCTTTGACTAACATCAATGAGGAATGGAGGGGTGAGTGGTCGATCATGGTTTTTTTAAGTGCACCAAGTACAGACAAAAATTTTCGTTACTTACGTTCTTTCTTGACTCAGAATAGGGCAATTTCTCTAACAAGGGCGGTTTACCTTTATCCTGGTTTAATGACTGAAAAGATCAAAATGGAATTGCAAAAGTCATATAAAAATGCGGTTTTAGTTCTCAAAGTCAAAGAGTGGTTGTTTGGCGATGACTTCAAAATTATAGGCTCAAAGGCTGGTCTAACCGACCTTTTGGAGCTGTACTCAAGTATTAGCAAAGAACTAGACCGACTGATAAGTATTAAGTTAAACAAAAAAGAGTTCACTCAACAAGAAAAAAACAATTTTTTTTCGGCTTTAAATCGATTTTTAGGCATTTTGGAGAATAATATTGCCTTGCTGACTTTCTACTTTCCAGAAGTAGAGGAGCCAAAAAAATTGCTTGCCAAGCTACAAAACTGCCTCTTAATATAGGACTTTCGTCTTTTTTTTGCTTTTTTATTTAATTTATCTCTGATGTAATCTGGAAATTGATCAAAATTGCCCATAAATGATTTATCAACTCGGCTTATTCACCTTGTTTCGCTTTTTCTTTGCCATAATAATCCGTAAAGATTCAAGTTTTGGGTTGCTATTTTTTTAGCAAAACCCAAAGCAATAAATAATAGAAGGATATACTTATAATTGAAATTTATGTTTTTCGTGAATAAGCTTACCAGATTATGCATTAATAAAGCAGCAAATATGCAATAAAAAATTTTTGGTTTGTAATTATTGTACTTTGGTAAAAATTTGGGTAAAAATCCAGATCATAAAATTTTGATAAACCGAAATGTCTAAAAAACGGCTTGGAAATTTTTAAAATGACTTTGACTTTATTTCGGAACTCTTTTCTATAACTTTGCTTTGGATTGGCTGGTGTCAATTTGTTGTTATAGGTTATTCTTTTTGATCAAGTGCAAATTGCCTTCCTCTCTAAAAAGAGATACAATTTAAAAGGAGGAAAACACTCTTATGCCAGATCATAAATACGATCACTTAGCTGTGGAAAAAAAATGGCTAAACTTTTGGGAAGAAAAAGCCTTGTTTTGTAGCAGCAATCTAACTTTGGCAGATCAAGAACAAAAGGATAAAGAATATTTGCTTTACGCTTTCGCTTATCCATCAGGATCTGGTCTGCATGTTGGTCATGTTGAGCCAAAAACGGCTTTAGATATCCAAGCAAGATTCAAGCGCATGAACGGTAAAAAAGTCTTTTTTCCAGTCGGTTGGGATGCTTTTGGTTTGCCAGCTGAGAACTACGCCATTAAAACAGGCATTCATCCGAGAGAAACTACTAAGAACGCAATCAATACTTTTCGCAGTCAAGTAAAGAGATTGGGCATTTCTTATGATTGGAGCTATGAAATCGCCACTAATCACCCAGAGTATTACAAGTGGACTCAGTGGATTTTCCAACAATTGTACAAAAAAGGTCTAGCTTACCAAAGTGATGGTAAGGTTAATTGGTGTCCTTCTTGTCAAACTGTTTTAGCCAATGAACAAGTGGTGGCTGGACTTTGCGAGCGCTGCGATAGCCAAGTAATCCAAAAGGATCTCAAACAATGGTATTTCAAAATTACTGCTTACAAGGATGAATTAATTGAAGGTCTAAAATTGGTCGATTGGCCAGAGCCGACCAAAAACCAACAAATCAATTGGATTGGTCGCTCCAAAGGTTTAAGTATCGATTTTAATTTAATGAATAGTCAGCAAAAATTGACGGTGTGGACGAAGTTTCATGAAACTGTATTTGGAACAACTTTTTTGGTGATTGCTCCAGAAAAATTCTTAGAAATGCACTTGGAGCAAGAAGTTCCTCAAGCTCAGATGGTTGCGGTGCAAGACTATTTAGATCAAGCTTTCAAGAAAACCGAAGAAGAGCGCAAAATTGGTGAAAAACACAAAACTGGGGTTGATACAGGTCTTTTGGCCATTAATCCAGTTAATAATCAAGCAGTGCCGCTTTATATTGCAGATTATGTCTTGATGAACGTGGGTACAGGTATTGTGATGGGTGTACCAGCTCACGATGAGCGAGATTTCGCTTTCGCAAAGAAATATGATTTGGCCATTAAACAGGTGGTTAGTTATGTTGATTCAGCTCTCAACCAAGCTGTGGCACAAGGGGAGCGACCTTTCGAAGGTGAGGGTCAATTAGTTAATTCAACTCAATTTGATGGCTTGAATGCTTGGGGTGAAGGCAAAAAACAAATGGCCACATGGATGATCGAACAAGGCTTTGCTAAATGGCAAACTACTTACAAATTGCGTGATTGGTTGATTTCTCGTCAACGTTATTGGGGAGCACCAATTCCGATCGTTTATGATCCTAAAGGTCAAGCACACCTGGTCAAAGAAGAACATTTGCCTTGGTTGTTGCCAGATGATGTTGACTTTAAGCCGACAGGCGAATCGCCACTACGTTCTTCAAAGGAGTTTAAAGATAGAGTAGAGACACTTTATGGTCCAGGTTGGACTCCAGAGTATGACACAATGGACACCTTCGTTGATTCAAGTTGGTACTACATGAGATACTGTGCTGCTCGTGACACCCAGCAATTCGCCGATTCAGCCACCCTCAAGACTTGGTTACCGATCGATCTTTACTTGATTGGCCCAGAACATATAGTTTTGCACCTGCTTTATTCCAGATTCTTCAGTAAGTTTTTGCGAGATGAAGGTTATCTAGATTTACCATCAGGTGAGCCATTTGCCAAAATGCGTCATCAAGGTATGATTCTCGGTCCCGATGGTAAAAAAATGAGCAAGAGTAAGGGAAATGTAATCAATCCAGACGAAATTATTCAAGAATACGGGGCCGACACGCTCAGAGTTTATGAGATGTTTATGGGTTCACTTGAAGCCGACAAACCTTGGAATCCTCGTGCAGTGGCAGGTGTAGCCAGATTTTTGCGCAAGGTTTATCGTTTGGTCAATCGAGAGATTGTCAAACACAGCCAAACATCTCTTTCATTATCTGCAAGCAGGATTGAATTAGTGCAGAAACTACATTGGACAATTCAAAAATTGAGTACAGATTTACCGGAGTTGAAATATAATACGGCGATTGCTGCATTGATGGAATTAATTAATGTTTGGGAAAAAGTGGATGAAAATGATCATTTACTATTTGATCAGGTAGAGTTGTTAGACTTAATTAAACTTCTGGCTCCACTTGCTCCTTTTATTGCTGAAGAACTTTACGATCGATGTAGAGCAATCAGATCTGATTTGAAACAATCTGTTCATTTAGATTCTTGGCCAAAATTTGACCAATCTTTGTTGCTTAAAGAAGAGGTGACAATTGTAATTCAGGTCAATGGTAGGGTCAGAACACAAATTGCTTGGCCCACAGCTCGTCTAAATGAAAAAGATGCTCTTTTGGGTCACGTTAAGGGCCTAGCAGCACTAAAGAAGTGGCTTGAAGGGAAGAGTATCCAAAAAGAAATTTATGTTTTGGGCAAAGTGGTGAATTTAGTAGTAAGTTAATTCACGTCCTCTTTGTTGCAACCTGCTTAATTCATAATTGACCAAGTGTCAAAAATCTTTAATTTTTTTAGTTTTTTTATTCCTTTGCTGTTGATTGTTGTTGGGCTTAGGCTGGCCAGTGTGGCTGTTTTAGCCCTTCTTCAAACTACCAAGAATTTGGAATGCTTCTGTCCTTCCTGTGCAGAAACAGCCTTTGCCAATAAAGGAGCTCTTAGCTTGGGGCTAATCAAAGTTGACATTCAGGGAGCAGTTAAGAAACCAGGCATTTATCAATTGGAGATTGGTCAAAGAGTAGCAGATTTAATTAGTACGGCTGGTGGTTTTGTCAAAGATGCTGATCAATTTTATGTTGCCAAAACTCTTAATCTAGCCACTGAACTTAAAAACCAAGACAAAATTTACATTCCTTTTAGCGGAGAGAATCTTATCGAAGAAGATCAAGCAGCCGCTCATCTTGATGAGCCAGCCGTCACATTAGGAATTTCCATTAACCAAGCAACTCTCGAGCAACTCCAAGCTTTGACAGGAATTGGTGAGGTTAAAGCTCAAACAATTATTGCTAATCGTCCTTATTTGCAACTAGAGGAATTACTTAGCAAGGGTGTGCTGTCAGAAAATTTATTTAATAGTCTAAAAACTCAGCTCAAGCTGTAAACACTTTAAAAGTTAATAGTTATGGGATTTTATTTGTCACTTTTCTAGCCTGTCACTCTAGTGATTTGATTGCTAAAAATTGTCAAAATATGGTCAATTAATAAATTTTAATATATTTAATTCAAATTTTAGAGTAACTAGCTATTTTCGTATCAAAAGCAGTAATGACTTATAGTAATTTTAGAAAAATACAAACATATATATTGATACTAATAATATTCTTTATATTCAATCAAAATTTTCATTTAATATTTAAGACCCGAAATATCACTGAAGTAGATCAAAAAAACCAAGTAAATTTATTTTTTTGTAAAGAAATAAGTAAAAACGAAACAAAGACGAAAACAGTCACCAATTTAGAGCTTTTCAAGCCTAGTGAAGGGGTTAATTGCATCAAAAATCAGCAATATATCAAAGATAAACAGAATAAATCATTTAGCAAGATCTGTGGGTGGATTGATAATGGTATTTTTTACCAAAAAAGCTTGCTAAATAGCATAATATATCTTTTCAAAACTGTTTCAGTTTCGGTTAAATATCGCTACATCTCCAGTCAAGAATTTTTAGTTGCTTGGCGCAAATTTTACCTCAAGAAACTTGAGGAGCTAATTGGGTCCAGAGGTCGACCTCTAGCTGAGGGTTTGCTCTTTGGTGATGTCTCTGGAATAGATCAAGATACCTATCACTCTTTTAAAGTTATAGGGATTCTGCACATTTTATCAGCTTCTTCGGCCAATTTTAGTATCTTTTTGCATTTTTGCTTGTTCTTTATCAAGCCTTTTCTCAAGTATTTGACCAGAAAATGGAGCTTTTGGCTTTATTTCTTCATTATTTTCTTATATTTCTCTCTGGTGGGTCCTGTAGCTTCTACCACAAGAGCTTTTTTAACCCTTAATTTAACCTTTTTCGCTATTTTTGTTTTACAAAGAACAAATTTAGCTATTTTTAATTTATATTTGTCAGGGCTTTTTATGCTAATTATCAATCCTTTTTATCTAAAATCTTTGAGTTTTCAATTTTCTTTTTTGGCCAGTTTTGGTATTTTGTTTCTATATAATTTATTAGAAAAAGAACCATTTATCAATAAAAATTATTTAATTAGAAGTATCTTATTTACTTTTTCTGCTCAATTTTTTTTGTTTCCGATTTTAATTTTTAATTTTGCTGAATTGAATTATTTAGCCATTTTAGCCAATTTTTTGGTCTTACCTCTGGTAGAGCTATTAACAATTTTGTTTTTAGTTTCATTTATCAATCTTTTTATTACTAGTTTCATTTCAACTCCCTCTTTTAGCTATGTTTTATCCTTTTTGATATCCAAAATATTGGATATATTATTTCTTTTAATTAATTTATTGGAAAAAATAACTTGGAAAAAGATTGATTTTACTGGGAATAAAGAACTATATACCATGATATTTGTGATCATAAACTTACTAAGTATTTTACTGGTATTTTATTTGAAAAATCAAAAATACTCAAAAAATAAATATAGGGTTTTCAAATGAGGGTTATTGTTTTACTTACTTTTTGGCTTTTATTTATGTGGGAATTGTTAGCCAAATGGCCAGACGAATTTTTGCACCTCACCGCTTGCGATGTGGGGCAGGGAGATGCGATTTTACTCAGTTATGCTTACACCCAGATGCTAATTGATACTGGTCCAGACGATCAATTGCTTAATTGTCTAAATAAGCAATTACCTTTTTGGGATAAAAAGATTGATGTATTAATCTTAACTCATTTTGATGCTGATCATATTGGTGGTTTTAGGCAGTTGTCACAAAATTATACTGTTGGTTACATTTTTTTGCCCCTGAACGATTATGCCAAGAATGATCTTTTTCTCGAGTTAAAAGAAATTTTAGTCTCGATGCAGGAGGCTGGGACAATCATCAAACAGCCGTTTTTGGGCCAACAGATTGCTCTTTCAAAATTTAAGTCTGATTACCAGGCTAAGTATAATAGTATTATCAACAATGTTAATTCGCTTTCTGTGAGTTTTATTGCACCTTTCGAGCTAAGCTTGGCAGAATATTCTTTTTTAGAAAAACATGGGGTTTTTATATGGCAAAAACCCGAACACAACTTATCGGTCGAAGATTTAACTGAAATGGGTGTAAATGAGAGTAATAATAACCTATCTATCGCATTTTTAGTTGAGTTTGGTCAATTGAAATTATTGTTTCTAGGAGACCTCGAGTCCACCAGAGAAGTAGCACTCATGGATCATGGTCTGATAACAGAGGTAGATATCCAAAAAGTAGGGCATCATGGCTCCAAAACCTCATCTTCACTTGATTTTTTGCTTAAAACCAGACCCGAATTGGCCTTGATTAGCAGTGGTCAAAATAATAGTTTTGGGCACCCAAATTCAGCAGTTTTGGCCAACTTTGAGTTGGTCGCCGCCAAAATTTGGCGCACCGACCAATTGGGTATGATCGAAATACTAAGTGATGGTCAAAATTTTTGGTTAAAGTACAAAAAACACTAACTTTTTTAAAATTGTACTTAAAAAAGTGAGTTACCGGCAAAAGAAAGCGGGCAGTAATGTGCTTCCAATTTACGAAAAAAAGTATGACAAATTCTTTAGTAATTTGCAAATGAGATTTGTATTTTTTGATAACTTTTCTAATTTTAATCAAGTTAAAAGATGTTCATAAATCTCTTTTGGCGTTACTAAATTTAAATTTTTTTGTTCATTTAAACTGTAATTTGAATAGTTACACTACTAATTTTTTAGCTATATTTTTGTTTTTTAAATAGCTAAAAATTGAGTTTAATTAAGTAAAATTTAAATAAAGCTTGGTTTTTGGCTTAATTGGAGTATAAATAAATGATCTTAGTTATTTATCTCATAAATGAGTAATTATTTTTTGCCATAAAATGACATTTTTTTATCGAAAGCTAATTTTGATAAAGAGTACAAAAAATATTCAATTTATTTCGCTCTTTTTTCGCCTTTTTCTGCTAGTAGATTTTTATTTGGAAGTGGTAAAATAAAAATCAACAAATATGTTTAAAACCTCTTATCAAGAAATTTTTTCATCCAAAAATTCACGTAAATTACCGGTCATTTTTATAGACATTGAAAAGAGCAAATCAGTAACCACCATGTTTTTGGCTAATACTGGTTCACGCTACGAAAAAGAAAAACAAGAAGGTTTGGCTCATTTTTTTGAACACATGGTTTTCAAGGGAACTAAGAATTTTCCAACCGCCAAAATTTTGGCGGAAACTTTGGATAGTGTTGGAGCAGACTTTAACGCTTTTACTAGCAAGGAATATACCGGCTACTATGTTCGATCAGCTGCTAACAATTTTTCTTTGGCCCTCAATGTGCTGTCAGACATGCTCTTTCAGCCAGAACTGAAGCAAGATGACATCAATCGCGAGAAGGGGGTCATCATCGAAGAATTGAACATGTACAAAGACAACCCTTCTAGCCATATTGCTGATGTTTTTGAGCAAATGGTATTTAAAGGTCGAGACTTGGCTCATCCAATTATTGGGCGAAAAGAAACCATTAATTCTTTTACCACTCAAGATTTTCAAGATTTCTTAAAAAAATATTATGGCCCGGAAAACTTACTGTTGGTTGTAGCGGGTGGTTTGAAAGATTTAGCTAAGAGCGAAGCAGAATTGCTTGGGCAGATAGAAAAAGCTTTGGCAAAAATGCAAGATGAACGATTGACTGCTAAAAATCTTTTCCCAAAAACAGATGCTGTTAGTCCCAGTGCAATTGCTAAACAATCTTTCTCTGATCAGAAATTTACTTTGATTAATAAAGCGACCGAGCAGGCTCATTTTGTGATGGCTTGGCCAAGCTTGAAAACAGCGGATGAAGATCGTTATGTTTTGCAGGTGCTGGCAGCTTTGGTGGGGGGCAATATGAGCTCACGTTTGTTTAGCAAGGTTAGAGAAGAATTGGGTTTGGCTTACTATGTTCATTCTGATCTGGATTTCTTTCATGATGCTGGTTTATTTGGCTGTAGCGCTGGAGTTGACCAAAATCGTGCAGAAGAGGCGATCAAGGTCAGTAAGGCAGTTTTTACTGATCTGTTGAGTAAGAAGGCAAAAATTGACTCTCAGGAGCTTGCAAGAACCAAAGAATACCTTCGCGGCAAGACTCTATTAAGTTTGGAGGGTAATGACAGCGTAGCTCAGTTTTTTGGTTTGAAGAAGTTATTGCGCAACGAACTTAATTCTGTGGAAGCGACTTTGGCTAAAATTGACGCTGTTAACATTGACGATTTGCAGCGGGTGGCCACAAAGATTATTCGCGAAAATGAACTGCGCTTGGCAATTATTGGCAACTTTAAAAATGAGGAAAAATTGCGTTTAGCGATGTCTTAATTTATATTTTGATATATTAATTAGTATTAAAGAATATTTAAATTAAGCAGTTAGCTAAAATAGCAATTTAAAAGAATACTTTTGATGTTATTTTGAATATTAGTTTATATTAAGATAGAGTTAAAAATTAGTAAAAATATATAGTAAGAAAGAAAGGTCAAAATGAAATTAACTAGAACAGCTGTCCTCGTTAAACCAGATGGTTTGCAAAGAGGCTTAATTGGAGAAATTATTGCTCGCTTTGAGCGCAAAGGGCTCAAATTGGTTGGTCTAAAAATGGTCAGTATGAGTGAAACCATGCTTGACCAGTGGTATGTTGAGCACAGAGAGAAGAGTTTTTTTAAAGATTTAAAAAGTTTTATGTCTTCAATGCCAATTGTGGCGATGGTTTGGGAGGGTATTGATGCGGTGCCGGTGGTGCGCAAATTAGTGGGAACCACTTTGGGTCGTGAAGCAGAAGGCGGCTCCATTCGAGGTGATTTTGGTATGAGTCAACAAATGAATCTCATTCACGCTTCTTCCAACAATTCAGATGCAGAACGTGAGATTGGGATTGTTTTTAATGCTGACGAGTTATTCTCTTATCACAGCGTGGTTGAGGCCGTAGTTTACGCTGAAGGCGAAGTGGAGTACGAAGGATTATAAAAATAGTATTGAGGGTGGGAGACTGCATTTAGCTTTATTTTGTTAGCATTTAAATATGCAAATAAAAAATCTTTCGCTTAAATTAGTTAAAAAGTACGCTAAAGAAATTTGTGAATCTCTAGACCAAATTAAATTAGTAGAAAAGCACACCCTCGAACAACTTTTAGCCGAGCAAAAAGGGGAGCGTCTGTTTCACGCAAAATGGTCACATAGTTTAATTGCCCTGACTGAAGATGGGGAATATGTGGGGGTGGCAATTGCCTATGAGCGTGAAGCAGAAGGCAATAAGCAATATCCAGTTAATTCGATTTATTTCAGTGATTTGGCCATCGATCGCAAATATCAGGGGCAAGGTTTGGGTAAAGAATTACTGACTCATTGGCTAGAGCTCAACAAACAAGTTGGTTTCACCAAACTCACTGGTAATTTAGTTTTTTCTTTGCAGACCAATTCTGCTTTTTGGAATCAACCAGTGCAAAAATTGTATGAATCTTTTGGTTTTAGAAAAACCGCAGAAAAAGTTTACGAGAATCGGGTGGATAATGTTTATTTTTTAAGTTAATAATAGATCAAATTTATGATGGAAAGAAAAGTTTCAATAAAAAGTGCTGAGGAAGGTTTGGGCATATTATCTTCTTTAGATGTCAACAAATTAAAAGAGGCTAAAGAAATAGCAGAGCAAATAAAGCAAATTTTAATTGCTGAAGCCAAACAACATTCCATCTTGGATACATCGACTGAGCGTAATGCAAATAAATTAGTAGAAATAATGTTTAATAGATTTCACTTAACTGATTTTGACAATCTCTTTGAAGAGCTAACTGCAATTTCTCCGTCTCCAATCAATCCAGTTATGCCCGAATATCAGAGCCACATGGAGAATTAAGAATAAAATTCTTGCGTTACCAACTAAGTGTTGATAAATATTAGTTGATCTAATAAACACTTTTCTACCTGATTTGAGAAGACTTGAGTTGTCGTATTAGCAATCTCTCAGTATGAGGAAGGGAACTCTGTTTATCATGGCGGCATTTATATAAGCTCATTCAGCTGATAGAATCTATCTATATTTATGACACAGGAGGAAGTTAAAAAAGACGTAGTACAACATCATCAGGATTCGCCATACTATTGGGAGTGTAATGGCATTTCTGATGAAATTGAAGAACCAGATGAAGAAGGTGTTCCAGCTAAAGATTTTAGATTGAAAGAAGCTGCAAAAATAGAGGAAAAAAAGTTAGTCATGCTGAAATATTAGATGAATCATATATAGCATATGCTCAAGAGCTTGGGGATGTTCTCGTTATTGATGAAATAGGACAAAGCGTTGGTGGTTGGAATTCTGGGTTTAACATCCTTGTAGAAATCATGAAGAAAAGATCAGATCTACAAGTTGTTCTTATTTTTGATGACAGAGCAACAGAATTAAGTAGTGGGTTAAGTAGTCTTGAAAAAAAGAAATTAATTTCCAGAGTTGAAATGTCGCAAAAATTATTAAGTATAGAGCAGGCAACAGATGTTGCTATGAATGGGACGCCATTTAAACATGTAAAAGGAGCAAGAGGCACTTTGTTTGAGGGACTTACAGAATATCAATCCAAAAAAATTATTAAAGCATTTTCCAAGAAGCATCCTCTTCATTTTAGATTAATTGAGATACTGAGATGGAGTGGAAGTAATTATGATTGGTCTAAAGAAAAACAAATCTCTTTTGAAGATCGCTTGAAGATGGTCGAAGAAGATGGTGAGATTGATAGGAAAATTGAGGAAAAACTATCTTGGGATCCTATGGGCATTAAGCGAAAACCAATAAAAAAGTAACTCATGTTTTTTGGTTTTAATGATGCTTTAATGCCGTGCCCCCACCAAGAATTGAACTTGGATTTAAGGTTTAGGAAACCTCCGTTCTATCCGTTAAACTATGGGAGCG
>CAZIBP010000002.1:0-58365 GCA_964537665.1 uncultured Pseudomonadales bacterium
GCCTCGAAAACTGTCGCCTTCGGGCACCGCGGGTTCGAGTCCCGCCCCTTCCGCAAGTATCGATTTTTTCTGGATAGACACGTCTATTTGCTGTATTAGGTTGATGTGTCACACTTCTTTTCTTCTAAATTTACCAGATGTGAGTTTTGAAGCCTGTAATCGTTGGTATAATAGTATTAGTAATCTTATTTATTAAACCAAAATGAACAATGAACTAGTCAGGATACACTACCTTTCTAAAGTTCCAATTAAGATTAAGTTGTACTTTGATGAAACTTATCTGGCTCTAGGAACAGCATTCGTGTATAAGAAAAATGATAATTATTATTTAGTATCTAATTGGCACAATTTTTCCGGTAGAGATCCAGATAATGATCAACCTTTATCACCGACTGCAGCTATACCAAATAAAATTAAGTGCAAATTAGTTTTAAATAAAGAAATACTTGAGTGGGAAGATTATTCTTTTGATTTGATAGAAAATGATCAAAGAAAATGGCTTCAACATCCAAGATACAAATCAAAAGTTGATATTGCAATTTTACCTATCAGAATTCCGACCAAGTTTAAACCGAATCCAATAAATGATTATGAATTTACTAATCTACGAATAGAAATTGCTAGGGATGTATTTATTTTGGGTTTCCCAAAAGGAATAAATGGAAGAAAAGAGTTGCCGATATGGAAAAGAGCAAGTATTGCAAGTGAACCTGGAGGGAATTACCCTAAAATTCTAGTTGATACTGCAACAAGAGAAGGTATGTCTGGATCTCCCGTAATAATGCAACATAAAGGATATTTTATAAAAACTGATGATGATGAAGATTGGACTACAGATGCTTATCAATTTTTAGGAATTTACTCAGGTCGTTTAGGTGAAGATGAATTGAAAGCTCAATTGGGAATAGTTTGGAAAAAAGAACTAATTAATGAAATAATTGAATCTAAAAATTGAACAATAAATTAATTTTTATGATTAGTGATTTTAAAAAAGAATTTTCCACAGTCACTTGCTTATTTTTTTTACAATAAATTAGCTGATTAGAGAGCTAATAATTTTTTCTTCACATTCTTTTCTAAATAAATGTCCACCGCTCTCATCAATAAAAAGTTTGCTGTTTGGTATTTGTGATTGATAATACTTCCCCATATTCAACGAAACATTTCTATCTTTTGCTCCATACCAAAGATAAACCTTTGTTTTAATATCGCTTAATTTGAATCCCCAATCATCAGTGTAGATTTTTAAGTCTAATGCTGGACCTTTAATACCTTGTCGATAAGCCTCTTTACTAGAAGCAAAGTTACTGATTTCTTTTTTATTTTTAAGCATTTGTCTATCTTCTTTTGCTTGGAAACCAACTATTTTGCCAATTATTGGAAAGTATTTAAATTCCAAAGCTCCAATCAAAGAAGCCAATTTTCTTAAGAATGGAAATTGATGATAATTATTCCAGCCAATTCTAGATATAAAAAATATACCTTTAGTTATTTCTTTGGAAACAATTGGAGATAGTCCAACGACAATGGCAGTTTTAGTAACTCTATCTTTTAATTTATATACACAAGCAGCGGCATATGGTCCACCACCAGAAACTCCTATTACGGCAAATTTTTTAAGTTTTAATTTATCAGCTAATTCAGTAACATCGTCCGCCCAATCAAGTAAAGTTCTATTTGTTTTATAAGTTGATAAGCCAAATCCTGGACGATCTGGAGATATTACTCTTATTCCCAGCTTTTTTGCTGATATATCCAATTCAGAACCAGAAAGACGTGATGCTGGCCAGCCGTGAAAGTAAAAGAGTGGTTTGCCATCCTGATTGCCATATTCACAGTAAGCAAGCTTTCTACCATCTTTGAGCTTAATGATAAAATTTATGTTTTTAGACATAAGTGAAACAAATATGATTATATACTGTCTCATTTTGAGTATAATCACCCCCCCAGTGGAGTGAGTGGTTATAAGGCCGCACGAGTTCCAGAACTGAGTGCTCCATCATTTTCTTTTTAAGCTTTTTATTCTTTAATTTGATATATAGTTTATCCCTGTTATTTTTTTTACAACTATATTATTATTAGACTAATTTAGTAATTAATTTTATCTGCTTAATAATAAAAGATGTCAAATATGGGTAATGTAGAAAAATATTCTGATCAAATAAACAATCTTGTATTGGAATTAGCAGACACTAATCATAATGGCGTTGTTGAAGATGAATCTGGAAAAATTAAAACTCTCTTAAGAAGGCTTCCAAAAATTTTATCATTTTTGAGAATAGAAGATGCAAAAATTTCTTTAATAAAAAGTAGAGACACAACTGAACATAGTGCAAATAGATTAATAATTTTAATTAAATCAGAAGAGGCTTCGTATGTTATTAAATACAAAAGAGTTGGATTTAATTCATACGAATCAAGCTACCGACAGGGTGATTTTTCTGGAACTTTAGCGCCTAAAATTTTTTTAGAGGGAAAAACATTTATTATGGAAGAATACATTGATCCAGAAAGATTTCCCTCTTTAGATTCAATAGCAAGAGAAAATGGTCTAAAACAAATATTAGGTTTAATAGCCAATGTATTTTCTGAAATTGTTTCAGAGGAAATTAGTTACTTTGATCGTCATTTTTTGGATAAGTTTAAATTAAGAGAAAATTCTGAAAGTGTCGTAATTATCAATTGGAGTAAAGTTAAAAAAACTAAAAGACTTAATTTGGTAAATAAGCCAAATTCAAGGGCGGGGATTGCATTTGCAATACTACATAGAAGAATGGACTTATTGAATGAAGATTTGAGAAAAACATTGATAGAAGATCAAACTTTGGTAGGTAAGAATTATACATTTACTGCATTTTCAATTATTTGTTATAAGCTGAACATATGCAAGGATAATTATCCTGATTTATATATGGATATAGCTAAAGAATTTGAAGACATAAATGGCGATCCAGACTTTTTATTGCAAGTGATTTTTGTGTTCAACATAGTTCTAATAGGATTAGAAACATTCCTAGAAGACAGCGGACAAAGTGATAATGCATGGATGGATGTTTGGCTCTATTTTAAAGAGTTCGTTAAAAAGTTTTCTGAGAGTATAAAAAACTATAATTTATAAGTTGACTGGCAAAAAAGTTACGATTTTTTTCATTTTTTTCTGCTGTTGAATTAGTCTTTTTGAGAGTTAAAGAGTGTGTAATAAAAAATGTTTATTATTCAATATTTTTAACAAATAGATGCAAATCAACTCTGGCGTAGTCCACCAACTTCCAACTGATCTGAAAGATGTTTTAATTTCTAATCCAGAAGTTTTAGAACTTTGGAACAATCTAACACCTTTAGCAAGAAACGAATGGATTTGTTGGGTGACCGCAGTCAAAAAGGCAGAAACCAGAAAAGATCACCTGAGACGTTTGCAGGAAGATTTACTTAAGGGTAAGCGCAGGCCATGTTGCTGGCCAGGTTGCTCTCATCGCGATAAAAATTAATAAAGAATAAAAATGAACAAAGAAATTTCCACCTATATTTCCAAGCAAGAAACAAAACAACAAGAAGTTCTAACTCAAACTAGAAATTTAATTAAGACTTTATTGCCAGCAGCAGAAGAAAGAATGAGCTATGGAGTGCCTTCTTTTAGACTAAATGATAAATCCATCATGTACGCAGCTTTCAAAAATCATTTGGGACTTTATCCAGGACCACAGATCATTGAGCATTTCCAAAAAGAACTAACAGCATACGAAACAGCCAAAGGTACTATTAAATTTAATTTAGATCAGCCAATTCCCTTTGATCTGATTACAAAAATCGTGAAATATAAATACAGCTTGTGAGAATTTCTGTTTGCGTCCATCCCAACTCCAAAAAACCAAGAATTATCAAAAATAATTTGGGTAACTTTGAAATTTATGTTGCGCAAAAAGCAGTTGAGAACCAAGCTAATTTAGCGGTAATCGAAGCACTAGCAGAATATTTCAAAGTTAAAAAATCAGCAATTAGATTTATTTCAGGGATGAAATCTAAAATAAAGATTTTTGAAATTCTTTAAAAAATGCTAAGCTATAACTATGATTTATAAAATCTGGAAATTTAGTTTACTCGTTATCTTTCTCGCTGTTTTATTTCATTTTCTCAAGGACATCACTCAAGATATTTTTGGTCTTGCAACTGTTTTGGATAAATTTGGCAACATTGAAGAAGATATTAGCTACTTTCCCATGTGGCTAACTTGGTTGTATCACTGGGCTTGGGTTAATGTCTTTTTTGCGGAAATTGCCATCGTCATAATAATTCCTTTAAAAATTAAAGAAAAAATCTTTACCAAAAAAGATTTGATGATAGCTGTTTGTTTGTTCTATTTAATTTTGATTATGGGGATTGCTTACTTTTTACAGTAGCTTTTTGTTGCTATGAATGAAGCCAAGTTAAACACAGAGAATACAAGCGCTGAATCTATTTCTCCAGCAGAAAGAAGTTTAAATCTGGTTTCTTTTCAGTCTTTAAGTGCCTTAGCATTAAAGAACCTGAGAACTAAACTACCCGAAGCCATGCAACAGGGTTTTCGTTTTACTTATATAGAAAACTCTAGAAATTTAGCATTAGCTCAGTCTTTGGTTAAAGGTGGTGATTTGTTAGGAGCGAAAGATGCTCTCACCAATATAGATATAGAAGAAATTTTTGAAGAAAAAGAATTATTAAAATTAGTTGAACTTTATTTTCAAATTGGTGAAAAAGCAGAAGCTTTAAAGATAGCAGGCGAAATGATTGAAAATGAAAGAGGAATAAAAGCTGTTTTTTTGGCTGAAAATTTTATTGATCTTCTTTATGCTAATGGAGTTTTAGACCAAGATACAGCAATAAAAATCATTAGTAGTATTGAAAGCCAAGATGTCCAATTGAATTTTATATATCGATATCTTAATAAGCAGAATGATGCCGACATTTATCAGCTTACAATTTCCATATTAAATAAAATTAAAATTTCACCAAGAAATCAAATAACACTATGTCTTCGGGCAAAAGATATTTGTTTAAAAAATAATCAGATTGAGTGGGCTAAGGAAATGATTGATAAGGCTTTTAAAATTGTTGGTGATCTAGAGTTCTCAACGGCAAAATTCTATGCCATTTTTGATATAGCTACTGATCAAACTTCAGAAACCAAAATTATTTCTGCTGAAGAAGCTATTTCACAGATGAAAGAATTAATCAGAATAATTGAAAATAAAGAAGTTGAACCCCATGAAGTTTTCACTCATGGCGATGATGTCTCTCAAATTAATATGTATTTTGCGGAGTTTTTATTGAGAGAAGGTATGACTGCTGAAGCAGAGGTTGTTTTGGAAAAGATTTCCATGCCTGCTCAAAAAGAAAACACAATGCTGAGAATAGCTAGGCAGTATGCAGAAAAAGGAGATAAAACTAGTGCTAAAAGACTAATTGCTGAAGCAGGAAAATTTGGTTGGGAAAACAATAGAGGGATTAATGGAAATGGTTATGGGTGGAATAAAGAAAATCCTCTCCCAGTTTCTATTGCCAAAACTCAGATGATAATTGGTGATTTAGAATCAGCTATTAGAACACTTGAAGGAATTATTCCAGGTCTCACAAAAGAGTTAAGTGAAGAAAAAAAGAGCAAAGAAAAAAGTTGGGTTGACGAATTATTGATAAGTGATGTTTCTAAAGAATTTAAATCAATTGGTGTTAATTACAATTACTTCCATCAAACTGTAGTGGAATTATTAAATGAGGGACATACCGAAAAAGCTATTTTACTTTTAACTAAGTATCCTGAATTCATTGCAGCTATACCAGATAATTCGGAGCAAAGAATTGTTGCACTTGGTCAAATTACCGCTTTACAAATAAAACTTAAACAACCAATTACAACTAGTCTAATCTTAAGACACATAAGTTTTTCTTTGGACAAAGATGACTTTTTAAATCAAGAAAAAGAGCAAAATAACGAGCATACTCTTAAAAAATTAATTGCTATAGCCAAAATTCAATCAACTTTTCCAGACAAAAATGAATTAACTAAAACCTTGGAGATTGCTGAAAAATTCATCAATCAAGATTCTTCAAAAGATATTGTTGGAATTATAATTGATATGGCAAAGCTTTGGCTTTTAGTTCCAGAAAAAAATAAGGCAATTGAGCAAGTTAATAGAGCTTTGCTAATTTGTGAATTTAACTTTAATTTCGAAGAAAATTGTTCTCATAACGAAGCCCATTCGATTTTTCTAGCCAACAAAAAAAATTTATTGGAAATATATGAACTTTTTTTAAATTTAGGAGAAAAAGATAGGGCTTCTAAAGTGATTAAATATATAGCAATTTCCGTTATTAAATTTGAAAATGAAATTCAAAAACGAGAACAAAAGAAAACCAAGAACACCTTTATTTTAAAAAATTGGAATAACGAATGGCCACTTTCCAAAGATTGTTTTGAACTTAGTGAGTTGTTACTAAGTAATGGAGACATGACTGTTACTAGAGAGCTTATGTCTTTAGTTGCTCAAAAAATGCAAAGTGGTGTTTTTGACACAAGTAATTTCATCACTATAAATAAAAAAATAGTTAGTTTGTTGACTAGCAAAAAAGAATTGTTGTCTGAACAAATAGATTATAAATTACTTAAAGATAAAATCTTAATCAATGGACGCTTGAATGCACAGCTGCTCACTGAAGTTGGTTCTTTTGCTGAAAAAGATTCTATTGAGCAATTATTATCTTTAGTGCCTTCAGAGCAATTAAAATTAGCTAGACAGATTATCTATAGAAGTGCTGTAGAGAATGAGACTGGCTTTTGGAGAGCCAACCAGGAATTGATTTCCAAAAGCACCCTTGCTTTGTTAACAGAAGCTATTGCTAATCAAAATATTGAAGAAGTAATGCTTGGCAAATATTTGTTAGGAACTATTAATTTGCTTAGCACTAAAGAAGCAAAAGACGCTTTGCTTGGAATTGCTAGAAGTTTAGCCAGCCAGGATAGCATTCAATACGATCAATTCTTAAATCCTCATTTTATGAGGATTTTAAAAACTTTAGCAGAGTTAGACTCTTTTAGAGGAAATGATTTGATTTTTATTATTGCTGCTGATGAGAATCTTCCAGCTCATTATTCTAATTATTTATTTGGCAAACTTACAGAAAACAAATATTTGCAGTTTGATATTAATGACTGGCTTAGAAAAAGAAAAGGTAAAAGAACTGAGCGGGATAAAATTAGAGGTTGGGTTAGATTGCCAGCAGATCAAGAATTGAAGCAAGAAAGAATAGAATTAGCGGCGATTAAAATGATTTGTAGATTGGGCGCTGCGCCTTCTTCCGACATATTGGATTATCTTCTAGATAGAGAAGAAACAGATCTCTACGAACTAACTTTAGAAGAGGTTGCCGAAAGAGTTAAGTTTTTGGAAGGATATAAACAAAAATTTGAAACTGTTGCAGATCAGAGTGAGTTGATAGCTCTTTTAACAAAAGATAAAAATGCTGCTTCAGCTTTTTACCTTTTAAATAATGGCAGAGTAACCTTTGATTTGGTGAACAATTACAGCTTTGATAAATTTAAAGAAATGCTAGAGTTAATTGGAAGATTGCAGATTCATGAGCAGCCAATATTGGAATTTAGAACAGCTTTGATTAATAGTGGCATGACCAGCGCACAGGCAGATCAAATAATTAGTAATCTTAAGCATGGTTCTCCGCCTTTTGGTAAAAGTAGCGGTGAATTGATTAGATTAGATATTTCCGATACTACTAAGTTAAGAGACGCTAATAGAGAGCTGGCCGATGTTTTAGGCAGTGAGCAAATGGGCATTAGTTTCAAAGTTCCACAATATCGAAAATATTTGAATGCGAGCGATCATTTACAGGCTAAGAACTATCTCACAAAACTTATCAATGCTAACTCTTTGGCTGAGGCAACAAGATTAATCAAAGAAATTGAAAAGGTTTTCCCTGACTTTGAGACTCGTTTAATCTCCGATCTTAGTGATAAATGGGATCATTTTAGAAAAAAAAGTATTTTGCCTCTCACCTTTGAAAGTATTTTGAAAAGTAGTTCTAATCCAGTGAATGGTGAAGAAGTTATTCAAGCTTTGGAACAAAATCGCTCAGCTTTGAAAAGAGCTAAAACAGATGTTATTGATGCTCTGAAACACGAAAATCCAGAGATTAAAAGGTTGCAAGCAGATCTTAAAAAGAAACAAGCTGTAAAAGAAAAACTAAAAGGTAATTTAGAAAAAAGTCCCAGCAATACTAGAATCATCGAGCAAATAGAGTCTATTGATAAAGATTTAATTTTATTAGAACAAAATTTAAAACAAATTAAGACTAACCCAATTGCCCAAAGATATGATCATTTACCTGACCAGGAAAAAAGAGAATTGTTGGAAAAGACAAAAAAAGAACTCGAAGCACTATCACAAAAAGATTCTAGTCTAGTTTTGCTTGATATTATTGTCGAAATAATTGGGCTTGAAAATCTAAATGAAGGGGAGGTGGATTTAATTAAGGAAGTTGCTTCTCACTTAGAATCACCCATTCATGCTATTACCGATTTAGCTAAACTTGACGCTAGTTTTAGAAGAAAGCAACGCAAAGAGGCAAGGTTGCGGCTTTTGGATAAAAAGGATGATCTGATTACCATGTTGAGATTTGCAGACTCAAAAATTTGCTGTTTTTCCAGTTCAAATTATGAAATGAGAGTAGCTCATGGAATTCCAAATAAAGAATGGGTGGCCTCAATTAATAAAGATCCATTATCTTTCGTTTTTCAAATTGAAGAATTAAAAGATAACGAAAATGATAAAACTAAAAACTTGGGCTTTGTTTTTGGTTCATTTGGTGTTTCAAGCGATGGTTTGCCAGTAGTTCTCTTAAATGGAATTTATTTTTCTGAAGGAAACGATTTAAAATCAGTTCAAAGTATTCTTCGCTCTGTTGAAAGTCAGTTATCTGCGCCGATCAAAGCACAATATCAGCTTTTGGCATCTAAATATGGTGGTTCACTGTCCGGTCAAATACCTGGCTATGATGGCAAAGCTGTGACGGTCAAAAGACTTAGAGCTTTAAAAGGCAAAGGAGATAAGCCAGAGACAATTATTTATGACGATCTTGGTACAGCTATTAATCAATTTCTTGATTATTCTGGTAGTAATAGTGTTACCCATAAACAGTTTGGTGAAAAAATTAAGCCAGCTAAACAATTTTATAATAGGTTTATGGCGAAGTTTGGCTCTCTAGTTCCAAGATTGAGTGCTTAATAATTGCATAAAGTATTTATGCTATGATTTATTTATGTTCAAACAATTTTTGGTTGCTTTCCTCACCTTTTTAGCAATTGATGGTCTTTGGCTCACCGTGGTCGCCAAAGATTTCTACGCCAAACATCTTGGTTTTATCATGACCAAAACCCCTAATCTCACTGCAGCTTTGCTCTTTTATGTAATCTACATTTTTACCATGGTAGTTCTAATCATTTCTCCAGCTTTGCAAAAAGGCTCGCTCATGACTGCAATTTTGACTGGAGCTCTCTTTGGTCTGTGTGCTTACGCTACTTATGATTTGACTAATCTCGCTACCCTCAAAGATTGGCCGCTTCTTGTCACCATTGTTGATTTAATTTGGGGCACAGTGCTTTCAGCATCAGTCGCAGGAATAAGTTACTTAATTTTAACTAAGTTACTATGATCACTAGTGCTTTAATCATTTGGTTTTACATGACAGCTTGGTATTTTGCTGCCCTTTTGAAGAAAAGAAATGACATCGCCGACGTAGCTTGGGGACTTGGTTTTATTCTGGTCACTTTTTCTAGTTTCATTTTATCGCCATCATTCAAATTATTGATTTCCTTATTACTTATTTCTATTTGGGGTATTCGTTTGGCAACTCACATATATAAACGCAACAAAAACAAAAAAGAAGATAAGCGCTATGAACAATTCAAAAGTAGCCCCTACCTAAAAGTCTTCATCACCCAAGGATTTTTCATGTGGCTAATTTGTTGGCCAGTGATTAATTCCGTTGGAGTTTTGCAATGGTTTAATTTATTTGGCATTTTAATTTGGCTATTTGGTTTTTATTTTGAAGCTCGAGCTGATAGAGAATTAAGAGCCTTTATTAGCAACAAAGCTAATAAAGTCAAAATTATGCAAAGTGGCTTGTGGTCACTCAGCCGTCACCCCAATTATTTTGGTGAAGTGACGATGTGGTGGGGGATTTGGTTGTTAAATATGAATGGGAATTGGTGGACTATCATTGGCCCTTTGACTATTACTTTTTTGATCTTAAGAGTCTCTGGTGTGCCACTCCTTGAAAAACGCTATGAAGGCAACCAAGAATTTGAGGATTACAAGAAAAGAGTCTCGGTATTTATTCCGTGGTGGCCAAAGAAATCAAAGGAGTAGAAATTTATGAAAAATCTGTTTTTAAAAATCTTCGTTCTCATTTCTTATTTATTAATGATCGCCGTCAATGCTTTAGCCAATATCTTGCCTATCAATGGCAATAACACTGGTGAAGTTTCCAATGCTTATCCAAATTTATTTGCCCCAGCTGCTATCACCTTTTCTATTTGGGGTTTGATCTATGCTCTTTTGGCTGCTTACACTCTTTACCAATTTGGTTTATTTCAAAAAGATCATGGCAAAAGTCGTACCACTTTATTTAAAAAGGTTGGCATTTATTTTAGTCTCACTTCTGTCGCCAATATCTTGTGGATTTTTTCTTGGCATTATCGTTTGATTAGTTTGTCTTTGCTGCTCATGTTGGTGATTTTATTTTATTTAATTAAAATTGCTGATCTATTACAAAAGCAAAAACTTTCTAACAAAGAAATATTTTTTATCAAAGCTCCTTTTAGCATTTATTTTGTTTGGATTACTGTGGCCACCATCGCCAATGTGACTACTTTCTTAGTTAGTCTTGATTGGAATGGTTTTGGCTTATCAGATCAATTTTGGACTATATTAGTTCTTTTGGCGGGAGCGGCGATTGGGATTATTAGAACTATCAAAGATAAAAATATTTTTTATGGCGCTGTTTTGATTTGGGCGTATTTAGGGATTTTAATTAAACATACTTCTGTAGATGGATTTAATTCTCAGTATCCAATGATTATTGGTGCGATAGGTGTCTGTCTAGTTACTTTTCTAGTGACGAATGGATTAGTTTTATTTAAAAAAAGTAAATAATTTTTAATTTAATATTTTATGAATTTACATGATTTTTGTAAAAAATATGATATTTTACTAGATGAGCGCATAGATTTAGTGTCCTCCTATGCTCTTAATAAAATGAGTCATTCTAAGAATCAACATCATGACGTCTTACACGTATATAGAATGTTTGATGATCTTGGCCATCTTTTAGATCTTAATAAAAAATTATTAAATAAAATTAATTTTCAAGTTTTATTGCCAGCAATTTGTTGGCATGATATTTGGATTTCAAAAAAACAAGCCAATAGTTTCTTAGAGCTACTTTGGCATCAATTGCTTGAGGGTCGCGGTTCTTCTAGACTTTTCAGTCTTTATGCCAAAGAGCTCATTCCTTCAAGCCTAGTTAATCAGATTGCCTACTGCATCAGAAAGCATTCCAGCATTCAATTTCTTCCAACTTTTAATCTAGAAGCCAAGATTTTGGCTGATTTGGATAAGCTTGAAATGTGGAATATTTGTCGATTTTTAGATAAAGATAAAACTATAGTATCTAAAAAATCACTGTATTCTAAATATTTGGTTAGAGCTTATTATAAATATTCTTGGTACGTAGGTTTATCTTTTAGTGAACTCAATCCTAGATTTGAAGTTTTGAAAAATAATTATTTATCGAAACTATTAGATTCAGCAATGGACTAAATGTAATTAGCGGAATATAAAAATATTATGATCAAAATCGTTTATTTTGATTTCGGGGCTGTGCTTGTTAATTACGAAAAAGTTTTTAGCAAAATTTGTGCTGACTTTACTATAAATATTGAAGATTTTTGGAATTTATACAATCAACTTGATAATGATTTGGCTGTTGGCAGAATTAGCACAGAACAGTTTTGGCAAAAATGTGTCGATAAGTTCAATCTTAAAGTTCCCGTTGACTATGATTTACTTGGTAATTGGGTTTCTGACTATGAAATTATTCAGCCAATTCATGACTTAATTTATTCATTAGAAAATAAGGTGGAAGTGGGAATTATTTCCAACATCCACAAAGGCTTATGGGAAAGATCATTCGAGCTTGGTTTGGTGCCAAAAATTAAATATAAGCAAGTTTATCTTTCATATCAACAAAAAATGGCCAAGCCAAATTTAGATATTTATCAAAAAGTCCAAAAAGAATCTGGTACTTTGCCAAATGAAATTTTATTTGTCGATGATAAAGCCGAAAACTTAGTTGTTCCGCAAAAATTAGGTTGGCAAACCGTGTTGTTTAGCGAGTCGCAAACGCAAGACGGCATCTCCCGCATCAAAAAAATGCTATCATTAAATTAGTGCCGGATTTATTAACTTCATCATTTATTGGTCTAACTGATCAGCAGGCAGCTGATTTGCTCAAACAGAATGGGTCAAATGTTTTAGTTTCACAGAAAAAATCAAATATTTTCATACTCTTATTGAGAATTTTAGCTGAACCAATGCTGCTTTTATTAATTGGTAGCGGCGCGATTTATTTATTGATAGGCGAATCAAGTGACGCCTTGATGTTACTTTCAGCTGTTTTTGTGGTGATTGGAATTACTCTTTATCAAGAAAGAAAAACTGAGAAAACTCTGGAGGCATTGAGGAATTTAGCTAGCCCTAGAGCTTTGGTTATTAGAGATAGTCAACAAAAAGTGATACCTGGTTCTGAATTAGTTGTGTCTGACATAATTCTTATGCGTGAAGGAGATCGTGTCCCAGCTGATGTCAAAATTCTCACTTGTGAAAACCTCTCAGTTGATGAGTCCTTATTAACTGGTGAAGCAATTCCAGTTCGCAAGATCGCATTTAAGGATGAGCATATAATCAATCGACCAGGCGGTAATGATTTGCCTTTCGCTTATTCCGGTTCGCTGGTAATTTCAGGACACGCAATTGCACAAGTGATTGGCGTTGGTTCAAATACAGAAATTGGTAAAATTGGTCAAAGTTTAAATGAAATTAAAGAAGAAAAAACTTTGCTTCATCAACAAAGTCAAAAAATTGTTCGCATATTAGGTTTATTTGGATTGATCACTTGTTTGTTGGTGGCGATTATTTATGCTTTGAGTAAAGCTAATTTAGTCGCTGGTCTTTTGGCTGGTTTAACTTTGAGTATGGCTATGTTGCCCGAAGAGTTTCCAGTGATACTAACAATTTTTTTAACTTTGGGTGCGTGGCGACTTTCTAAAAGACAAGTTTTGACTAGAAAAGCTGCAGTCATTGAAACTTTGGGGGCAGCCACTGTTCTTTGTACCGACAAAACTGGAACACTAACTTTTAATAGAATGGATTTATCAAGCTTATATTGTGATGGTATTAATTATGAAGTTACTTCTGATAGAAAAGTTTTAGCTCCTCAAATTCAAGACTTATTGGAAACATCTGTCTTAGCCAGTCAAGAAAATCCTTATGATCCAATTGAAAAGGAACTGCATAGAGTGGCTAAAAATTATCAGCATCAAATGAAATTGGTCAAAGAGTATCAATTAAATCAAGAAATGTTGGCTTTATCTCACGTTTGGCAGTCTCAGGAACAAAATTATGTAGTTGCTTGTAAAGGTGCTCCAGAAGCAGTAATTGCTCTTTGTCATTTAGACTCAACCAAAACCGAAGAACTTATGCAAAAAGTTTTAGAGATGGCTGGGAAGGGCTTGCGCGTTCTGGCTGTAGCCAAAGCTTTTTACACCAAACAAGCTTTGCCACAAAATCAACATGATTTTGCTTTCAAGTTTGTAGGTTTGCTTGGTTTTATTGATCCTCTTCGTGAAAGCGTCCCTCAAGCAATTAAAGAAGCGCAAAATGCTGGTATGAGAGTGATTATGATTACTGGTGATTATCCTGGTACCGCTGCTTATCTTGCCAAGCAAATTGATTTAGCCAATCCCAACAATATTTTAACAGGTGCAGATTTAAAAGTTCTAAGCTCAAGTCAGTTGCAGGAAAAAATTAAAACAACTAACGTTTTTGCTCGAGTTTTACCAGAACAAAAATTATTAATTGTCAAAGCATTGAAAGCTAACGGAGAAATAGTGGCCATGACTGGAGATGGAGTCAATGATGCGCCTGCTCTGAAGGCAGCTCACATTGGAATTGCGATGGGTGAAAGGGGAACAGATGTGGCTCGTGAAGCGGCTGCTCTTGTCTTGCTTAATGATGATTTCTCATCTATTGTTGCCGCCACTAGACTTGGCCGACGAATTTATAACAATATTAAGAGAGCGATGGGCTACGTGATTGCTATTCATGTACCAATTGCTGGAATGGCTTTCTTGCCGCTCCTCTTTGGTTTCCCAGCAGTTTTACTGCCAGCCCATATTGCTTTCATGGAACTAATTATTGATCCGGCTTGTTCGACTGTTTTTGAGGCAGAAGAAGAGGAAAAAGATATTATGAAGCAAGCTCCTCGAAATTTGTTGGAGCCACTTTTTAAACCAAGTATAATGATTGTAAATTTCTTACAAGGCTTAGGAGTGCTATTTGCTTCTTTGGCTTTATTTATGATCGGTGTTTACGCTGGCAAAAGTGAAGATCAAACTAGAGCTTTTGCCTTTACTTCTTTGGTACTTGGCAATTTACTTTTAATTATTGTTAATTTGTCTTGGAAACAAAACATTTTTCAAATTATTGGTTCTGCTAACAAAATTCTAAAATGGATTATTTTTTTAATTTTACTAGCTCTTTTGGCCGTTTTATACATTCCAAGTCTTTCCCAACTTTTTCACTTATCTCCCCTGCATTTTTATGATTTGATTTTAGTCATTGTGATGGTCTTTTTAAGTTTGGCGTGGTTTGAAGTTTTAAAAGCTTTCAAAAATCGTGTATATTAATAATAATGCTAGAAAAAATTAAAACAGCACTTTTTGGCAATCAAGTTGAAGAGAAGTTGGGACCAATTAGTGCAGATGTTAATCAAAATCAGTCAGATCAAACTGCTAGTGTACGTATGCCAGAGCAGTTTAAAATGGAAAAATCTCGAGTAGCACCTGGCTTATATAGGCCAATTCCAGAGGAGACTTTGGTTGAGTGGGATGCTCCAGCTCGGCCGTTTAAGAAGCGTAATCGTCAATTTTTTAGCACAGTGATGATCATTGCTATTTTGATTTCCTTGATTTTATTTTTTGCTGGCCAAGTTTTGCCGGTGGCAGTAGTGATTTCAGTAGTGTTTTTACTTTATGTCACTGCTGTTGTGCCTCCCCAAAAACTGCACTACAAATTAACTAACTATGGTATTTACATCGAAAATGAAGCTTTTTCTTGGCTTAATATGGGTCGTTTTTGGTTTGATCACAAAGCAGGACAGAGAGTTTTGGAAATTGAGCTTTATAAATTTCCTGGTCGTTTAACTTTTGTTCTCATTGATGGACAAACACCCAGAGAGCAAGATTTGGCAAATGTTTTATCTGAAGTTTTGATCAAGGAAAAACCAGCATTAACTACTTACGAAAAAATTGCTGCGTGGCTCAAGGATAAAATCCCCCTAGAGTAAAGATAATATTTTTTGCTATCATGTATTTATGATTAAAAAAGACTCCGTAGATGTTTTAGCAGTTATTGAGCATAGGCAATTGCAGTTGGCAATTGCTCTGTCTTCATTAATTTTTCTGATTCCTTTTTTTGTGCACCAACAGTTTTTAACTGGACCAATTATTAATGCTTTACTAATATTATCCTTGCTTTATTTAGGTAAGAGCCAAGCATTTTTTCTAGCTTTAATTCCTAGCAGCGTAGCTCTTTCGCGTGGTTTATTGCCTTTGGCTTTAGCCCCAATGGTGCCATTTATCATGATTAGCAACTGCTTATATATAGAGGCTTTTGCTCGTTTGACTACTGCTAAGCTAAGCAATGGGTTTGTAGCAGTTTTCGCGGCGTCATTATTTAAAACAATTTTTCTTTTTTTAATTTCCAAATTACTTATGGAAAATATTTTAGCGGCGCCACTAGCTAGTAAAATTGCGGTGATGATGTCTTGGCCACAATTATGGACAGCTTTACTGGGAGGAGTTTTGGCTTTGTTAATTGATCAAGGACTCAAAAAAGGCTATGTATCAAGATGAATTGCTATTAGAGATTGAACGGGCCAATTTAGTTGGTCGTGGTGGTGCGGCTTTTCCAGTTCATCGCAAGTGGCGTCGGATCAAAGATTTGACCAATCCAAAAAAATATATAGTTTGTAATGCGAGTGAAGGTGAACCTGCGGTCAATAAAGATTTTTTTCTTTTGCAAAATTTTACGGCAGAAGTGATCAAAGGCATGCTTTTGGCGATGGATTTTTTAGCTAGTAAAGAAGCTTACCTTTATATTAATAAAAATTATTATCAAGCTCTTGCCAAAAAAATTGATCCGATTCTAGCTTTTTGTCGACAAAAAGGATATCTCATCAATCTTTTTCAGGAAGAACCTAGTTACATAGGTGGTGAAACTGGAGCGCTCTTAAACGCAATTGAAGGCAAAAAAGTTCAGCCACGTCATCAATCTCCCAGCCCCTCGGTTTTAGGAATTTTTGGTTCGCCAGTTCTTTTGCACAATGTGGAAACTTTCTATGATATTGCTTGTGTAGCTGCCAATAAATTCGATCAAACTCGTTTGAGCACTATCTCTGGAGCAGTTTCTCATCCTGGCGTTTATCGCGTTGCCAATCAAGCTAAAGTTATTGAAATTTTAAAAATGACCAACAATTTGCCGGATTTTGATTTTTTTGTCCAAGTGGGTGGTGGGGCCAGTGGTGAAGTTTTAAATTCTACCCAAGCACAAACTGCCATTCTAAGTGGCAGCGGTTCGATTGGAGTTTACCAGGCAAATCTCAGCCCTTACGCTTTTTTAAATCAACTTTTTATTTTTTACGCCAAGGAGAGTTGCGGTAAATGCACACCTTGTCGTGATGGCTCTTGGCAGTTAATGGATCTTTTGGCTAATCTGGAGGACAAAAATGTAATTCCTTGGTCCAAAATTACGCCAATTATCAAAGTGATGGATAAAGGTTCTTTTTGTGGTTTGGGTAAATCAATTGCCCTGCCGGTTAGAAGTTACGCTAAAAATATATTGAATTTGGAAATCTAAATGCCAAAAACAGTGACAATTTACATTGATGACAAGGCCTATCAAGCAGAAGAAGGTCAAAATATTTTGCAGCTAGCCCTATCCAATCAGCTAGATATTCCTCACCTGTGTTATCACGAAGATTTAGCGATTGAAGCCAATTGTCGTTTGTGTTTGGTAGAACACGAAGGAGAAATTACTACTTCTTGCACTTTAAGAGCAACTGATGGCCTGAGAATTAAGACTAATGGGGCAGATTTAGTTAAGCTCCGCCAAGAAAATCTTAAATTACTTTTAGCATCACATCAAGAGAATTGTCCCAAGTGTCAAAAAAACTTACCTTGTCCAGCTTTTGGCTTGATGCAAAAATACGGCGTAACCGGTCAGGAATATAAAAGAAAAATGCTTGATTTAGCAGTCCATAAAATGGGCATGGCGGCTGAATTTGATCCAAATCTTTGCGTGCGTTGTGGTCGTTGTGTTAATGCTTGTGCAGATATTGGAATTAATTTTCTCAAAATTGAAGGTAAAAATAGTGATATTCATTTAACTTACAATAAGAATCCTAAAGTAGATTGCATTTATTGTGGACAGTGCACAGTACATTGTCCAGTGAATGCCATTCGTGAGCAGAGTCATTTGGAGCAAGTGGAAGCAGCTCTCAGGGATCCAGGAAAAACAGTCATCGTACAGATGGCTCCTTCAGTACGCACTAGTATTGGTGAGGAATTTGCCCAAAAACCAGGTACCAATTTGGAGAAAAAGATGTTTACCGCTTTACGTCAATTAGGTTTTGACAAAATTTTTGATGTTAATACTGGTGCAGACATCACTACTTTAGTTGAGGCTAAAGAATTAAGTGATCGGCTCAAAAAAAAGTTCGCTGGAGGAGAAACAGTTTTACCCATGTTTACCTCTTGTTGTCCAGGTTGGGTTAAATTTTTGGAATTTTATTATCCAGAATTAATCAAGCATTTAACTACAGCTAGATCGCCTCATATTCATTCTGGAGGGGCTTATAAAACTTGGTGGGCACAGAAAGTTGGAATTAGTCCAGACAAAATTGTGGTGGTTTCGTTGATGCCCTGTACTTCAAAGAAATATGAGGCAGAGTTGGCGAAGTTGAGCTTTGAATTTGAAGGCTATCAAATTAAACCAGTTGATTACGTGCTAACAACTCGAGAAATTGCTGCTCTACTTAAAAAGAATCAGATTGATTTGCCAAATCTTACTGAGAGTGAAGCTGATAGCGAAGGTGAATATAGTGGAGCAGCGGCAATTTATGGAGCTTCTGGAGGAGTGATGGAATCAGCTCTACGTAGCGCTGCTTTAATGTTAACTGGTCAGGAATTAGCTAAAATAGATTTGGAAGAAGTCAGAGGTATGAAAGGTATTAAGCGTGCCACTATTAAAATAGCTGAACACGAAATCAAGGTTGCTGTGGTAGCTACTGCTAGGAATGCACGCAATATTTTGGAAAAGATCAAACGCGGATTGGAAACTTATGATTACATAGAATTTATGGCTTGCCCTGGTGGTTGTATTGGCGGCGGCGGCCAACCTTTGACTGGTACGGTAGATATCATCAAACAGCGAATTGCTAGTTTGTACGCAATTGACGCTGAGAAGAAAATTCGTCGAGCTCACCAAAACAAAACAGTTCAAGAATTTTTTACTTATTTAGCAGATAAGCCTTCATTAGCCAAAAAAATCTTGTATACTACTTATTCGGCAAAAGATAAATTTGATTAGGTGCCTTATGTTTAATTTTTTGAAAAACACTCTATTGGTAATTAAAAAAAATTACAAGTTTGTATTAATTGCACTGGTGGTGCTCGTAGTAATTTTCTTTTTTTTGAGCAATAAAAATAAACAAGAAATTAAGTTGACCTATATCTCTCCAGTCAGAAAAGATCTAGCTTCAACCATCACGATTGCTGGTCATATTGACGCCAAAGAAAAGGCTCGTTTGCGTTTTGCTGCAGGAGGTAAAGTAATTTATTTAGGTGCCAAAGAGGGCGAAGTTGTCAAAAAATGGCAAAGTTTAGCCACAATTGACCAGAGTGCTTTAAAGAAACAATTGACTCAAAATCTTAATGCCTACATGCAAGAACGCTATGATTTTGAAAATACCAAAGATGATATTAAAGATCGAGCTATTGATACCACTGAGACTAGATCGGTGGCTCAACAACAATATGATTTGGATAATAAAGTTTTAAATGTGGAGATTCAAAACATTGCTATTGCTAATACCACCATTTATTCTCCTTTTGATGGAGTTTTAACAGTTTCTCCAACTAATGTAGCCGGAGTGCAACTTTTGGCAACTGATTATTTCGAAGTGGTTAATCCTCAAACTTTAGTTTTTCGTGCCAACATTGACGAAATCGATATTGATCGCATTAAGAAAGGTCAAAGTGGACAAATTGTTTTAGATGCATATGATGGAGTCAAGATTGATACTTATATTTCTTATATTTCTTACACTAGCAGTGAATCATCGAGTGGGACGGTTTTTATGATTGAATTTCCAATTGCGGAACAGAATATTGATAAATATCGTATTGGGATGAATGGTGACGCTTTTATTAAAATTGCAGAAAAGAAAAATGTTTTAACTATTCCTCTTGACGCAATAAGTGAGAGAGATGGTAAAGTTTTTGTTGATGTGAAAGCTGATAATAAAGAACAGAAAATTGAGCGAGAAATCAAGGTTGGCTTGGAAAGTGATCAAGAAATTGAAGTGATTGAGGGTTTAAGTGAGAATGATCTGGTTGTTTTACCAGAATAATCATTTTATGTTATTAAATTTAAGAAATGTCTCCAAAAATTATAAAATTGGTGACACCATTATTCGTGCTCTCGACGGTGTTTCGTTGCAAGTCAGAGAAAAAGAGTTTTTGGCAATTATGGGGCCATCTGGTTCTGGCAAATCAACCTTTTTGCAAGTAGCGAGTATGTTGGCTGAGCCTAGTGATGGGGAAATTTTTCTAAACGGAATTGAAGTGTCTTCTTATAATGAAATTCAACGTGCTCATTTGCGCAACAAGCAAATTGGTTTTATTTTTCAATCTTTCAATTTGTTAGCTCGCACTAGTGCTTTAGAAAACGTGATGTTGCCATTATTTTATGCTGGTTTCAAAACTGATTCTGATCATGCCAAAGATATGGCAAAAAAAATGTTAGAAAGAGTTGGACTAGGTGATCGTTTGCACAACACTCCAGCTCAATTGTCAGGCGGTCAACAACAGCGAGTAGCTATTGCCCGAGCTCTAATTAATGAACCAACAGTAATCTTTGCTGATGAACCAACTGGTAATCTTGATTCTAAAAGTGGTGAAGATATTAAGAAAATTCTTAGAGAACTAAACAAAGAAGGTAAAACTATTATCATGGTGACGCACGAAGAAGATGTGGCGGCCATTGCTAAGCGTCAAATTGTGTTCAAAGATGGTAAAGTTCTAAGCGACAGCGGAAATAAAAATAAAAAATCATGAAAATTGGAGCAATTTTTACACTAGCTCTCAAATCAATTGCTTTAAATAAAAGTCGATCTTTTTTGACAATGTTAGGAGTCATTATTGGAGTTGGCTCAGTAGTTCTTCTCACTAGTATCGGAACCGGTTTGCAAGCTTATGTTACTGACCAATTTGCCAGTTTGGGCAGCAACATTCTCTATGTTGTTCCTGGCAACCCCTTTGGTGAGAATGGTGGCTTTGGTGGAGAACAATCAATGATTGAAAGTACGAGACCAGTTTTGAAAAGGAGATTCTACAATCAGGTAATCAGAAACAACCGCGAACTAATTAAAGACGGAGTTGTGACGGCGATCAACATTGCTGAAGCTAAATACACCAAAACTAATAAAAAAGTAACCTTATATGCTGTGACTAGTTCATATGAAACTGTTTACAATGCTCAAGCAATCAAAGGTCGTTGGTTTACCAAAACTGAAGAAGAAAAGGCCGAAAGAGTGGCTTTACTTGGGCCAAAAATTGCTGAAGAGTTGTTTGGTCAAGTTGATCCAATTAATAAGAAAATTCAACTAAATGGTCAAAGCTACGAAGTTTTGGGTGTGCTCAAGGAAAAGGGTGGTGGTTTTGGTGGGCCAAGTTTTGATAATTATGTTTATTTGCCTCTGGAAACTTCTTTTAAATATTTTGACACAGAGTTGATTGATTCTTTTATTTTTGAAGTGAGGGACAAAGAGCAAATCAAGGATGCGAAATTAGCAATCGAGAAAACTATGGGAAAAGAGTTAAAAGAAGATGAGTTTACTGTTTTTGATCAAACTCAATTGTTGTCAACAATTAATAGTATTTTAGGTATGTTGACAGTTGGCTTGGGTGGTATATCTGCTATTTCTCTAGTGGTTGGTGGCATTGGCATTATGAATATTATGTTGGTTTCAGTGACTGAGCGTACTAGGGAAATTGGTTTGCGTAAGGCTTTGGGGGCTACTCCAAATTTAATTTTGACTCAATTTCTAATTGAAGCAGCTCTTTTGTCAGTCATTGGTGGTTTGATTGGTTTATTAATTGCTTACTTAGGCTCTTTAGCTTTGCAAGCTTATTTTCCTGCCAAAGTCACTATTCAAGCAGTATTTTTAGCTTTTGGTGTTTCCACAATTGTTGGTTTGGTTTTTGGTGTGGCTCCAGCTAGAAAAGCAGCCAAACTGTCACCAATCGAAGCTTTGAGATATGAATAGTTTTTTTGTAATTTAAAGATTCGCTTTTTCTGTTTTTGTGTCATTAACCATCATTACCAAACTTAGAACAAACAGAGTTCTCTGACTTTTTTTTACTAGTTTCTTGATTCATAGAATATTAAATAATTCTCAATTTTTTGGCTGTTTCACTTAAGGTTTGTACAAAACTAGCAATGTCATTTTTAGTGTGAGCAGCGCTCAACTGAACTCTGATCTCATCGCGACCTTTGGGCACCACTGGGTAATTGATATTAGTAATCAAGAAACCTTTTTGATACATTTCTTTAGTTAAATCTCTAGTTTTAGCGGTATCACCAATTAAAATTGCTTGAATTGGATGAATAGAATCAGCAGCAAATTTAAAGCCATTATTTTTTAATTGATTTTTTAAGTCGATGACATTATCTGCAAGTGTTTTTAATAAAGCTTTACCTTCTTTGGAGTCTAAAACATCTAGCGAAGCACTGGCAGCAGCAGCAGTTCCTGGTGAGATAGAATTAGAGTAGATGTAAGTAGCTGCTGATTCTCTTAAATAATCAATTACTATTTGATCGGCTACCACATAGCCTCCGTCTGCTCCAAAACCTTTACCCAAAGTGCCAGTTAGAACATCAGCTTTGGCTCCAGAAACTTCTTCGGTGCCTCGACCAGTTTGCCCAAAAGCGGCAATGCCATGGCAATCATCAACAATGAGCAAGACACCTTCTTTAAATTTGTGATCATATTGATCAATGACTGAGCGCAAAGCTTTGAGATCTTGATATTCTCCAAGCATACTAAAAACACCATCAGTAATAATGACTGCTCTGTCAAATTTTTCAGTGTTGGAAGCTAGAATTTCACCAAGTGATTTTGAATCTAGATGTTTGAAAATTAATTTAGCCTCAGTGCTTAAATTTCCTAAGCGCACCCCATCAATAATACTGCGATGATTCAATTCATCTGAGATCACTAGGGTATTACCACTAAGCAAAGAATCTTTACTTTGACCCTTAATTAAACTAAAAATGACTGCTAAGTTGGTGGCAAAAGCCGAAGAAAAAACCATTGCGTCATCGCGACCATGAAAAGCAGCGAGTTTTTTTTCTAATTCACGATGAATGGCAAATGAGCCAGAAATAAAGCGAACTGCTCCCGGCCCTGTTCCCAATTTGGAAGATGCTTCATGCTCTGCTTGTTTGAGATGCTGATGATGACGCAAGCCTAAATAATCGTTGGAATTAAAGATGCTCACCGTTTGGCCACCAATAATGGCTTTGGGGGATGGGTCATGATTAAAATCTTCTATTAAATGCTCAAACCTTTTAGAAATAGCGGCTTCGTCGATACGAGCAATTTCTTTTTTGAGAGAATCTAAAAATTTCAATTTAGACATGGCTTAACCTTTCTTTAACACCCTGACATAAAGCTTGAGTCATTTTGTTTAGATCAAATTCTTCCTTCCAGCCCCAATCTTCACGAGCTTTGGAGTCGTCAATGGTTTGTGGCCAACTTTCGGCGATTTGTTGACGTTGATCTGGTTTATAGGTAATTTTGAAATCAGGAGAGATTTTTTGAATTTCAGCCACTAATTCTGCAGGAGTGAAGCTGATGGCAGAGAAATTATAACTAGTTCTTACGGTGATTCTTTCACTTGGTGCTTCCATCAGAGCAATTGTGCCTTTGATGGCATCATCCATATACATCATGGGCAATCGAGCATCTTCTTTGAGGAAACATTCGTAAGCATTATTTTTGATTAGACCATAAAAAATATGAATAGCATATTCGGTAGTGCCATCACCAGGTGCAGCCTTATAACCATTTAAGCCCGGATAACGCAAACTGCGCACATCAACACCATATCTTTTGAAGTAATATTGACAGAGTAACTCACCAGTAACTTTACTAACACCATAAATTGTAGTTGGTTCTAAGCTAGTGTGCTGTGGAACATTTTGTTTGGGAGTGCTGGGGCCAAAAGCAGCAATTGAACTTGGCCAGAAAACTTTTAGTGAGTATTCTTTTGCCAGGTCCAAAATGTTTTTAAGACCATTAACATTGACGTCCCAAGCCAAGTCTGGCTGTTTTTCGCCACCAACTGATAACAAACCGGCTAAATGGTAAACTTCTCCCACATCATATTTTTTAATCAAAGAAGCCATTGCTTCTTTATCACGTACATCACCTTGCTCCAGAATTCCTTGAAAATTATTGTTAATTGTTTGTCGACCAAGAGCAACAACCTTATCTGGACCATATTTTTTTTGCAGCTGCAAAACCAAATCACTACCAACTAAACCAAAAGCTCCAGTTACCAAAATGCGTTTCATAAACACCTTTCAAAGAAAGTTCTTTAATACTAACAAAATATTAGTCGAAATTAATAGGTAGTTTCACGCAATAATTATTGCGACTAGTCTTTTAATTGTAATTCTGTTTGTACTTGATTCATTTCACTGGCTTCTTTTGCTTTTTCAATTTGTTTAGCTGGATTGATAGTAGCTATTATTACGGTAGATAGTAGTAATAAAACAATTGGTCCGAAGGCGAGTAAATTCCAGCGTAATTTACGCCAACCAGTGATTTGAGGTTCAATTTCACCTTTAATTTCAACTAGATTGACGTATAAACCGTACATTAAGCGATACATGGCGCTACTAATCAGACCAATTGCTAGAATGTAAAAAATATAACCAATTATTCCGAGAAGCGAATTAATTTCTGCCATTTTCATGTAGATAAACATAACCAAGCCGAAAGCGATAACCATGACGAGGCCAGTCAGAAAAAGTCTACCCAATACAGGCCAGAAAAAACCTCGCACATAATCTCTACTTTTAACCATGGCTTGGATGCCACCTTTTCCACTTTGCCAAGTGAAGAAAGAAAAAGCAACCCAAGTGGCAATGATGAAACCAGGAATAATAAAAGTGATTAATCCGGTGTAAAAAACAAGCATGTAAAGAATTAAAAGCCAATAGATGCTGAGACCGTCTTGCCAGCTGATTTTTTTCCAAGTTTCCCTAATTTTCTCAACTGGTGATTTGATTGCTTGCAGCTGAAGCAAGAGAAATTTGCCAGCAATGGACAATAGAAAAAGAAGAATGGGGATAGCGAGAACAGTAATTAACAATCCATTGAAGATGTTGAGACTGAATTTGGTGATTAAACCAATAGAAACTGCCAAGCCCACAATTGCTCCGACTAAAATACTGGCACCAAAATAGATGAACATGCCATAAAGATAGGTTTTCATGAGCATTTGCCAATTGGTGGTGACGTATGATAATTCTTCTCTGATCCAAGTAGTGATTGGTTTGAGTTTGGTGGTTTTTGACATAGTGATTGATATTATTTTAGTTTAATTTACGAAATAATAAAGAGACAGAGCTTTTATTTATTATAGTCTTAGTTCTCATCCATATCTCATCAAAAAAATAAAAAAACGGCTTTGCAGCCGTTTTTTTTATCAAAGTCGGAGAGACAGGACTCGAACCTGCGACCTTACGCACCCCATGCGTACGTTCTAGCCATCTGAACTACTCTCCGTTTTTAATCTGTGATAGATTTTACCCCAAATTTCTCTAAAAGAAATCAAAGAAAAGCTTGTTGCACTTCTTGTAAGTTTGTTGTTGCATAATTAATTTGGTGATAAAAAACAAAAAAGCGAAGAAAAGACAAAACTGCTAGTTAACAAAAGTGCAAAAATAGCTTACAAAAGAGACACAATAAAAACAGTTAAAGAAAGAAAGGAGTGAATAAATTTTTTGGTCATTTAGTCTCTGATTAAAAAATTAAATCACGAATAATTATGGTGAAGAAAAAAACAGACGAAATTGTAGAACAAAGTGCGGAGAGTTTAAGTGATGGCAAGAGACAAGCAGTAGAAATTGCGATGCAACAAATTGACAAGCAGTTTGGCAAAGGTTCAATCATGAAGCTTGGTGAATCGCTCAAGAATATGCCTAAAATGCCAGTAATTTCTACTGGTTCACTTTCCTTAAATATGGCTTTGGGCGTGGGCGGTTTTCCAAAAGGACGAATTATTGAAATTTACGGTCCAGAAGCTTCTGGTAAAACTACCATTTGTTTGCATGCCATTGCTGAAGTGCAGAAACATGGTGGAGTGGCTGCTTTTATTGACGTTGAGCATGCTTTGGATCCCACCAGAGCAGAGAAAATTGGAGTTAATCTAGAAGAAGTTTTAATTTCACAACCAGATTATGGTGAACAAGCTTTAGAAATTGCTGAGACGTTAGTTAGGTCTGGAGGAGTTGATTTGGTCATTGTTGATTCAGTTGCTGCTTTGGTACCCAAATCAGAAATTGAAGGTGAAATGGGAGATCACCAGATGGGTACCCAAGCTCGTTTGATGTCCCAAGCGATGCGTAAACTTACGGCAGCTCTCAATAAGACCAAAACAACCATTATTTTCACTAATCAAATTCGTATGAAAATTGGAGTCATGTTTGGTTCCCCAGAAACTACCACAGGTGGAAATGCTTTGAAATTTTATGCTTCTATTCGTTTGGATATTCGTAAAGTTGCGAATATTCAAGAAGGTGACAAAGTTATTGGTAGTCGCCATCGTGTCAAAGTGAAGAAAAATAAAGTTGCTCCTCCATTTAGACAAGCAGAATTTGACATGAATGATTATGGTATTTCTAGAGAAGGTGATGTGGTAGATATTGGAGCTGAAATGGGGGTTATTGAAAAATCTGGCAGCTTTTTTAAATACAATGGTGAAGTAATTGCTCAAGGTCGTGAGGCGGTCAAAGATAAATTCAAAGAAGATAAGAAATTGATGAAGGAGATTGAACAAGCAATTTGGAAGAAAATTCAAGAAGAATAAATTAAATATTCTTGTTAATTCTTATCTTGAACTAGAATTAGCAACAGAATTAACCAAGATTCCAAAGCTAACCGCTACATTAAGTGATTCAGCTTGGCCATATTTAGGAATGCTGATAAATCTATCTGCCAATTCATCAATTTCTCTAGAAGTGCCTTGTGATTCGTTGCCAAAAACTAAAGCAATTTTATCTTCTAGCTTGGTTCTTTCTTGCTTGGTACCTGCCAACTCTGGTCTGGTGACCACTACTTCAAAGCCAGCTTTTTTTAAAGATAAGAGGTCTTCTACTGGATTTTGACTGCTAATCAGAGGTATATGGAAAATAGAACCCATGCTAGAGCGGACGACTTTAGATTGATAAGGATCAGCTCCACCAAGTAGCAAAATGCCATCCAAACCAAACCAATCAGCGGTTCTAATCATGGTTCCCAAGTTGCCTGGATCGCGAATATCCTCAAGCACAGCAATAAATTTGCCTTTTTTAAGATTCTCCAAGCTATAACTTGGCATTCGCACCACTGCAGCAATTCCAGATGGAGTAACTGTCTCAGCCAATCTAGCAAAATCTCGGTCATCAACAATTAGTTTTTCTTGGTTTTCGCCAAAATCTTCTTCTAAGTTGGCGAATTGTCTAGTCATGACCAATTCAATAATTTCTTTTCCAGACGCAATCGCATCTAGTACGCCTTTTTTACCTTCAACAATAAAACAGCCGTATTCACTGCGATATTTTTTTTGATTGAGTTTAGAAAGGATTTTGAGACCAAACATATTGAGCCGACTTTTTATGATATATTTTATTATATATGAAACTTGCTTATATCGGTCTTGGCAAAATGGGTAAAAACATGGTCCTGCGTTTGCTAGAGCAAGGTATGGACATAGTTGCTTGGAATCGTTCTCCTGAGCCTGTTGCTGAAGTTGTTGCTGCTGGTGCTACTTCTGCCACTAATTTTGCAGATTTACTCAAAGCTTTGCCAGAGCGCAGAGTGATTTGGTTGATGTTGACTGCCGGTCAAGTCACTGATCAAATTATTAACGAGTTGTTGCCACATCTAAAAAGTGGCGATTTATTAATTGATGGTGGCAATTCTTTTTATAAAGACACCGTCCGTCGTTCCAGCGAATTAGCCAAAAAAGGCATTCATTATCTGGATATTGGTGTTTCCGGCGGTCCAGGTGGGGCTAGAATTGGCGCTTGCATGATGGCTGGTGGCAATAAAGCTGATTACGATTATGTTTTACCAATCATTAAGGCTGCTTGCTCATCAGAGGCTTATGGCTATGTTGGTGGCAGTGGAGCTGGCCATTTTGTCAAAATGATCCACAATGGCATTGAGTATGGCATGATGCAGGCCATTGCTGAGGGTGCTGCCGTTTTAGAAAAGAGCCCTCTAAAACCAGACTTAGCTGAAGTTTTCCGTATTTATAACAACCGAACCGTAATCGAATCTAGGTTAGTCAATTGGGCTAGAGAAGCTTTTGAGGAAAACCCAAAGCTTGATAATATCTCTTCAACTATTGCCCACACAGGAGAAGGCGAGTGGACAGTACAAGCAGCCAAAGAACTCGATATTGAAGTGCCAATTATTGAGCAATCTTTTCAAGTTAGAGTAAATTCTGCTAATGAACCAGAAAATTTCCGTAACAAAGTTGTCTCAATTTTGCGCAACAAATTTGGTCACCACAAGGCTACCAAAGATTAGTTTTTTGGTCAGAATTTTTTAAAGAGAGCAGAAACTAATTGATGGTTCAATCCAAATTCTGCCATCTTTTTCGATGATTTCGTTAGCCTCAGTTGGTCCAAAGCTACCTGGTTTATAGCTAAATAGTTTTTTACGCTGCGCAATTAGTGGGTCAATAAATTGCCACTGTGCTTCCACTTCCTCTGCGTCAACGAAGAAAGTTTGATCACCACGCAGCGCATCAACAAGCAATCTAAGGTAAGGGTCTGGTAAATTTTCTACAGTATGCTTGTAACAATACTGCATGTATTCATTTTGAATTTTAAAATCCGGTCCAGGTATTTTGGAAGAGAAGCGAAAGACAATGCCTTCATTTGGTTGAATGCGATAGATCAACATGCTGGGATTATTTCCTCCAATGACATTAGAGAACAGATGCTTGGTTTCATTTTTGAAAATAATGGCAATTTCTGTCACTGTGCGAGCAAGCATTTTACCAGCACGAACGTAAACGGGGACACCTTTAAAGCGTTGGTTGTTAATTTGAGTACGAAAGGCAAAAAATGTGTCACTAGTTGAATTTTTAGCAACGTCCTTTTCTTCTAAATATCCTTCATATTGACCAAAAACTAATCTATCTGTTTCTGGAACCAGCTCTTTTAGCAAGGCAGTTCTCTTGCGAGTGACACTTTGATCATCGAAATTTTTGGGAGCTTCCATAGTAGCTAAAGCGATCATTTGCAGAATGTGATTTTGACCAACATCCTTGAGAGCACCGACGCTGTCGTAATAACCACCACGCATGCCGATACTAAAATCCTCAGCAGCAGTGATTTGGATGTGATCAATATTATCTTTGTTAATGAGTGGTTCAAATAAGTTATTGGCAAATCTGAAGGTCAATAAATTTTGCAGTGTTTCTCTGCCCAGATAGTGGTCAAGACGGAAAATTTGATTCTCATCATAATAATCAGCTAATAATTGGTTTAATTTTTGAGCTGAGGGTAGATCAGAACCGATTGGCTTCTCAATGATTACTCTGACAAAGCCACACTTCTGGTCATTGAGGCCACTTGCTTGTAGATGGTTAAAAACAGTTGGATAAAGTTCTGGATAGGTGGCTAGATAAAACATGCGGTTGGTGCAAGATTCATTTTGTTTGGTCAGAGTAGCCAATTTATCATAGAGCGCTCTTTGAGTAATATCTCCAGAGACATAGAGCATTCTATCTAGCAAATTTTTGGCCACTTCATCTTTGATAGGATGCTGATGGTGGCGATTGGGCTTGTGTAGAACCTCATTGGAGTAGGTACGAAATTCCTCGTTGGAAAGTTCTTTGCGACCAATGCCAATAATCGACATTTTTTCTGGTAACAAATTAGCTTCAACTAAGTCATACAATGCAGGAATTAATTTAAGTTGAGCTAAGTTGCCAGTCGCTCCAAAAATAATAAGAGAAAAAGATTCTTCATGCATAGGTTTTTAACAAGTTACTTTTTTTTACTACCTGCAATATAAACCCCAAAAACTACAATGAGAAGTGAGAAAATTTGGATTGGTGTAACAGTCTCTTTTAGCAGAATATAGCCAAGTGGAATGTAAATTGCTGGTTGCAAATAAGTAAAAAGACTAGCTTCAGAGGCTTCAATTTCGTTTTGTCCTTGAATGTAAGCAGTAAGACCAATAATTGAACCAAAAATGGCGGCGAAAATAATCACTCCTAGGATAAGCGGCGAACTAAGTTCAAAAATAATATTGCTAGCCAAGTTGGTGAAATTAAAATCTAGTTGTGCAAGAGACAAGAAACCAAAAGTAACGATTCCTACAAAAAAACTGATGCCACTGACAAAAAGCTTAGGTATTTTTCTGTAATATTTTTTGGCAAGAATAAAATAGATAGCAGTTAATATGTTATGTCCAATGACGAGTAAATTCCCGGTCATCGATCCAGAGAATTGATCATTGCCTGACCAAAGTGGTTCCAGAGAAATTAGGGTTGTTCCAACTAGAGCAAAGATCAGACCTAGCCATTCTCTCCGATCTTGGCGCTCTTTGAGGAAGATGATTCCGCCCAAAATAACGAAAAGTGGTAAGCTAGTGGCAATTAAATTAGTTTCAAGGGCACTGGTCATTTTTAGGCCAATATATAAGCAGCTTAAGGCTAGTGTGGTTTCAATAATTTCTAGAAGAATAATGGTGATAATTGTTTGCCATTTATGTTTAATCTTCTTTAAATAATGAAGAATAATGGGGATAGATAAAACTCCAGCCAAGAGGAAACGATAAAATAGATAACGAAAAGGGGTAATTTCAGAATCGTTAAATCCAAGTTTGACCACTGGTAAGAGAGCCCCCCAAGTAATAGTGGTTAAAATCAAAAAAAGATAAGCTTTGGCTCGTTTACTCATTGAATGTAGATAATTAACGATAACTTTTATTTTGTTAGAAATCCAGTAGAATAGCTTCACTCATGTCAAAAAAAGTGAATCAATATGTTAGTTTTATTTTGTTTCTAGCCATAATTGGAACTTGGCTCTATCGCCAGAAAAATAATCAAGAGTTCTTGCGTACTGCTACCCCTAGTCCAATGGCCACAGCCAGTCCTACTGCTGTTCCAGCTGCTCAGCTCGAATTTGTAGTTGGGTCAGAAAATTACAAATTTGTAGCGACTGTGTCTGGTCAAAATGCCTTAGATTTAGTGCAGAGTCAAGTCAAGCTGAATCTGAAAAAATATGACTTTGGATTAATGGTAGAGGGAGTGAATGATTTAATGGCAGATAACCAACATTATTGGGCTGTTTATCAAAACAATGATTATGCCAAGACTGGGCTGGCAGAGATTAAATTAGAGAAAGATGAAACAATCGAATTACGCTATGAAGAAATTAAATTATAATTTTACCAATTTAGCTGTAGCCTTACCCACCTTTATTTCTAGGTTTAATCTTTTGCCGGCTAACATTTCTCCTCTAGGAGCATATGGTTTTTTGGGTGGGAATATTCTGCTTTATTTTGTCTCAATTTTGGCCTTTGATTTCTTCAAAGGTGGTTTTTATCAGGGTTTTTGGTGGACCTACACAGGTTTTCTTGCCTATCCATTTTTTGCTTTTTTCGCGAAGAAATCAGCGCGAAGGCAACTTTTTCTTTTGCCTGTAGCTTCTTTTACTTTTTTTATTTTATCTAATTTCGGAGTATTTCTAGCTTGGTATGATCATACTTGGCAAGGTTTGCTTGCTTGCTATACTTTGGCTTTACCTTTTTATACCAGGACTCTACTGGGGGATGTATTTTTTGTTTATGGTTTTCTTTTGCTTAAAAAAGCCATAAATCTTGCTTTTTCTCGTTTTCCAAGATATAATGTCCTATAATATATGCTATTGCAGCAAAAAAATAGGGTAAAGCTTTACAAAAAAGCCCCTAGTAGATTCTTATTGTATCAAGCTAAACGCCTGCAAAAATTGGCCTTTTTTTCTTTTGTCTTAAGTTTATTTTTTATTGTTTTAAGTAATCCTTTTGTGATTTATGAACAATTCAAGCAATTGCCCAAAACAAAAGAAGAATTAAAACAAATGGTTATGAGTATCCCCGAATTTATTAAGGTTTTTCCAAAAGAAGCAGAAAAAAGTAGTTTTGCCTTTTTTGATTGGACTAATGATCAATTAAATAATTCTTGGCCAATTTTTGCCAAAGAAAATATTTTAGCTGACAAAGAGGCTGGTCAGAGTGCTGTTGCTGAAAATACTCAAGTCAAAAATTATGCCGAATTACCTTTTTTTATCGAAATTCCTAGTCTCAACCTTTATGAAAAAGTGCAGGCCAATGTGAATCCTAACGATGCTCAAGCCTATCAATTGGCTCTAAAAAATGGAGTAGCTCATGCGCTTGGTTCTGCTTTTCCCGGTCAGGAAAAATTAATTTATATTTTTGGTCATTCAACTGATGGGGTTTGGAATGTTAAGGCTTTTAATGCGGTTTTTTATCAGATCAAAGAGTTGAAAATTGGGGATCGCATTATTTTACATTTAGGTGATGAGCAATTTGTTTATGAGGTCAGTGGGCAGGATGTGGTCAAAAGTAGTGAGGTTGATTTCGTCAATAATCTCAAAAACCAAAATTTATTACTTTTACAAACTTGTTGGCCACCTGGCACTTCTTGGCAAAGGCTATTTATCAGTGCGGTGCCAGCCAGCTCTTAACCTTCTAATAATCCTATAATATTGACAATTTGCAATTATAAATATATAATAGCCAATCATGAAAACTAATATGAAGAAAATCGTTTCTTATTTATTGATTTTAACTGGTTTCTTTTTGTTTTTTGCCAACGTGGCCAACGCTAAAGAATGTCAAACCGTTTATGGTGGTGGTGAAGTCTGCGAAACTGGAGAACTCAGTTTAGACAAAAAAGTTTTTAACCCCAAAACCAATGAGTATTGGGATAATATTGACAGCAAGGACTACACTTTTGCTCCTAATGAAGAAGTGAAATTTAGTCTGCGTATCAAAAACATTTCCAATATCAAAGTTGATAGTGCTCGCATTAATGATGACTTCGATCGCCTCGATGACTACATGGTTTTTGTCAGTAGTGATAAGGGTGACTATCGTGCTGAAGTAACAGATCACAAAGTTAAATTTGAATTTGGTGGACTTGAGCCAGGTGCTGAGGCCACTGTTTATTTTGTTGCTCGTTTTAAACTCGAGGATAAATTGCCAGTTGGTACCACTTGTCTTACTAATGCCGCTCACGCTTATTCTCATGTTGACGCTGTAAGTGATAGTGATTACGCCACTTTTTGTGTCAAAACTGACAATGGTAAAATTGTGACCAAAAGCACTCCAGCTACTGGGCTTAATCTTGGCACAATCTTGGGTTTAGAAGCCTTAGCTTTTGCTGGACTTGGTTCTATAGCTTGGAGAAAAGCTAAGTTAATTATTAAAAAATAATTCTTTTTTTGATTGAATTGAAATTGTAAACCCCGCCAAAAAGGCGGGGTTTTTGAATAGAATGTTGAGGCTTATTGACTTTTTACAAAATTATCCTATAATATTTGTCATTGTTCCTAATCCAGATAAGAACAAAATTTAATTACTTGACTTTGCGTCTAGAAAATTGAATTTAGATCTGGCCGTACTTTAAAAAACTTGTCAAAATTGGAGCAACATTAAGGACACCTTTAATTTTTAGAGGTGTTTTTCATGTTGTTCCAATGCGCACGCGAGCAATCGCGTGTAGCCCACAAAAAAGAGGTTTGAAATGAGTAACTTTTTACTCTCTGTTTGGTTTGTTTTGTCCATGTGGTTTGGCAGTCCCGCCCCAGCCACAGTCGCATTGTTGCCGGATAACGGCGACGAGGCGATGAATATCCACACCAACGTTCGAATTTGGTCGCTGAGCGATCATGAAGTGGAAGTTGGCGCCTCTATCGGCATCCTGGAGCTTGTATGCTCTCAGAATGGTGAATCACCTGTTGATGGTTACACGCTTACCACTTCAGGTGGACAATCGGTAATTTATGTTTCCGATTGCGCTGATCTGATTTCAAGTGGCGGAGCCACTTATCAGGTCATCGAGACAGCCTTCCCGATGCTCGTTACTTGCAATGCTGACTGCGAGGTTTACACCTTGCACAAAACATTCGAAAGTGACGGGCTGACCCAGCAAGTGGGGAAAATCTGGGTCCGAGTCATTGGTCCAGATCCACAACTCATTGTGACTGGCAAGTAAGTATGGAAAGCGCGCCTCAAAAGGGCGCGCTTTTCTGTAGTCAAAACTACTTAGTTTCAAATTCTTATATATCCTATAATCTTGACAAAAGTGACTTATAGTGATATACTTTGTTCTAGTTAGGTAGGGAATGGCTTAACTAACAATAAATATTTCCCCTACTTGATCGACAGTTTCAACTGTCTTAACAACATAGTGTTTTTTGGCAGAGAAAAGGTTTCTGACCGCTTGCTTCATTTCACCATTCCGAAATAAGCGATAAGTTGCCAGAGGCCTCCTCTCTGCTCGAGAGAGCAGAATGGTATCTCTAATGAGATATTGTCTCTAGGCGATAGCCGCTTAGCAGATGGTAATAAATCTCAATTAGAGACGCACTTTAACATTTGAAGAAGGATGCCTTTGGTATTTTGCCCAGCTTTTTTGCCCATCATTTTTTGGTGATCAGAAAAGCTGGGCTTTGATGCCGCAAGGCAAAGGAGTCGAACAAATTCACGCGCAAAGGAGATAAAATCATGCGCAAAATTACGTTCGTTATGTTCTTGGTCGTGGTGGTGAGCTTCGTGCTCGTCGCTTGCGGTTCTGCCGCACCGACCAACCTCAGCGCCGAGGATTTGGTGGCAACGCTCACCGCGATGCCCACCAACACCCTCTCGCCGACTTCCACCTCCGTGCCGACCAGCACTCCACTTCCTCCCACCAACACCCCGTTGCCTTCACCCACGTCTGTGCGCGATACCGGCATGCAGCTTAATACTGCCGCCGATATCCGCGTGCTCTTCGTGAAAGTGAATGGCTGGGTGAGCGGCGGCGAGGGTCAGTGGGTCGCTGGAGCCCAGGGCGCGCTTCGCAATGATCTTATCTTGAAGGACTTGCCCGAAGGGGCAACCTTTGAGTTTGAGTGTGTGCAATATCACACTCTTGGTGGCTCCATTGTCATCAAAAAGGTTTGCCCGAACGCGACCATCAGCTACAGCGAGGTCATCCCCGCTGGTAGTGTCGGCACGATGTGGTTGGATTGGGCGGTCATGCGCAATGGTGACAGGCTTGACGAGGATTTCCTCAACGAGCCTTGCGCTTGCCCTTCGGGCGATTGCCGCAAACCGTAACCTCTCCTTCCTCAAATTGTCCGGCCTGGTTCAAACCAGGCCGGCAACCCAAAGATTTTGATTTAATTGATCTTCGAAATTTTTGAGTTGCGCCACACGTTTCAAATTTAAAATATGCAAAAAAAATCCCTTAAAACTTTGTTAAAAAGTTTTAATAAGGCTAATACTATTTTAGTTATTTCCAAATACCCTTATCAGAATATTGGGGAGTCTTTTCATGGAGTAGCGGTTTACACCAGAGATACTTTGGAAACGATTGCTAAAAAAACTAAGCAAAAATTTGTAGTTTTAGTAGAGGCAAAATATGGTCGTGAAATGGAGCTTAGAGCTAATGGTTCAGTTTTAATTTTGCCAGTTTTTGATAATCATCAAGTTTTAGTTTTCAAGCAATTATTGACTACTTTGAAAAATTTTAATCAGGTTAAAAATATCCAATTGCATTCTGAATTCTACAATTCAGGTGACTTATTGCAAATGTCTTTGCTTTTGCCTTTTTTGTATTTGCTACGTTTGCAGGGCAAAATTGTTAGTTTTGTGGCCCACAACGTGGTTCATGATTTTGCTTTTTTGACCAATCATTTTGGCAAAGAAGCAACTGATTGGCGCTTTAATTTACTTTCTAAAGTTATTCCTTGGTATTATCGCTTCTTATCTTTGGGTGTAGAACAATTCATCACCTTAGATGAGAGCATCAGTGAGCGTTTGAGTTCTTATTTGTGGCAGAAAAATAAAGTTAAAAATACTGTAATTTGGCTAAAAAATAAAAAAATTACCCACAAAGAGAGAGTGATTGCTCGTCGCAAGCTTGCTTTAAATAGAGACGATCTTGTTTTGTCCGTTTTTGGTTTTATGAGTCGTTATAAGGGCGTGGATGTAGTTCTGCGTCATTTTTTACGTTTTAAAAAAGAATTTCCAAATAGTAAATTTAAACTTTTATTAGCTGGTGGTATGGCTCCTTCACAAAAAAATCATGCTCATTATCAAAATTTTTATAAGGGTTTAGAAAACCTAGCAGCTAAGCATCAAGATATTACTTTAACTGGTTTTATTCCTTCAAATGAAGTTAAATCCTATATGGCTTTGACTGATGTGGTTTTATTGCCTTATCGCGGTATTTTGGGGGCTTCGGCTTCTTGGTCAACTGTTCTTAGTTATGGCAAAGCTTGTTTTTTTTCTAAAGCTCTTGAACCATATTTTATGGCAAGAGATGTAAAAATTGCTTTGCTTAAATCTAGAATTAGCAAAGAAGAATTGATTTTTGGCAATAATTATCAGTCCTTTAGAAACTTACTTTTAAATTTGGAAGTTAACAATAAGTTATTAAATAAGTCTCTGATTTTTTCCAAGATTCTACGTTTTTCTAGAGACGAACGGGCTCGTGTCTTTCGTGATTTTCCACCTTTGTACTTTCCACGTTCTGCTGCTAAGACGGCTCAATCTTGCTATAATTTGAGTAATGAAGAAATTGCTGTCTAGGCTTTTATTTCCGTTTGTCCTTTTTCTTCTAGTTTTCTTTTTGTTTTTAGCTAACTTCACTCCTGGCACTTACTTGAGTGGCTGGGATAACTTGCATCCTGAATTCAATCCATTGATGAATCTGGAACGAGCTTGGCAATCGGCTTGGCAAGAATATCAGGGCTTAGGTTTGTTGGCAGGTATGGCACATGGTGCAGATTTGTTTCGTCAACTTGTTTTTTTGCCTTTGGCTCTATTGTTGCCAGCTAGCCTCTTTAGATATGTTTGGCATTTTTTGATGGTTCTTACAGGAGTAATCAGTAGTTTTTATTTATTCAAATTTTTTTTACAAAAAGAAAAACAACAGGATTTATTGGCTTTTCTTGGTGCTAGCTTTTATTTACTTAATTTTGGAACAGTCCAGAATTTTTATGTGACTTTCGAACCATTTGCCGCTTTTTATGCTTTTTTACCTTTACTATTATTGTTTTTAATTCGAATTTTATTACAGCGTTTTGTTCAAAAAAAAGACTTAATGTTGTTTTTCATTATTTCTATTTTGGCGAGTGGAATGGCCTACGTACAAACTATTTTTGTGGTCTACTTTGCTCTTGTCTGTTTGCTTTTTTTAAGTTATTTTTTGCAAAATAAAAATCAATTTAAAAGAGTTTTTTCTTTATTCACTTTAGTTTTGGCGATTAACTCTTTTTGGCTGTTTAATGTTTTGCATTTTACTGTCGATGGCTCGCAACTTCTAGCTGATAGTAAAGGTAAGGCGATGTCCAACGATATTCTCAGCCTTAAAAACCAAGCTTTTGCTGATTTTGCTCATTTAGCTAAATTACAGGGTTTTTGGTTGGGACAAACAGACTTTGATCAATTTGGTAACACCGTTTATCTTTTTGATGCCTGGAAAACCCATTTTAGCAATCCCTTAGTAACCATTTCGGCTTTTAGTTTTTTTGCTTTACTCCTTTTGGGAATTTTTTATATTTCAAAAAGAAAGGTTATTGGCCGGTATTTTATTTTTAGTGCTTTTCTTGTTTCTTCGTGGATGATGGCCTTACAAGCTTGGCCTTTTAGTTATCTAAGTCATTTACTTTCAAGATTTTTGCCGCTTTTTGACCAAATGTTTCGTATCAATTTCACCAAATGGATTGTGCCATTTTCTTTATTTTATAGTTTATTGCTGACTTTTGGTTTGGCTTTCATATTTTCTTTAATCAGGAAAAGATGGCTTAATTTTTTATTTGCAGTGCTTTTTGCAATAGTTTTAATTTTTTATTCGTTACCTGCTTTTCAAGGTCATTTTTTTTACGAGCGCTTACGTGTGCAGATTCCACAAGTATATTTTGATTTATTCACGTATTTGAAAAATAATGTGCCAACAAATAGCAGAATTGCTAACTTGCCGCAACATACTTTTTATGGTTGGCAGTGGAATGATTGGGGCTATCGTGGTTCTGGATTCTTATGGTACGGCATTAAACAACCAATTTTAGATCGGGCTTTTGATGTGTGGAGCGAAGCTGACGAACGCTACTATTGGCAATTGCAAGCTGCTTTAGATAAAAAAGACGTGAAAATAGTAGAACAGGTTTTAGCAGAATATGATGTCGACTATTTATTATTAGATGAATCAATTGTTAATCGTAACACTGCCAAACCTTTCAACTACTCCGCACTAAAGAGTTTATTGGCTAGTTCTACTCGATTTAAATTGGTGGAGAATTTTGGTTTTATTTCTCTTTACATTTTTGATGATCAAGAAAATCAACGTGAAAAAGACTTTGTCAGTTTTTATGGTAATTTACCTTTAATTAATAATTCTTATAAACATAGCTGGAGTGACCAGGCTTTTAATGATTTTCACGATTATTTTAGTGAGATTAATAATAATGCAAATAATCAAGTAATTATTTATCCATTTTCCTCTTTTTTCACTAATCATTTGCAGAAGGACCTGGAGTTTAAATTGGATGAAGATCAAAATGCTTTTTATTTAAGAAGTCTTAAACGAACATCTGGAGGAAACTACGCGCTTAAAATACCTGATTTATTAAGAAGTGAAACTTATTTACCTTTCCATTTAAGTTGGACTACCGAAAGGAAAAAGACACAATTAATTTTTAAGGCTATCCTGCCGGAAATCTATTTAGCTGATCAGAAATATTATTTTGATTTCGTCAAGGAAATTTCGCTTACTAGTGAGTTTTGCCAAAAAAACGAATTGTGTTCTATTAATGTTAATAATCAATTTATTAGTCCATTTACGCAAAACGGTCAGATAGATTTACTGCTTGATAGCAGAAAACCAAATAGCATTTCTCTAAGTGCTGCCAATAAAACTGAGTATTTTGATTATTCCTTGTTTGATTTCTCTTTTTATGACTTAAAGCCCAAGATAATCAAATTACAACAGAATGTGGATTTAACTGTCAAAATACCAAAAATACTTATACAAGCCGATATTTTAAAAAGTGAATTGAATGATGATCAAGTGAAAAACTGTCGACCTTTGCAAGCAGGAAGTGTTTTTAAAGAAAAAAGAAATGATGGTAATTATTATCTTGCCATAAATAGTAGTGTTTGTGATCATTTTTATTTAGATAATTTGAAACATCAGGCAGCCTATTTGTTCAGGCTAGAAGCCAATAGCTTGAGATCAATTCCTTTCATCTTTGCTGTTCAAGCGGAGAGCTTGGGACGTAGCCCTCTAGAAACTTATTTGAGCGAAGGAATAAATTACCAGATTTTATCTCCCACAGAAAATTTTAATCAAGGTTACACGCTTTATTTGTCCACCGATTCTTATGGTCGAGAAATCAACGATAATTTGCTAAAAAAAGCTGAGGTTTTTTCTTGGCCCTACAACTTTTTGAACAACTTGTATTTAGAGAGCACTAATCAAGAGCCTAGTAAAGCGAATTTATCGACTTGCGACTTTAAAGTTGATAAGAAGGCACTATGGTTATATAGAGTTGACCTAGTAGAAGGTTGTCAAGATAAATATTTAAAATTGTCTCAAGCTTATGATCTGGGTTGGTTAGCTTTTAGAAACGGCAAAAGCTTGCAACATGGAAAATTTAATAATTGGGCAAATGTTTGGATTTTAGATGATCTTGTCAGCAGCTCTTCAATTTATCTTTTCTTTTGGCCCCAACTTTTGCAATATTTTGGCTTGATTATATTATTGGTTTTAGCTTGCTTTTTTATCAAAAAAATGAGATAAAGAGCAAGATTATTTACTTGTTTTGCTATAGGTTTTGGGTGATGTCTTATGTCTCAAATTCGTGAAATCAAAGATGCTAGCAATATTGTCGAAATTATTGGTGAACGTATTAAGCTAGATTCTGGTGGAGTCAACTTTAAGGCTTGTTGTCCTTTTCATAACGAGAAAACTCCCTCTTTTTTTGTTAATCCTTCTTTGCAACGCTATCGTTGTTTTGGTTGTGGAGCTAATGGTGATGTTTTAGATTTTTTACAAAACTTTGAAGGAGTAACTTTCTATGAGGCACTCAAAACTTTAGCTGATCGCGCTGGTATTACTCTGAAAGAATTTCAAAGGACTCAAGATGACGAAGAACGGGAAAAGCTTTTGGAAATTTTGAGTCTTGCCAAAGAATATTATCATTTTATTTTAACCAAACATGAAATTGGTCAAACCGGTAGAGATTACCTAAAGAATCGAGATATTAGTAATGAGTCGATCAAAATTTTCCAATTAGGTTTTGCCACTAATGCTTGGGATTCACTGCTTAAATATTTACACCAAAAAAAAAGATACCCGTTAGATTTAATTGAAAAAGCTGGTCTAATTATTAGGGGAAAGAATGGTGGTTATTATGATCGTTTTCGTGAACGCTTGATTTTTCCTCTTAAAAACCACAGAGGGCAAGTGGTTGGTTTTTCTGGTCGTTTACTCAGCCAATCTCCCAAAGAGGCTAAATATATTAATTCACCAGAGACTTTGCTTTATCACAAATCAAAAATGCTCTATGGCTACAGCGAATTATTTCGTGAAATTAAAAAACAAGAGCAGGTGGTGGTGGTTGAAGGAGAATTCGACATGATTTCTTCAGCGCAGGCTCATATTAATAATGTTGTGGCAATTAAAGGTTCGGCTTTGACTAAAGATCAAGTAACCTTGCTTTCTAGAGTAGTCAAAACAATTATTTTATCTTTAGATGCTGATGAAGCGGGGATTAAAGCCACTAAGCGAGCGATTGAGGTAGTGAAGGAAAAAGGGATTGACTTAAAAGTCATTGATCTTAAACATTTAGATTCATTGTCGGCTGAAGATAAAGTCAAAGATCCAGATCAGTTGGCTAGAGAAAAACCAAAATTATGGCGCGCTGCAGTGGGAGCAGCAGTTTCAGTTTATGAGTTTTTGATGACTAGTGCTCTAGATTTATATGATCCAAATACGGCTGACGGTAAACGTCAAATTGTTAACTATTTAGCTCCGGTTTTGGAAACAATTGATCATGCTGTTGAGAAGGAGTTTTATTTACAAAAATTATCAGCTGCGCTTAACGTTAAAGAATCTTTGCTTAAGGCAGATATTAGCAAATTTGGCCAGAAATCTGCTGCAATTCAGGTAGATGAACAAAAGGAATCAAAAGACAAGCAAATGATCAAGACGTATCAAGAACGCAATGAAGAATATTTGTTGTTTTTATTATTCAATTCCGAATCAAAGCAAATTCCAGAGCGGGCTAATACTTTAGCTGATTTTGCTTTTGTTAGTAGTGGTTTTGGTAAATTAATAGAGCAGCTATTGCTTTTTAAAGGTGATTTCAATTTATCAAATTTTGCCGCTACTTTAGCTGAAGATTTGAAGAAATCTTTAATGGATGTTTTGCTGAATCCCGATTATGAAAAATCTGCCAAAGAAAATGATTTTGACAAAGAATGGCAAAGTACAATTGCTAGAGTTAAGAAAGAAGCTTTGCGTAATGAAATAGCCAAAATTAATGAGGAAATTAGTAGTTTGGATAACAGTTTCAAAAGAACCTCAGAACAAGAGACAAGACTTGATGAGCTTTTGGCTTTGATTGTTAGCAAGCAAGCTGCCATCAAAAAACTCAACTAAATTATTAATGATTTTGCCTCTTGCCAATATACCCCCCACCAGTATATATTATCTTCATCACAAATTATGAGTCCAGTTAAAAAAGATCCAATTATCGTTTCCTTAAACCGCATTCGTGGTCAAGTGGATGGTATTTCAAAGATGTATGAAGATAATCGGCCTTGTGTCGAAATTGCTCGCCAATTGGCAGCAGTGCGCAACTCCATCTCTAGAATTGCCAGAGACATACTAACTGGTGAGGCAGGCGTTTGTTCCAAAGACAATAATCGTGAACAACTTAGTTTGGTGCTCAAAGAATTACTTCGTTATTAAATATTAATATTAAAAGTTATTTTTAAAATATATAGAAAGGCAAAATGCCAGCAGTTCATTTAGATAATAATAATTTCAAACAAAGCGTGGAAGATGCAAAAGGAGTCGTTTTTGTTGATTTCTTTGCAGTTTGGTGCGGTCCATGTCAGATGTCAGCTCCAATTGTTGATAAAATGGCTGATGATTACGCTTCTAAAGCCTCCATTGTCAAAGTTGATGTTGACCAAGCTCGTGAGCCAGCTATGAAATATAATGTTATGAGTATTCCAACTTTTATTGTTTTTAAAGATGGTCAAGAAGTTGATCGCCAAATTGGTTTTCCAGGTGAGGCCGCTTTGAAAGCAATGGTTGATCGAGCTTTAAATAGTTAAATTAAGTCAGGAGACAAGGAAAAGAAATGCAAAAATTGAAGCTTGCTATCATTGGATCTGGTCCGGCGGGACTAACTGCGGGTATTTATACCTCTCGTGCTCGTTTGGATACCACTCTTTTTGCTGGCAGCGAAATTGGTGGGCAGTTGATGTATACCAGTGATATTGAAAATTTTCCTGGTTTTCCTGATGGCAAGTCTGGTCCGTTACTAATGATGGATTTACAAAAGCAAGCGGCTCGTTTTGGCACAGTGATTAAATACGAACATATCACTGCTGTAGATTTTTCCAAAAGACCATTCTTATTGTGGACAACGCTACCAAATGGTGTAGATCAGAAACAACTCAAATCACTTCGGGATGAAGAACTTGTAAAGATGATGCAAGAAATTAGAAAATTGGAGCCTGCTTATCAGGCAGAATTGATAATTATTGCCACTGGAGCAAGCAGCGTGATGCTTGGAATTCCTGGAGAACAAGAGTATTTTGGACACGGAGTGAGTACTTGTGCAGTTTGTGACGCTGCTTTTTATCAGGACAAGAATGTCTATGTTATTGGCGGCGGTGATAGTGCCATGGAAGACGCTATGGCTTTGACTAAGTTTACCAAACAAGTGACGATTATTTATCGCGGCGATTCTTTCAGAGCCAGTAAGATCATGCAAGAAAGAGTTTTAAATAATAAAAACATTAAGGTTTTATGGAACACTAATCTAAAAGAGGTGATAGGAGATGGCAAAGCTGTGAAGGCAATCAAAATTGAGACAAATGGCGAAATTAGAGAAATAGCTGCACAGGGAGTCTTTTTAGCCATTGGTCATAAACCAAATACTAGCTTGTTTATCGAGCAATTAGATTTGGATCGAGCTGGTTACATAAAATTGATTACTCACGACGTGTATTCAACTGCAACCTCTATCGAGGGTGTTTTTGCTGCTGGAGATGTGGCTGATCATCGTTATCGCCAGGCAATTGTTTCGGCGGGTATGGGTACTCAGGCTGCTTTAGACGTGGAGCATTACATAGTAAATCATTCTTAGTGGCAAGATTTAAGTATGCTTGAAAAAATTGTTTTAGCTTCACAATCAAGACAACGTTTAAATATCTTAAAAACTCTTAATTGGCCCATTGAAGTTATTCCTGCAGATATTGATGAGCAAGCCATTGCTTTCCTTAATCAATATGACAAGGCAGAAAGAATTGCCTTAGCCAAAGCTACAAAGGTTGCTACTAATCATCAAAATGATTTAATTGTTGCTGCTGACACATTCTGTTATCTGGAGGGTAAAATTTTGGAGAAACCAAAAAGCTTAGAAGAGGCAAAAGAAATGCTGCATTTTCAAGCTGGTAAAGAAATAGAAATTTTGACAGGCTATGCTTTTTTAGATCTTAAAAGAGGTGTGAGAAAAAGTGGCTGTGAAAAGATTGTAGCCAAAATGCGTCAGTTAAGTGATGAAGAAATTAATCAATATGTTAGTACAGAGCCAGTTTTGACTTGGTCTGCGGCTTTTTCTCCAGCTTATGATAGTGGTATGGCTTTAATTGCCAGTATTAATGGAAATTTGACCGCTTTTAGTCATGGTTTACCTATCAATCTGTTGGTGGATTTTCTAAGCGTAAATTACAAAGATCACCGCTAGGAACCACAGAAAAACTGTGATTAGCAGTGATTTATCTTTGAGAAGAATATCTTCAGGAGCTTCGCCCTTATTTTCTTCATAAATTAATTGTAAATATCTCATCACTCCAAAGATCACAAACGGTAGAGTCAGCATCAGTAATTTTTGAGACTGGAGTGTTTTTGGCAAAACAAAATAGAGAGCAGGAAATTTTTCGTAGAGCAAATTAACTCCTTGTCCAGTGTAACTTTGAAAAGTGAAAATAGCATAAGTTAGCCATGTGGATGTAGCAAACATTGCTGTGTATTGATCAAGTAATCTTTGGCTGTATTTTTTGAGACTTAAGCGTGTGAATTCGACATGACTGTTGCTTAATAGAGTGCGCTCGCTTTGTCTTTTACCAACAGCCATAAATAAAGAAACAGAAATCACCGTCAATAAAAACCAAACATTCATATGTAAATTGACTACCACTGCTCCGGCATAAACTCTGATTAAAAAGCCAAGTGCAATAGAAATAATGTCAAAAATGGCATATTGTTTGAGTTTGGTTGAGTAAAAAACTTGCAGGATGAAGTAAGCAAAAGTTAAAATTTTAAAGAAAGCGGGTAGGCTAAGAGAAAGAAAAAAAACTATAGCTAGGCCAGTAACAACGCTAAAAACGGCAATTGGAATTGGTAATTTTCCAGAAGCCAAAGGACGATTCTTCTTGAATGGATGTTGTCGATCTAGTTCAATGTCAATGAGATCGTTAATTAGGTAAATACTGGAGGTTAAAACACAAAAAATCAGAAAAGCATAACTAACAATCACAAAATATGGAGCTTGACCATTTTCTTGATAAAATAAAAACCCAGAGAAAATTAAAGCTGCATAAATCGCTAAATTTTTAAGCCATTGTTTGGGGCGAAAGGACTTAAAGAGAAGAAAAAATACATTGTTCATTTTATTTTTGCTTAGATTTAATCTTACTATATATCAAAAATGAAAAAACAATAAGCATAGTTGTCACAATGGCAATAATTTTACCCAAAGTGCTTAAATATAAAGATATAAGTCCGAGAGCAGTGCTGCTTAAAATGTAAAAAATGGCGATTCTTCTTTTGCCCCAGCCATAGTAGTCCATTAATTTGTGATGGAGATGGCCTCGATCGCCCCAGAATGGCGATTTCCCTGCCAAAATGCGCCTCATAATGGTAAAAATGCCATCAGCTGTGGGAACGGCCAAAACCATAAGCGTGGTGGCGACTTTAGCTCCAGATAAAATAGCTAAAATACTTAGAAAATAACCAGCTAGAGAACCAGCTCCATATCCAGGCATGATTTTTTGGGGATAGAAATTCCAAACCAATAGTCCTGCAAATGCTCCTGAGACGATAAGAGCAAGATTGGCGACATTGAATTGAGTGGGAGCATCTGCGAATTTATTGGCCAAAAGGGCGATAAACAAGCAAGAAACTGAAACGAATCCAGGTAATTGGCCATCAATTCCTTTGGACCAATTAATAATATTCATATTCCACAGGATAAAAAAGATGGCGAATAAACTCGATAAAATCCAAATTGTGTGATTTGTTCCAAACAAATTAAAAATTAGTTGGGGTTGATTTAGATGGATAACTCCTGCTCCAAAAGGATTGCTGACGTAAGCTATGCCAATACCTGATCCAACTACAATTAGACTAGCTAGAAAACCAGTAATCAACCTAAGATAAGGATGCAAATCAAAAATATCATCTAGTGAGCCAACCATTGTTAGTAAACTTGCTCCAATGAAAATTGCCAATAAATATTTGTCAAAATCTAAAATCAGAAATGCGCTAAACAAAGTTGCCAGGAAGATAACCACACCGCCGCCTCGTGGCACAGCTTGGGAATGAGTTTTTTTGATATGTTTATTTTTGTCCGGATCATCAAGCCAATTATTCTTTTGATATAGCTTAACGATTAGAGGAGTAATAAAGACAGCCAACAAGAAACTACTCAAGAAAGATAACATCAATTGACTATTATAATGATTCTAAGCAGAATCGCCAAAACCAAAACTTGCAATAGCAACGTGATTTCAACAAACATTTTCAAAATATTCGAATTAATCTCTTTTTCTAGATAAGCAATTACGAGATGAAGCAAATTAATGAGAGTTGCCAAAATTGGTAAAATAAAAATAAAATTTTTATTTACCAGTTGTTGGTCACTAGATAATGAATAAAAAAGCGGGATTATTTCTTGTAGTCCAGTATAAAAAATAACACTGATTAAAATAATAATGAGATTGATAAAAATGGATATTGCGCCAATTGGACGTAAATTTTTTGGCAAAAAACTTAAGTAACGCCAGTTAGACTTTTTCTTTTCGGTTTTGAAAGTTAGGTCCATATTTTTTGGTCTCAATTATTGTCTCAAATACAAGGTCATACTTTCAAGTTGATTATTTGCTAGGTAGTAATTTGCTAAGTACTCTTCCAATTTGGGAAAAGCTTGGTTTTCATTTTTCATGACAATGATCAGTCTAGGTTCTTCTTTTACAATTTGTGCAAAAGTACGATCATAATCATTAAAATCTTTAATGTGAAAGGAAACAGTAAAGCGAGAAGTGGGAATAGTTTTGCTTTGGGCATAAAGCAATGGATTAGTGCCCCAGATAAACATTTTTTTGATTCCTAGCTCTTTAATTAATTTACTCACTATTCGATTTTCACGAACTACACTGTCAAATGAATTTTCGTATTCTTCTTGACTAATTTGCTTTGTGGCGTACTTATAAAATTGTTGGTAATATTTTAGAGCTGAGTAAGGTCTAAAATTAAAGCTAATCATCACGTAAATCGTTAGAGCTAGTAAACTAAGACTCAAAACTAAGCTCTTGGCAGAATGTAAAATTTTATTTTTACTGATTTCCTTTAGGGATACGAAAAGATTGACTAGTATTAAGGCAAAAGCAGGCACCATTTGGATGAAATAATGCGGATATGGTCTACTAGAGAGTAGGACTGCATATAAAGTCAATATAAAATACAAGCTAATAAACTGAAATCTCTTTTTTAGTTGGTTGCTGTTTAAGGAAATCAGGACGAAAAGAACAAATAAAATAATTGTTTTGCCAGTCATGCTAAAGGCAAAATTGATCAAATTGTTGCCTAAATCAATTGGCCAAGATTGACTGTATCTAAAATTATAAAGTAAGCCATAGTCCAGATAATCTTGTCCTTGTCCCTGTATCACGAAATAAATAATAGAAATTAAAATGGGCAATAATAAACCAGTGACAAACATTAATCCTCGATTGAACAAATAATTAAATAATGTTTTGAAATTTTGATAGTCGCTTTTTTCATCAAAAAAATTATTGACCAAAATTAACCAAAAAATAGATAGGAAGGCGGCAACATCAAGGATAGCTGGAACTTTGGTTAAAATTCCCAACCCCATCATAAAACCGGCGGAAATAAGTAAGAGGGTGTCTTTCTTATTCTTTTGTAAAGTAAACTTCTTTTCAAGTAACGCTCGAAAAATTGAGCTTTTACTAAACAACAGTGCTCCCGCCATGACAAATCCCATAACGAATAATTCTCCATTTGGGATATGACCTTCCAACCATGGCAAAGTAGTAAAAATCACTAAAATAGCGCTAGCCCAAAAAGCTAAGCTTTTTTTCTTAAATAATTCTTTGGCAAAATTAAAAAACAGACTAGTGGTGACAAGCATCCAGATTAAATTTAGGATTCTAAAATAAAATTGATTAGGCACCATTGCCAAGTAATAAATTAGGGGCGTTTTATGATCAATAATAGTGGTGTAAAGCCGACCTCCATTTTTTAATGCGTTGCCTAGTGTCAGATAAATTGCTTCATCACCATACCAGTAAGGTTCAAAAAAATTAGGAAGACGAAGAAGAATAATAATGACAAAGAGGATCAAAAGTGGAGTTTGTTGGTCAAGGAAACGATCAATCTTTTTTAGTAAAGAAATAAATCTCATATTTTCTCATTTTATATGAGTCTTGTTATGAAATAAAGCTCAACCGTTTACTTTTAGACCTTTTCCGTAACTTTATACTCCATGTATTTGCCAAGCATAAGTCTGGTGTGAGCGTCTATTCCTGGTAAAGCAGAGAAAAAGAAGCCAACGATTGGAATTAAAACAAATTCTAGTGGCTGCATTAAATAAGAGAAAATTGTTCTTTTTTCTTCATTGACAGGTCTGTTGTTGCTATCAATGAGAAAAATAGTAAGCATGGCAACTAGAGAAAGGGTTAAAAGAGTGGAAGTAACTTGTGGTAGAGTTTTACCGATGATTGTTCGATTAAATTCCTCATTTAATAAAGGAGGCAGCATAGCAGAAACAGTCACAGCAAACCAGTTAACTGGCCACAAGAAGTGATCTTCAACTACTTTCAAAACGCGAATAGTTTTGTCCCAAAATGGTAAGCCCTCTGTTAGGATGTACTGCCTAATAATGTAAGCGTCGTCGCTGACTCCCCAAGCCCAGCGCTTGATTTGTTCATATTGGCTATGCATGGTGCGCCAAAAGCCATTTGATTGAACCGCATCAGCATAAATTGGTAAGAAAATTGGTTCAACTTCAAAATCACCTTTTTTAGCGAAGTAGGATTTGAAGAATAATCGATAATCCTCTGGGATGACATCAGTATCCCAGTAGCCGATCTCTTCAACATGTTTCAGAGTGGTGGAGTAAGTGGAGAAATTAATTAAGCGGTCGCGACGAGATAAGATATAAATTTGGGTAACTGATTGAATTGCTGCTAAAACACGGATTGGAGCCGGTACTTTCCAAATATTATTATAGAAACTAATTCCTCCTTGCCAACTACGGTTATATGGTTTTTTGCTACTCAGGAAAAGGAAGGTTAAATGAGCAAAATAATGAGGATGAAAAATGGCATCTGCGTCTTCACTAGTGATAGTGATGTTTTCAATTGGAATACCTTCTTTGTCAACTAGTTTGAACTTAGCTGCTTTGGCGCCATAGCAAGTGTTTGATGATTTACCTTTAATTTCTCCCACGATATCTGGGTGTTTACTAACCCAGAGATGACCAAATTGCTTGGCAAATTTATCTTGCAAGATTTTGGCCTTTTGATCGACAACATCCCCCTCTCTTTCTTCAAAAGAGAGCATGACATGAATATTTTCTCTTGGAAAAGTTTGTTTGGTTAAGCCAGTGAGAGTTCGCTCCAAAGTAGAAATTGGTTCTTGGTAAGTTGGGATAACTATAATGTGATGAATTTGTTTATATCTTTCTGGGAAAGTTTTTTTGAGTTCAGGTAAATAATCGTATTTGCTAAAAGCCTTAATTTTAAAATGTGAGATGGTGGCGAAAAACGTTAGGATTAAAGAGCGATATAACCAGTAAACAGCAAAAATAATTACGTAGTAGGCTACCACTTGAGGAATTACCAAAGATCCCCAAACTGGGAATAGAATTAAAAACCAAGAAAAAAGGCCAGGAATAATTTCCAAAGCTCTTTTGGTACGAATTGGGTGGCGACGGAAATATTTCTTAACCATATCTTCAGTAATTTTTTATTATTATAGCTTATTTAGTCTAAGCAATGTGAAAGGCATAAAGTGAATTTTGATAAATTTCTTCCAAATTGGCACCCAATTCTTTTTCTAGGTATTTGGCTGTCATTTTGATCATTTGTGGTTCACAAATTTGTCCACGATAAGGTTCTGGGGCTAGATATGGAGCGTCAGTTTCTAGCAAAATTTTACTTGCATCAAAATTTTGAACTATTTGGAAAATTTCCCTAATATGATTGGCGTTTTTGAAAGTGATGTTGCCATCAAAACCAAAATAACTTTTTTTCAGTTGCAAAGCTTTTTTAATGTAAGTAGTTGGGCCAGATGCACAGTGAAAAATGATTGCTTCCTCAAATGACCAATATTTTTTCAAAATCTCTAGAGTTTTGAAATAGGCCTCTTCACCTTGGTCGCGCACATGCAGAATCAACGGTAGACTTAATTCTTTTGCAAGTTCAATTTGAGCAATAAATAATTTTTCTTGAAGACTTTTAGTTTCGGTCAAATTTAATTCTGTCCCTAGATAATAATAATCTAAGCCAGTTTCACCAATGGCGACGACCCTGTTGTTGGTGGCGATTTTTTTTAGTTGTTGAATAGTTTGAGCTAAATCTTTGATCTTATTAATTCTTTCTGGATGGATGCCCACGCTGGCGTATAAATTTTCATTAGCATTAGCAATTTCCACAGCTTTTTGACTACTAGAAAGGCCTGGTCCAACCACAATACTTTTTCTAACCTCATTTTTTAGAGCATTTTGCAAATGTGTTCGCCAATCCATCCGTAAAATTGAAGATTTTTCCTGGATTTTAAAGCAAAAAGGATTGCCACTGTAAAGAGGCTCTAAGTTGTAGTGGCAGTGAGTGTCTACAATATTCATTTTTTTATTATTTTAGTCTAGGAAATAAGCCAGTCGCAAAAGATCTAACATTTCCTGCGAAATGTTCGCGAATCAAGGTAGTTGTTGCTGGCATAAATGGGCTAAGTAAAACAGAAATTTTTCTGATTTTTTGACTGGCAGTTGTTAGGATATTGACCTTTTCTGCTCCCTCTTTTTTCCAGGGAGTTTCTTTGGCCAAAAATTTGTCCAAGTCACTGACTTCTTGGTCGATATACTTTAAAGCTTGGTTAAGGTCAAAATTATCCATCAATTTTCTAAATTCATCATCGATTTTTTCATTTTCTTCTTTTAGTTGTAATCCTACTTGTTCGGCCATTTTAGCCACTCTAGAACAAAGATTGCCAATTCCGTTAGCTAATTTAGCATTAAAGTTAATATCCAATTTTTCAAAAGTTACATCAACATCTTCTTCAAAAGTACCAAGATTCACTAATAGGTACCTGGTCGCATCGATGCCATAACGTTCAATCATGTCGCTTGGACTAATCACATTGCCGAGTGATTTACTCATTTTCTGTCCATTGACGCCAATAAAACCATTAATCAGGATCTGCTTTGAATTAGTTAAATTAGCTGAAAGTAACATGGCCTGCCACATTGCTGCCTGTTGACGTAAATTATCTTTGCCAGCCAATTGGATGCCCGGCCAAAAATTTGAAAATTTTTCTGAATCTTGTGGCCAATCGAGTGTTGAAATGTAATTAACCAAAGCATCGAACCACACATACATAACATGCTCATTGTCTCCAGGTACATCAATGCCCCAAGGCATTTTTGCTTTGAGGCGAGAAATGCTAAAATCTGTCAAACCGGCTTGAACAAAAGCCTTAATCTCGTTTAATCTGATCGATGGCTTCACAAAATTTGGATTTTGTTCGTAGAGTTCTAGAAGTTTGCTTTGATATTTGCTGAAACGAAAAAAATAATTTTCTTCTTCACGAAGCTCCAACTCTTGTTGGGGATGTAGTGGACAGCGATTTTCTACTAATTCGCTTTCTGTTTTGGCTAATTCACAGCCCACACAATATTTGACGCTGTATTTAGCTTTATAAATATCACCATTTTTTTCACAAAGTCGCCAGAATTCTTGTGCTGCTTTAATGTGTTTTTCATCTGTAGTACGGATAAAATGGTTAAAACTTAGATTAAGTTGTTTTTTGAGATCTGCAAATTTAATAGCCCAGTCATCACAATAATCTTTCGCAGTCATTTGTGCTGCAATTGCTTTTTCGTAAATTTTTTGACCATGCTCATCAGTGCCGGTATTAAAAACAACTTCTTTACCTAAAATTTCTGCTTGGTATCTGGAGATAATATCAGCCTCAATGATTTCTAGAGCGAAACCTATATGTGGAGCAGCATTAACATAAGGCAAAGTAGTAGTGATATAAAATTTATTTGTCATCCGGTTTATTATATACGAAAAAGCCTTTTTAGTTTTTTCTAACTTGATCGAAAAAAACCAGCAAACCTAAAGTGCAGGTAAAGACTAAGATAGTTGTAAATCCAAAAAAATCAAACTTGATCTGGTTGATTTTGAAATAAACAAGTAAATTAATTAAGCAGGCTACGGTCAAACCAATTTTTGTATTAAGCGAAACAAAGGTAAAAAATAAAAAATTGGCAATACAAAGTAAAGTTAGAAATGGTAAATAACTATTTTTAAACAAGAAATTTTGAATCTGACTTGGGTAAACTTGTCGAATCAACAAATAGATCAGAAAATAGACGAACAAGGCGATTAGTAAACAAAAAATATAACGTAAATACTTGCTTAGTATCGACTTTTTTTTGGGCTTCAATCTAGATCGGGCATGGTTCTCTACCATGTTTTCAGTATATACTAAAGCTATATATGACAAGTACAAGCTTTATTTTATTCTTTTTATTTTTTGCCGCTTTAGCTGTTTTCTATTTTTCTATCAAGAAACTTTTGCAAGAAAAGAATTCCAATAATGATCCAGAGCAGTTGGAAAATATGATTCACAAAGTTTTTGGTATGACGGCCAATAAAATTGCTGAGCAGAGCAAGCAAATTTTGTCTTCGGAAAAAGACGTTATCAAAAATGATCTGGCGAATAAACAAGCCATGATGGAAAAAATGGTCAAAGATTTGCGCCAGGAAATGAGCGAACAACAGAAAGAGATTCGTGCCATTGAAAAAGAGCAAATTGATAAAATTGGTAGTGTCAAAACTGCTGTGGAAGAGCATCGCCAATTAACTAAAGAATTAAAAATTTCCACTGAACAATTAGCCAAAGTTTTGTCTAACAATCAAACGCGTGGAGCTTGGGGAGAGAGAATTATTGAAGATTTACTTCAAGCTAATGGTTTACAGGAAGGAATTCACTATCTACGCCAAGCTAAATTAGGTGAATCAGTCATGAAACCAGACATTACTTTGCTTTTGCCAGATCATCGAAATGTGCCAGTTGACGTCAAATTTCCTTATCAAGAGGTACAAAAAATGGCTTTAACTGAAAATCAGAGTGAGAAGCAAACCCATATGACGCAATTTAAGCGCGATCTCAAAATTAAAGTTGACAAAGTTGCCACCTATATTTCTCCAGAAAATGACACGCTAGATTATGCAATTATGTTTGTCCCCAATGAAGCTCTTTTTTCATTTATTAATCAAAAATTTCCGGATGTTATTGATGAAGCTTTAGCAAAAAAAGTGATTATTTGTTCACCTTTTAGTTTTTTGATTGTAGCCCGCACGGTGATGGAAAGTTATCGCAATTTCATGGTAGGTAAAAAAATTAAGGAAGTAATTAAACAGATTGACGCTTTTGCTAGCGAATGGTTTAAGTTTGATGATGAATTTGCTAAATTTGGTCGCAGTATTGAAAGCTTGCAAAAGAACTATGAAATTTTAGCTGGCACTCGTAAACGCCAAATGGAAAAAAGAATAGCTAAGATTGAACAGTATCGAGGCAGCTCAAATGATTTGTTGGAAGAAGGTGAAAAGCCAAAGTTGTTGGAAGGGTAGTAGGTTTAATTTTTTTACTAATTTTTCAAAAGTAATATTTCTTGTAATCTTAAACTGAGATGATTATTGTTGAGGGCTCGTGTGCTGGTGCGCAGGTGAATCCGTGAAATTCATTCTTAGGGGGTTCGATTCCCCTCGAGTCCACAACAATATTTGATTCAGTAGTTTGTGTAAATTACATTTGCAAAAAGAAGTAAAATTTGGTATAAAATGGGTACACGGATTCATCCTCGGGCAACCGAGAAGAATAACAAAAAGGCCACACTTCGCGAGTGGCTTTTTTGTTATTAAAACACATTTATTTAATCATTAGTGTTTTTGCAAAAAAATTTAAATCTTTCTGAATAGCTTCAGCCCAGTTTGGTTGTAAATTGTGATTAGCTCCAGGATATTGATGAAATTCAATTTCTATCTTCTTTTTGTCAGCTGACTCACTGCTAGCAGTAGCTCTTTTTTCATTTTCTAAGTCAACTTTGCTTAAAAATTCCTTCGTCCAGCTAATTAGAGCAGAATCATCATTATTACCATGTTGGATTTGAATTGGTCCATTGAGACGATCTAGATGTTGGCTAATGGAAAAATCAAAGACGTCATAATCCTCTTCAAATTGGGCTAAGTATTTACGTGCTTCTTTACCTTCGTCAGCATTTTCATCTGTAAAGTAAAGGATGGAATATGGAAAGGGCGCCAGAACTGGCGCCCAAAGTGTGGTGGGCAGATTGCTGCCTAAGACTTCTAGAGTTGAAACAGCAATCTGCCCACCATTACTATGTCCCCAAAGACCAATTCTTTTTGTATCAACAGTGATCTTTTGCCCAGCCAGTTTCTCAATTTGACTTAAATCAATTTCTGGAAATTGTTGTATTGTTTTAATTAAATCGATTACGTTGACGACTTTAATAAATCTTGCTTCCCAAGTGTTGCTTGGTTCTGAATCGCTCTCACTATAGCCTAAAAAGTCTGGTGCTAAGGTCAAATAGTTATTTTCTGCCAAGACAGCGGCGGCATTTTTTGTACCCAAGCCAGAATAATAATTTTCCAGAGGAGCGAAACCTCGGAGCATAATAACAGTAGCTTTATTTTCTTTACTGGCGGTTATTTGTAAATTAAGTGCTCCAGAAATGTTCTTGCCTTGACTTATGTAGGTAAAAAGCAAAACGTAACTGTTGTTGGCCAAATTTTGGCTGAGTATTTTTTTGACTTTGATTGGTTGCTGGGCACTAAACTCTTTTTTGGCTAAATTCGTTATTGAGTATTGCAGCAATGGTAAAGTTTTAGTTTGTTCCGCAGTAATTTTGGGTTTAAGCAGAGGGATGTCATTCAAGTTCTCTTTTTTAATTTGCAAATAGGCTAGAACAAATGAGACAAAACTATTTAAGATTAAAACGAGAACAATGAAAAATATTTTTTTTGACATTTTTTTATTATCTACAATCATACCTAAATGGGGCTTGTTTTCCAGGCTTTTATTTTTACAATATCATCCTATATCTTTATATATCAATGATTTAAGGAGTAAAAGCCAATGGAACGCACTCCGACTCGTACAGCAGTTGAAAAATTCACCGATGAAGAGGGGGTTGCGCGCTATGGTATTTTTGCTTGGTTGGATTGTATCCTCAAATCTCAGAAGCGTCATGATAGTAGTCGCAATGAGAGAAGAAGGCAAGAAAGTCAGAAAGCGGAAAGAAAAAAAGAGAGATTTAAATCTGAAGATGAAGATTGACATAATAAAAAGGATTGATATAATCTGCCATTAACCAAGTTTTCCTCAACTATTTTCAGGAAAATTTTCAAAGAACATTAAAAAACAAATTTTTCTCCTCAGTTTTTAATTTTTTAGTTTTTATTTTTTGAAAATTGAAGAGACCCTTTGTGGCTCAGACGCTTGCGTCTGAGTTTCGAAGGGAATAACGAAGAAAGGAGGATTGCATTATGAGCGTTTGCGCTAAATGTGGCCAAAACCACAAGACGAAGAAATGCCCCAATGCTTTGGTGGCTTTCTTCAAACGCATCTTCGGCGTGTAACTCCACCTTCACCATCTGTCTCCGGCCCTTACGGGCCGGAGACAATCTTTTTAATTTGTTTTAAATTCCTCTACCTTTCTCCTCATTCCTCTCCTATAATAGCGATCGTTATGCAAAGAACCCTCGTCCTTGAATCACTTCAAAAAATTGGCCAGACCGTTACTTTATGTGGCTGGGTCGATAGCAAACGCGATCATGGTAAGGTTACCTTCATTGATTTGCGCGATCGTACTGGCAAAATTCAAGCTGTTGGCATTGGTGGAAAACTTAGTGAGTTGACCACTGAGTCAGTCATTGAAATCACTGGCCAGATTAATGCTCGCAATGAAAAATCTATCAATCCAAATTTACCAACTGGTAGTATCGAAATTTTTGTTGAGGCTTATAAAGTACTAAACAAAGCTAGTGAGTTACCGATTTTGGTGGAAGGTGATGGTTTAGATGTTAACGAAGAAATGCGTTTGAAGTATCGTTATTTGGATTTGCGTCGAGCTAGAATGCAAAAAATTGTGCGTTTACGTTCTAAATTTTATCAAGCATTACGTGAGCAACTTGAGAAAAAAGATTTTGTAGAGGTTGAAACTCCCATGTTGACCAAGTCAACCAAAGAAGGGGCTCGTGATTTTATTGTGCCTTCTCGTTTTAATCCTGGTAAATTTTATGCGCTACCTCAGAGTCCTCAGCAATACAAACAATTACTGATGACTGCGGGTGTAGAGAATTATTATCAATTTGCTCGCTGTATTCGTGATGAGGATTTGCGAGCTGATCGTGGTTTTGAATTTACTCAACTTGATTTGGAAATGAGTTTTGTCACCCAAGAAGAAGTTATGGCTAATGTTGAAGACATTGTCAAAAATGCGGTCAAAAAAGTTGGTGGTAAATTACAGCAAGAGACTTTTCCAGTGATTCAATATCAAGATGCTTTGGCTAAATATGGAGCTGATAAGTTTGATTTGCGCTCTCAGGAAGAGAAAGAAGCTGGGGTTTTGGCTTTTGCTTGGGTAGTTAATTTTCCATTCTTTAAAAAAGTTGACAAAAAAGATGTAGCTGAGGTTCGTGACGGTAAGAGTGGTTGGACTTTTACTCACAACCCATTTTCTAGTCCTGTACCAGAATCGGCGCAAGATCATAAAAATGCCACCAACATTGAGAATATTATCACTGCTCAATATGATTTGGTTTGTAATGGTTATGAAGCTGGTGGAGGTAGCATTCGTGCCCATCAACCAGAGGTTTTGGAGCAAACCTTCAAGATCATGGGCTATTCACTCGAAGAAATTCAAAATAGCGTTGGCCACATGCTGGAAGCCTTTAAATTGGGGACTCCTCCACATGGAGGCATTGCTTTGGGTTTAGATCGCTTGGTGATGCTTCTTGCTGGAGAAAATTCCATCAAGGAAACCATTGCTTTCCCGATGACTTCCAGTGGCAAAACTGCCATTATGGATGCACCAAGTGAGGTTACAAGCGAACAACTTAAAGAGTTGGGGATTAGAATTGCTTGACTTTTTGCTACAATAAAAAAGTGAAAAGAACTAATTTAATTTTATTTTTGTTTTTGTTGTTTTCACTTTTAGTTTTGTTTATTCTCTATTTTTTTTATCCGCAGAAATTCGAACAGCAATATTCAGTTGAACTTTTCACTTTAGAAGATATTCCAGTTGTTAAAAATAATGGATTGCTGGATCAAAATCTCAATTTGAGTGCGGTTTCTGCCTATGCTTTAGATCTTTCTTCAATGACGGTGTTGTATGACAAAAATGCTGATTTAGTGCTTTATCCTGCTTCAACTAGCAAAATGGTGTCTGCTTTAGTTACGGTGGATAATTTTGCTCTTGATCAAGAATTGCAGGTGGCTAAAGAGGCTACAGTGGCAGGCAACAAACTATCCTTTAAGGAAGGAGAATTAGTTAGAGTAGATGATCTTCTAGCTGCTCTTTTGATTTTTTCTGCCAACGATAGTGCCTATATTCTAGCCAACAATTATCCCACTGGTTTATCTGGTTTCGTTGAGCAAATGAATGAAAAAGTTAAAAATTTAGGTCTTAGATCGAGTCATTTTGTCAATCCAGCTGGTTTAGATGAAGATGGGCAACAAAGCAGTGCTCGTGATTTAACTATTATTGCCAAAGAGCTAATCAAAAATCAGCGACTCAAGCAGTTAGTGGCCACTCCATATAAAAAAATTAGCAATCAATCCCAAAATTGGTCCTATGACTTGTACAACAACAACCAGTTATTGGGTCGGATTCAAGGTGTTGCTGGAGTTAAAACAGGGACTACTGAACTAGCAGGTGAAGTACTAGTGACCTTAATTGAGAGAGATGGCCATCAAATCTTGATGACTCTAATGAACAGTCAGGATCGTTATCAAGATACTAGTAAGTTAATCGCCTGGATATTAAATAATTACGAGTGGAAAAAACTCTAAGAAAACTTTAGACTAATAAAGAAGAAATTATGCCAACTTCAGTTCAAAATAGTTCTGGTCCGAATTTAACAAGCATTAATTATGCTGGTCGTTTGCTAGTTAAATATGGTTTGGCTTTTTTGGTTTTTCTGATGGTGGGTCGAGTTCTACTTAACGCTTTTGTAAATTACTGGAAGGCTACTCATCCCGCACCTCCTCCACCGCCAACTGTTGGTTTTGGAATTTTACCTAATTTGGTTTTTCCTCCACAAGAAGAAGCAGATAAACCTCAGTCTTATAGTTTGGAAATGGCTTATGGTATCAAAGAAATTACAGATAGAGCTAAGGTT
>CAZIBP010000003.1:0-57148 GCA_964537665.1 uncultured Pseudomonadales bacterium
ATGTCATTTTTTAGTAATTTATCAACGCTGTTTGCAGCGGAAGATGAGAACAAGAAACAAGCTAAATCAGCAGTTAAAGTTCCTTTTATTAAAGCTCATCCAGTTCAAGTTAAAGCCAATAAACCGGCTAAACCAACTCCTCCATCGGCAGCCACACAAGCAAGCGTTCATTCAATCTTGGACAAAGCCCATCAAGAAGCTGATTCTTTGATTCGAGATGCCAAATCAAAAGCAAGAGAGATTATTGTGGAAGCCAAAGATGAGTCTTTGGAAATTCGTTCCAAAATTGAAAAAGAAACTCGCCGTATTGAGCAAGAATTGGCCATGCAACAGCGAGATATCAAAAGCAAGTTGGACAAAATTGATTTTCGTTTTGAACAAATCACTCAAAAAGAAGAAAGAATTGATCAACTCAAAAGAGATTTGGATCTGCAGAGAGAAAATCTAGAAAAAACTAGAGCCAAGACACTTGAAAAATTAGAAGAAGTGTCTGGTTACTCCAAAGATAAGGCCAAAGAAATTTTATTTGAAGGTCTTGAGAAAAAACTTAGTCGTGATTTAGCCAAGATGGTGGCACAAAAGGAAGAAGAAGCCAAGCTTGATGCCAATGAAAAGGCTCAAGAAATTCTGATTGATGCTATGCGTCATGGTGCCACTGATTATGTTGCTGAATACACTATTTCTGTGGTCAATATTCCATCAGAAGAAATTAAAGGCAAGATTATTGGTAAAAGTGGTCGCAATATTCACACTTTTGAACGTCGTACTGGTGTAGAAATTGATTTGGATACTTCTCCAACCGAAATTAAATTATCTAGTTTTGACCCAGTTCGCCGCGAAATTGCGCGTGTCTCTATGGAACGTTTGATCAAAGATGGCCGCATTCAGCCAGCCAGAATTGAGGAAATTGTAGACAAGGTTGAGCAAGAGATTGAAAGAATCACTTTCGATGCCGGTAAAAAATTGGCTCATGAGGTCGGTGTTTATAACATCCCCAATGGCTTGATTTCCATGCTAGGACGTTTCAAATACCGTTTTTCTTATGGTCAAAACATGATTAAACACACCATTGAAGAAACCAAAATTGGTACCAAAATTGCTCATGAGCTAGGCTTGGATGTTAACGTGGTGAAATTAGGTTGTTTGCTCCATGATATTGGCAAAATTTCTGGCAATCATGATGAAAGTCATGTGCAAGCTGGAGTGCGTATCGCTAAGCAGTTTAATATGCCAGCAGAAGTAATAGCTTGTATTGCCCAGCACCATGAGGATGAGCCGTTTTCTAGTCCAGAATCAATGGCAGTCTACATTGCTGACGCTATTTCTGGTGCCAGACCTGGTGCTCGTTATGAAAACCATGAAGAGTACATCAAAAGACTAGAAGCTTTGGAGGCAATTGCTATGTCTTATGAAGAAGTCAAACAAGCTTACGCTATTCAAGCTGGTCGTGAATTAAGAGTTTTACTGTTGCCGGAGAAAAGTAAAGATGATGATGTAACAGTTTTGGCCAACAAAATTCGCGATCGCGTCCAAAAAGAAGTTATTGTGCCAGGAAATGTGACTGTGACGGTGATTCGTGAATTTCGCGAGCAAGCAGTTACCAAAGCCTAAAAGATAAGGTAGAATTAAACCGATATGAGTAGTTTTTTGTTAGCTAGTCAATTATTTGTTTCGATGATTTTGGTTGCTTTAGTACTTTTGCAGCCAGGTTCAGATGGTGGGGTGGGAATGTTTAGAGGAGCTGGAGAAACCTATCACACTCGTAAAGGGGTGGAAAAATTGCTCTACTATACCACTATCTTCTTTTTGCTACTTTTTGTGATTAATTCGATTGCTCTTTTGTTGATCTAAAGATACAAGATGCGCAAATTATATTGGTACATCAGCAGTTATGTGCGTAAGCATGGTTGGATTTTTTTATCGTCAATCGTTGTCGCTTTGTTGTTTTTCTCTTTCTTACTGCCATTTTTAAATAAGAGACTTGCTTTGAAAAAAAGCACTTATATTGCTGTGGTGGGAGAATATACTCTCACTGATTTGCCCAAACCAATTAAAAATCAACTCAGTGCTGGTTTGACCAAAATCGGCGCCAATTTATCAGCAGAGCCATTTTTGTCTGATCGGTGGGTAGTTGAAGACGATGGCAAACAATATCGATTTGTGTTGAAAAAAGAAGTGAAATGGCAAGATGGTCGAGATTTGAAGCCAGAAGATATTAAATATAATTTTGCTGATGTTGAAACTATCAGCACCCCCAATGAAGTCATTTTTACTTTACCTGAAGCTTTTACACCCTTTACCATTTCTGTGGCTGAACCAATTTTGCGTACAGAATGGGAGAAAAAGTTTTTTGCTGAAGATAAAATGAAGATTGTCGGGATTGGTCAATACAGAATGCTTGATTACACCTTGAAGGGGAATAAGTTGAGTGAATTCAAGATTGATGGTCCAGATGCTCGCTACATTTATCGTTTTTATTTGACAGAAAATGAAGCGGTTAATGCTTTTAAGAAAGGTGAAGTTGATGTTTTGCTAAATATTTCTAGTTGTTATGATCTGTGTGATTGGCCCAATTTGGAGTTGGCCAAAGAATTGGCTTACGATCGTTATCTAGCTGTTTTTTTCAATAATGCTGATCCTTTGTTAAATAAGAATGTTCGTCAAGCTTTATCTTATATACTAGAAAAAAATTATGGGAATGCTAGAGTTATTGGTCCAATTAATCCCAAATCATGGGCTTATTTACAAGGCGGTAAGGATTATGGCAAGGATTTTGAACGAGCCATTGAAAGATTGATGGATGATTTACCAAGAACTCCTTTACATTTTGAATTAACCACTAGTTCTAGCTTTGTTAATGAAGCTGAGTTGATCAAGAAAGAATGGGAAGCTTTTGTTCCCTTTGCAATCGAGAAGTGTCAGGCAAATAAGGACATTAAAGACAAAAATCTTTGTCAAAATTTGGACATCAAAATTGAAATCAAAATTAGTAATTTCCCTGATCTGAGCAATTATCAATTACTTTTAATTGGTCAGGAATCATCGGTTGATCCAGATCAATATTTCATGTGGCACTCTTCCCAGCCCACAAATTTTACACACTACAAAAATACTAGAATTGATAGTTTGCTAGAAAAGGGTCGTAAAACTCTAGATTTGGAAGAACGCAGAACTATTTACCAAGAATTTCAGCAATACTTATTGGAAGATCCACCAGCTATTTTCCTTCGTTATCTGGATAATTATTCAATTGCTCGCTAACTTCCACTTATTGTTTAGATCACCCTTCTTGTAATGTAATTACTTGATAATAGGAAACAATGAAAAATTGTTTCCTATTTTTGATCATCATTTATTTTGCATTGTCATTGGTTTTAAAACCAATTCAAGCTGCAGCTAAAGTTTTTCGTGATGATTTTTCGAATAATTTAAATCAATGGACACTGGTTAATGGTTCACTTACTTATTGGCAGATTGATAACCAGGCTTTATATGCCAGCATTTCGCAATCTCGTCAGTTGAGTACTTTGGTGCCCAAAGATGAATTTTGGCAAGATATGGACGAATATACTGTAGCTTTTGTTTTTAAAGTTTTTGACAGCACTGATAAGAATTTTGTAGTGGGTATGCGTGATGCCAGTAATTTTTATGATTTTCACTTTTATAACAATCAATTAATTGTCGAAGATATTCGAAATGGGTTTTCCTTCAAAAGATCAACGGTTCCTTTTGCCTTACAACTTAACAAAGACTATTCAATTCAACTACTTTATTCCAAAGAAAAAATTGAGCTCTTAATTGATCATGAAAAAATTTTTACCACTGACCAATCATGGTCCCCACCAATCTATGGGGGTAAATTTGGTTTGAAAATAGCAACTGGTTCAATAGCTCACTCTCGGGCTTATTTTGATCAGATTGAGATTCAGGAATTTGATTCTCGCGACGTGTTATTCAAACAAGATGATCCGCTGTGGGGTGGAACTGTTTATGATCATGGAACATCTTGGAGTGATTACCCTTTTATCGCTAGATGGGGTTGTGCATTAAGTTCCGCTGCAATGTTGCTTAGAAATTATGGTTATTATTTTTTTGATGATGGCAAGATAATCAACCCACTTACCCTCAATCAGTGGTTACTGAATCAAGCAGATGGCTATGTAGCTGATGGCTTGGTGAATTGGCTAGCAATTAGCCGTTTGTCAAAAATCTTAAGTGATCAGACTAATAATTTATTGCCAAAACTAGAATTCAGCTACTTTAGCGGTAATCTGGAGGAAAATTTATCGATGCTGCAAACTAATTTATTTGATCAACAAGTGCAAATAGCCGCTATTCCAGGTCATTTTTTCTTGGTGACTGATTACTTGAGTCAGACAAATGATTTTGCAATCAAAGATCCATTGGCTGAATATAAGCTGCTCTCCGAAAGAGAACAAACGATAGAATCGTTGCGGCTTTTTAAGCCAAGCTTAACTGATCTTAGTTATTTGTTACTGGTTTTGCCAAAGGGGCTCAATTTTTCTCTACATGATGAGCTTGGTCAACCAATTGAAAATTTGCAAATAGTTGATGAGCTTATATCCAATGAAGAAGAAAAAATTGGTGAAAATTACCAATTAATTTATTATCCAAAACCAAAACAAGCAAAATTAAACTTACTACTTAGTACGGCTGATTTTGATCGTGAATTATTAGCAAAAATAGCATTTTTTGTTTATCAACAAGATGGAAAGATGCAAGTAATTAGTTTGTCAAAACTGCTTGATGAAAATTTAGATTTGACCCAAATTTCTCAGTTAGTGGTCAAGATTGATTATCTGAAAGCAACTGAAACATCAGTGACTGTAGAAACAGTTGCAAAAACTGCTGAAGAGTTGAAGCAAGCCGAACTAAATAAATTGGCTTTTCAGTCGAAAAAAGATTTTGAAACTGGCAAGCTTAGTTTCTATCTTTTTTATCAGCTTAATTTATTAATCACTTCTTTGCGAGAACACTTAGATTATTTTTTTCTGTTAGAAAAGTTTTTGAGCTTTCATCAGCTATAATAGCTTAGCAAAGTACTTTGCTGCTCGCAAATAAATATGGTTAATTTTTGGCAGAAAATCCTAGCGGAAAAGAAAATGATTCTCGCTTTATCCCCAATGGATGGAGTCAGTGATTATCCATTTCGTGCCATTAATAAAAAATACGGCAAAATGGATGTGGTGTTTACTGAATTTGCCAATGTGGAAGGTATTTGTCGCAGCAAATCCACTCAGATTTTAAATCACTTCGATTTTGATCAGAAGCAAAGACCATTAATCGCGCAGATTTTTGGTAAAACAGTGACTTATTTCAAGCAAGCCGCAGTTCTACTTTGCGCAATGGGTGTTGATGGAATTGATATTAATATGGGTTGTCCAGCTCCAACTGTTGCCAGTCATGGATCGGGTGCGGCCTTGATTAAAAATCCAGGATTAGCTCGGGAAATTATTAGAGCAGTTCAGGAAGGAGTTAAAGAATGGAGTGAAGGTCTCAACCCAGCAGATTGTCCTGATTTATCTCCATTGATGCTGCAGGCTCTAGCTCAAAAAAAAGAGAAGTTTGCTCTAGAAGACGCCGACCGAAAAAAACAGCCAACAGTCTCAGTCAAAACAAGAATTGGTTTTCATGAAGAAGAAATGGCAAGTTGGTTGCCGAATTTAGTTCAAATGCGGCTCGCGGCTATTTCTTTACATGGTCGCACTCTCAAGCAATCTTATTCGGGAAGATCGGATTGGTCAGTGATTGGGCGAGCCGCAGCTCTGATTAAAAAAGAAGATCCAAATATTGTTTTTCTTGGTAATGGAGATGTACAAGATTACGAGGAAGCTTTGGAAAAAGTTAAAACTTATGGTGTGGATGGAGTGCTAATCGGTCGTGCTAGCTTTGGCAAACCTTTTGTTTTTCTCACAAAAGAAGAGAGAAAGGAATTTTTTGCAAAATACAATATTTTTGAAATAGCTATGGAGCACGCTAAACTTTACGAACAAACATATGCTCAAACTGAAAAATACAGTTTTTTGCCGATGCGCAAACATTTGGCGTGGTACACTAAAGGAGTAGATCAAGCGGCTATTATTAGATCAGAATTGGTGCGCAGTAATAATTCTTTGGAAGTGGCAAAAATTCTAAAAAATCACAAGTTAATTAGCTAATTTCACCTATGAGTAATTTCGCGTTAGCTTATCAAAGTTTGAATAAATTACAAAAAGTAGCTGTAGATCATATCGAGCAAGGTCCTTTGCTGCTAATTGCTGGTCCTGGAACTGGCAAGACTCAAGTTTTATCACTTAGAATTGCCAATATTTTAAGACAAACAGATGCCAGGCCAGATACAATTTTGGCATTAACTTTTACAGAAGCTGCAGCCAAGAATATGCGCGAACGTCTTCTGAAAATAATAGGCAAGGACGCCTATTACGTTAATATTGCCACGTTTCATTCTTTTTGTCGCCAGGTTATTGCTGAACATGGTGAATATTTTCAACTACAACGCGAGAGTGAACATTTAAGCGATCTAGACCGTTATCAACTTTTTGAAACATTGCTTGATGAATTGAAGCCAGAGCACTTAAGACCTTTGAATGATCAGTATTTTTATGTCAACGATATTATTAAAGCAATTTCAGATTTGAAGAGAGAAGGAATTTCTGTTTTGCAATTTGAAGACATGATCAAAGCTGAAGAAAGTGATTTACTTGAGCTTAAAGAAACTAGTAAAAGTAAAACGAAAATTGCTGTTTTGGAGAAGAAACTAGCCAAGAATAAAAATTTACTTTTACTTTACCAAAGCTATCAGGAAAAATTACATCAGTCTCTTCGTTTTGATTATGACGACATGATTAATTTTGTTGTTGATGCTTTTGCTAATCATGAATTACTGCTTAGAGAGTATCAAGAAAATCTTCATTATTTTTTAGTTGATGAATATCAGGATACCAATTCTGCACAGAATAAATTGATTAATATCTTGGTTTCTTATTGGGAAGAACGAGGCGGAATGGCTGATCTTTTTGCTGTGGGAGATCCTAATCAAGCAATTTATCGTTTTCAAGGTGCGAGTGTGGAAAATGTTTTAGCTTTTACTCGCACTTACCCAAACGCTACAGTCATAACTTTGGATACGGCTTATCGTTGTCCCCAAAATATATATGATTTATCCACTCAATTAATTTCTTATAACAAATTTTCTAAATTAGGTGATGTTGGAGAGAAGATTAATTTAGTTACCAAGTTAACAAGCCCCAAAGGGATTGGTCAAAAGGTTAAATTTTTCAAATCGCCCTCACAGATTCTTGAAGCTGTAGCGGTGGCTGAAGAAATTAATAAAATAAAAAATTTAGGAGAGAATTATGCTGATATAGCCGTTCTATATAGAAATCATACTGATGCAAATTACTTAATAGAAACTCTGGAGAAATGGGCTATTCCTTACCAATTAAGTAAAGGAGATGATATTTTACTTGATCAAAATATAGATTCCTTGATTTCTCTCATGACGCTTATATCGACAAGCAAAACTGCCAAAGAAGAAGAGTTGCTGTATAGAGTCATGACTTATAATTGGCTGGATTTGAATTCTTTGATTCTGATGAAGCTTGGTAGGGTGGCTGGTAAATTAAGAATGAATTTATATGATGTAATCTCGCGAGGTTTGGAGTTTATTAATCAAGAATTGACGGGTCAAGAAATTACTGAGGCTGATTTTTTACCTTTTACTCAGTTTATCGGCAAAGTTAATGCCTTTGCTATTAAAAACCAAACCATGACTTTTAATCATTTTTTTGAAGAGCTGATTACTGATGAAGGTTTTTCTTATTTAAGTTATATAAAGAAACTAGCAGATAGTTTTGAGCAAATTAATTTATTAAATACTTTGTTTGCTGAAATTAAGGCAATGCTTGCAAAAAATCACCAACTTAAATTGGAAGATTTTTTGCTAAATATTGAAATTTACAGGAAACACAAAGTGAAGATTCAAAGCAAAGAATTATTGATTAATAAAGATGCTGTCTACTTATCAACGGTGCATAGCGCCAAAGGTATGGAATGGAATCACGTTTTTTTGATAAATTTGGTTGATAAAAAATGGGGTAACCAGAGAGATAGTAGTAAAATCAAATTACCAGCTGGAATTATTAAAAATACTGACTTGTCTGAAAAAGAACGTAATGAAGATGACCGCCGTTTGTTTTATGTAGCTCTTACTCGTGCAAAAAAACAACTCTACCTGAGTTTTCCAGAAAAGATAATTGAAAATAGTCAGGCTAGCGACAAATTTCCGTCAATTTTTTTGCAAGAGTTAAAAGAAATTGAAAGCAAGACAAAGACTACATTTTTAGAGGAAGACACAAAACTGGAATTATTGGAAAAAGCAGAATTTTATCTTGCTAAACTAATGACCGCTGCGCCAAGTCGTTTTTTTATTGATGATGAAAAACTTTTTTTGGAAAATTTAGTTAAAGATTTCAAACTGTCCATTACTGCTCTGAATACTTATTTACGAGATCCTTTGGAATTTTTGGAGAATAATCTACTTCGCATTCCACGAGCCAAAAAAACTTTTATGTCTTTTGGTACAGCAATCCATGCTGCTTTGGAAAGATTTTATAAATTGCAAAAACAAAGCTTGGTTGTTCCAAATTTGGATTTTTTACTCAAAGAATTTGATCTAGCTTTGCAAAAAGAAATATTAAGTCCAAGTGATTATGCTGATCGTCTGGAATATGGCAATAAAGTTTTACGTCATTATTATGATCAATGTTTGCAAAATAAGATTGAAGTTTTTGATGTAGAGAGAAGTTTTGGTTCATCAAGGAAAATTTTATTAGGTGACATCCAATTGTCTGGTAAAATTGACAGAATTGATTTTGCTGACAAGGCAAAAGGCTTGCTCAGAGTTTTTGATTATAAAACTGGTGCACCAAAATCCAGAGGAGGTATTGAAGCTAGTAGCAAGACTTATCAAAAAGATTTTTCAGAGAGGGAATTAGCCTTGCCAGAAACAATTCGTGGTCCCTACAAACGACAGCTGATTTTCTATAAAATATTAATGGATTTAGACAGATCAATCAATCCAAATTGGCAAGTTAGTGAGGCAGTTTTTGACTTCATTGAATCAAAAGATAAAGACAATTACAAACACGTGGCTCATGCCTATTCAATTAGTGAAGAGGAAGTAAACGACCTCAAAAAGCTTATCAAAGAAGTGATGCAGGAAATTAGATCTCTTAGATTTCTTGATAAAGTTCTCTAAGAGTGGTGCTTTTGATATCTCTTTCTGAAATAATTAGTTCTTCTTTTGGAAATGGCCACTTAATGTCCAAATCTGGGTCAAAAATAGAGACAGCTAGATCGTCTCTTTTATCTCTTTCGTGATAAAGCATATCCACACCATATAGATAGTACATTGGTCCCTCAACTGCACAGACAGAGTTGCCAATTTTTTTACTGATGTAAAGCCCTTCTCCCCACTCATTCTTTGGATCAGCGATGAAATCAAAATACTCAACATTTTTGTAGGTTGCAGAATCATTGCGCACATCAGCTAGAGCACAAAAGGCGTGTCCGTTTATGACAGTAATCAGTTTGTTCCAACCTTCTGTATGAATTCCTCGAGCAATTTTACTTTTGGAGACAGAAAGATTGACCTGTTTGATTACAAAATTTGGATTAATTCCAGCAGCCTTTATTCTTTCAGGTTCAAGAATTTGTGAGAAGAATCCTCGTTCGTCTATAAATTTTTTGTATTTAAAATAAAAAAGTCCATCAATTCTAGTCTTAAAGATATTTTCGGCAATTTCTAATTCTTTTTTGGGTTGATAGTAATTAATCACCATAATATTTTTTAGTCTAGCACAATTATGAAGTTTTAGTACAATGTTAAACCATGTCAGATCCCTATTTACCTCCTCAAAATATTATTGATCAATACGCTCACGTTTTGGTTAACTTTGCTCTAAATTCAGGGAGTGGAGTGCAAAAAGGTGAAGTTGTGCAGTGTACTGTTCCAGACGTGGCCAAGCCAATGGCTTTAGCTTTGCAAAATGCATTGCTGAAAGCTTCAGCCCATCCAGTTATTCGTTTAATTCCCACTGGTTTTGATAAAGATTTTTATACTTTGGCTAATGATGAGCAATTGCAATTTTTTCCAAGAAAGTTCTTGCGTGCTAGAGCGGAAATGATAGATCATCAAATAGGGATTATTGCTGAGCCGGATCCACTGGAATTATCACAAGTGAATCCTCACAAAATTATGTTGGCCAGAAATACCCAAAAGCCATATCGAGACTGGTTAGTGGAAAAAGAAAATAATGGTAAGTTTACCTGGACTTTGGCTCTTTTTGGCGTGGAAGCCAAAGCAAAAGAAGTTGGCCTAAGCCTCAAAGATTATTGGCAGCAAATTATTGATGCTTGTTTCTTGGATGCAGCTGACCCAATTGCAAAATGGAGAGAAATTTTAAAAACGCAAGAAACAATTAAAAGTAAGTTGAATGACATGAAAATAGAATATGTCTTGGTTGAGGGGGCAGATGTTGACCTAAAAGTAAAAATAGGTGCCAACAGAATTTGGCAAGGAGGAAGCGGACGTAACATTCCAAGTTTTGAGATATTTACTTCTCCAGATTGGAGAGAAGTCGATGGTTGGATTAAATTTAACGAACCGCTGTATCGTTATGGCAACATTATTCGAGATATTTATCTCAGAGTTGTGCGCGGCATCATAGTGGAAGCTAAGGCCAAGACTGGTAATGAATTCTTACAGACAATGCTAAAAACTAAAAATGCCAACAGGTTTGGTGAATTTTCTATGACTGACAGGAGAATGTCGAGAATCACTCACACTATGGCTGAAACTTTATTTGATGAAAATATCGGTGGTCGTTATGGCAATTCTCACTTGGCCATTGGGATGGCCTACAAAGATTGTTTCCGTGGCGATCCAAGTAAAGTTCAGGCTCAAGAATGGGAAGAAATGGGATTCAATGATAGTGCTGAGCATACGGACATGATGACAACTACTAATCGCAGTGTGACAGCTATTTTGCCAGGAGGCAAAGAAGTGCTGATTTACCAAGATGGTCAGTTTGTGATCTAATAGATGCCAAATGGAAGATAATTTGTTTGATCCTGCACCGATAAATCCAGAACCAGATTTTTCTCAAGCTCCAAATTCTGTGCCAAAGCGATCCATAGTCTTTCCCCTCTTAACTGTGGTCTTAATTTTCGCCGCTTTTGCATTGGGATATTTTTTCAGACAAATAAACTCCGCAATTCCAAAGGAAGAAACTAATAAATTGCAGGTGATGAATGTGATTGAAGAAGACAATCAGGAATTTCCATCAGCTTCAGTTTCAACAAATCAGCGTGAAACGCCAGTGGAGTTCCTTTTTCTGAAGGATCCAAATCCTGATGTGGCAAATGATTTGCAGGCTTGGCTCCTATCGCTTAGCGCAGGGATACGGCAAATTTCGTTGCCAGATTTTTCAGTAGCTTACAAATATCCTAACAGTCAGAATGTTTTTTTCACCAAAACTACAACTAATGGACAAACTGATGGTTCAATTTTTGTCAAAAATTTAATGACAAATGAAATTAAGCAATACGAACTAATCAAACATCCCAAAGAAGAGGTTAGTGAAGGTTTGAGCATTAATAATTTAAACAGCATCGCTCCGGATGATTCAATGTTAGTTTATAACGTGTTTTTCTCTCAAGCTTGTCCTCCAGTGTCCATTCCGCCAGGATTTGAGGGTGGCTTTGGGCCATGCGGCCCGGATCCAGATCCAAATTTACCAGCTGGTTATTATCTTTATGATTTTAAAACTCAGACTAATACTTATCTGGGGGATATAGTAATTCCTGCCGTTTGGGATATGGATAATAAAAAATTTTATTACAACACCCTAGACTATCAAAAGAATGGTCTTAAAGTAATTGATTTAGAAACCAAACAAATTAACATGTTTGATCAGGCAGTTACTTTTGGTTATGGGGCTTACCCACTTTTGAAATCAAATTTGATGATTAAGATTGAAGGTCAAACTGGTGATGTGGCTGGTCAAGAATCATCTTCAGTACTTAGTTTATACAACTTAGATACCAAAGAAAAAAAAGTGTTAGATAGTGGGCGTTGGGCAGCAATTCAACCCTTTGCTTCTATTGCTCCTCTTGAGAGTAAATTTCTGTACATCAGATCAAATTTAGACAGTCAAGGTCGTGCTATTTATAGTTTGTACTCTTATGATTTTCAGTCTCTGCAAACCAAAAAAGTTACTCCAGACTCTATGATTAGTTCTTATTCAATTTATGGTTATTGGCTTGATGAAAATAATTTTATTACCATAGTGAATGAAACTGGTAGTAACTACAATAATGCTAGAAATTATTTGGTCAAAATTGACCTCATCAATGAGCAAGTGACTAAATTGACGGGTGATGATGTTTTTAGGTTTAATCAAAATTAATTGATTTAAAGTGTTAAAATACATTTTTATATATGATTATTAGTTCTGATCATCAGCTAGCCAGGTACGAAGCAGTTGGACAAAAATCAACTGAGATTTTGTGGCAGCTTTGGCAAGCCACCGTTCAGGGCGTCACTCCTCTTGAAATTGATGATTTGGCATTTCGTCTTTGTCAGAAAAATGGTGTTACACCAGCATTTAAGGGCGTTGGTTCCAAAAAGAATCCTTACAAATGGACCACTTGTATTGCTGTCAATGATGGAGTGGTGCACGGCGTACCAACAACTATTCCTTTGCAAAAAGGGGATATGGTCAAAGTTGATTTTGGGATGATCAGTGAAGATGGTTTTTACACCGATCATTGTTTCACCAAATCGATTGGTCAGCCAAGTGAAGAAGACTTGCGTTTGATGAAAGTAGCTCGCCGCAGTGTGCAAGAAGCGGCTCGCAAAGCAATTGTGGGCAATCAAGTGGGTGATCTGGGTTTTACCATGCAAAGTGTGGCTGAAAAAGCAGGTTTTTGTACAGTTAAAGAATTTGTTGGTCATGGTATTGGTTTTACTATGCATGATGAGCCACAAATTCCTGCTTGGGGCCAAGTGCGCAAGGGTTTGACTCTCAAAAGAGGTCAGGTTTTGTGTGTTGAAGCTCAAGTGATTGCTTCCAGTGATGATGGAGTTTATATGGAAGATGATGGTTGGACGATTAAATCAAGCTCTGGAGCCAAAGCAGCCATGTTTGAGTACATGGTGGTGGTGCAAGAAAGGAAACCAGTTTTCCTGACCAAGACTCTTGATTGGCCCTTATATTAATTTTTCTGTCAAGTCGATCAAAATAAGTCAATTCTCTGGAGATAGCTTGACTTTTAGGTACTTTGGTGTATAATTATATATTAGATTTGTAGCGAAATAAAAACGGTTTCTTAATCCATCTTTTACGTATTTTATTTCTTTTCTTCTTCCTCAAGTAGACTAAGCTACTATCGTCATTAGAAAAGATTAAAACATCGTAAAATCTATTATTAATTAACTCATTTTTATTTCGCTACGAATCTAACCTTTATGACCGATCAAGTTTCCCACAAGAAGGTTCCCAAATCATTACAAGAAGACATCAAACAGTTGTTTAAGACTGCTTGTTCTCGTGGCTACGTGACTCAAGATGAAATTTTGGATGTTTTTGTGGAGCCAGAAATTTATGTAGAAGAACTTGATGATCTTTATGACCGTTTTTTCAAGAAAAGTATCGATATTTTTGAGTCAGTTTCCAAAGATGAAACTGCTGGTGATGAAGATGTCCTCAAGCAAGAATTAGACGTTTTGGCTAATCTTGGTAGCGTGGGTGTTTCTGATCCAGTGCGCATGTATCTCAAGGAAATTGGTCGCATTCCTCTGCTTAATCGCGAGGATGAAATTCGTTTGGCTCAAGAAGTGGAAGCTGGCAGTGCTAGGGCAAAAAAAGATTTAATTGATGCCAACTTACGTTTAGTGGTTTCCATTGCCAAGAAATATATTGGTCGTGGCATGACTTTTTTGGATTTGATTCAAGAAGGCAATAAAGGTTTGATTCGTGCGGTGGAAAAATATGATTGGACTAAAGGTTTCAAATTTTCCACTTATGCCACTTGGTGGATTCGTCAAGCCATCACTCGTTCGATTGCTGATCAGGCACGTACCATTCGTATTCCAGTCCACATGGTAGAGACGATCAATAAATTAATGCGTACTTCTCGTCGTTTGATGCAGGATTTGGGTCGTGAACCTACCCCTGAGGAAATTGGTGAAAAGATGGATCTGGAGCCAGACAAGGTTCGCGAAATTCTCAAGATTTCACAAAATACTACTTCTTTGGAAACCCCAGTTGGTGATGGTGAGGATGACAGTACTTTGGGAGATTTCATTGCTGATGAGAAGCAAGATAGTCCTTATGACACCACCAGTAAGCAAATGCTTTCTGAGAATGTTGAAGAAGTTTTGAAGGCTTTGTCTGATCGCGAGGCCAAAGTGCTGCGTATGCGCTTTGGTTTGGCTGGCAATCGTACGATGACTTTGGAGGAAGTTGGTAAAGAATTTGGGGTGACGCGTGAACGTATTCGTCAGATTGAAGCTAAAGCTTTGCGTAAACTCAAGCATCCAAGCAAACGTAAAAAATTACAAGATTTCTTGGAATAATTTTTCCTGCCTATGAAATTTATCTCAATTAATATTGAAGGTAATAGACATTTTGAGCGCATTTTGCCATTTGTGATGGCAGAAAAGCCAGATGTTTTGGCTCTGCAAGAAGTTTTCGAGTGCGATTTGGAAACGATCAAAGAAGCTTGTGGGTTTCAAAATTGTGTTTTTTATCCTCAAGCCAATATTACTGAGCCAAACATCCATTTACCACTTCGTGGTCCGTGGGGAGTGGCCATTTTTGCTAATGAGATTGTGAGTCACGAGGCTTTTTACTATTTTGGCCACGAAAATGGTGTTCTGGCCACTTTTGATAATAACCATCCGTCTTTAATTGATCGTGTCGTTTTGGTGGCTAAGACTAGAGCAGCTGGTCAAGATTTCCAAGTAGCTACTGTGCATTTTACTTGGTCTGGTGGACCGGTGGTGAGTGAAAGTCAAAAACGAGACTACATTGTTTTGAAAGAATTTTTGTCTAAATTTGATGAGTTAATTCTTTGCGGTGATCTCAATACTCCTCGTGGAGCTGAAATCTGGGATGATTTGGCTAAGACTTATACTGACAACATGCTGCAAAATATTGATACCACCATTGACAAGAATTTGCATAAATCAGGTAAAGATATTCGATTGGTAGTTGATGCACTTTTTACTAGCTCTCATTACTTGGTGAGTGGAGTGCGAGTGGTTTCCAACACCAGTGATCACATGGCAGTGGTGGGAGAAATTGAGAGAGTTTCTTAGTTCTTTTAATTTGCTTGATTAGTTGGTAGAATTGCATCTGTTTTTAACAAGTGAACGATCCCCGATAGCTCAATGGCAGAGCAGGAAGCTGTCTTAGTTGGCAGCATTTCGCAGTAATGCGGAAATGAAAACAGGGTGAACTCAGGGAAAGCTAAATTTACTTTGGTAAACAGGCTGATCCTGAGCCAAGCTCCAGCAATGGAGAAGGTGCAGAGACTAGGTGATTACACCAGTGGCAGCTCAGGCTGTCTAAGCGCCCTGCTCCTTTGTTTTTGTTGTACCTAGGTGCGACTTGAATAAAGGATGATGAGATAGTCCGTGCCTCTTAGAAATAAGAGGGTGTCATGTAACTTCAAGGTTCTAGGTTCGAGTCCTAGTCGGGGAGCCCTATCGGCCTTACATGAACTTTTCCGTTCTCAATTATCTCTTTTATCTTTGGTGAAAGCTCATATTTGATGATTTTCTCATTTTTAACTAAGAACTTAGTGAAGAAAGTTTTAATATAACCACGCTTTAAAACTTTTTAAGTGAACATTTTTTAATTTATTCTAAATTTTTGTTATACTTGATATTGCTATGGATAGTGATAATCGAAAAAAAGTTATAACCGAAGAAGATGGGGGGGTAATCTAGGCGAGATTACTGTAGAAAAAAATAAAAAAGGAGTGGGGCATTTTTTAAGAAACTTATTTGTTGGAGAAGAGCATAGAGGCAAAGGTGTTGGTTCTAGACTTTTGGACAAAGCTATTGAACAAGCTGGCGGAACAGTTTCTTTGGAAGTGGAGGAATCAAATGCCGCAGCAGTAAAACTTTACCTGAAAAAAGGCTTTAGAATAACAGAGAGAATTGTAGCTCAAAATGGTAAAGTATATCTGAGGATGGAGAAAAGTTAATCATGGTTTATTTAATTGATAGTGATTCTAGAAATTAAAAACCATCTCACGCACCTCTTTTGAATAACCGCCATGTTGATGATCTTTTTTCAAATATAGAAAACTTATTGACGACATGAACTACTGTTACTAGTCTATGGCATTGACTTCCAAAGTGGTTCTACTTCATACTGTCATATAAGAAATATAGGATTTAAATATGATAGAAATACCTGATGGTTCATTTGATCTTGCTACAGATGGGAAAACTTTAGATAAGCAGAAACATCATATTGGTTTGTTTGAGGTTGATAGAGAAGCATCAACAAGTAGAGAATACATTTTAAAATTGATATCAAAAATAGATCTCGCTGAACTTACTGATGGGAATGCTTTGCTAATAGTTGATGCTTGGCCAAATTTCGATGGGAAATTAAAAGACCCACAGCTTTTGATTACTAGATTTAGGGAAAAGTTTACCGAAATTATTAAGCGAAACCAATCTCCAACCATAAATGCAGAAGAAATTCTTCGAGCTTATTTAGAAGCGATCAAAACACTTGATGACAATTATGACACTCGTTTAGGAAAATTGCTTGAAATAGAAACATGGAGCAACTTACTTAATTATTTTTCTATTCCAGTTTTGCCGAATTTAATAGCAGAAATGAAACAAGATGGAAGTAAGTTGTCATTGGCTGAAGAATATGAGGAAAATGCAAGAAGATGGTCCAAAGAGGGTGAGAAGGTAAATGGTCAACATAAAGAATCTGACCAAGAAAAAACTCCTAACCGTGAAATTAAGAATGTGGAGGGTTTTGCTCAGGCGATAGTTGAGTTGAGACAGTTATTGGAAAAAATTATTTCAGATCCCGATGATGATCGTGTTCCAACTATCGATGAATTACACGAAATTGAGTCTAGACTCATTGAGCTTTGGAATGAAGTTGGCTTAGATGAGGTAAGTCCATTGATTAGTGAGGCTTTGCAGCCACTTTTCGTTACTCCTGACAGCAAAACTCGTTTTCATGAGGCAAGTGTTGAATACAAAGTTGTAATAAAAGAATTGCCATATGTAGTTGCTGATGGAGAAAAATTTTTATCTATTATAAAAGATGAGCGTGAGCTCAAACGCTTTATGCTGGCAGATATCACAAATTCGGTCAGATATATTTTTCTGCTTCAATTTAATGCTTGGATAAACCCTCCTCCTCCAGAACCTATTAGGCATAAAGACAAACACAATGATGGCTATGATCGTTTTGAATCTAGCTCCAAAATAAAAAAGTTTGGGCCAGTTTATTCAGAAGATGATAAAAAACATGCAAGAGAGATGGTTGAAAATCAAGAACAGCAAATTGATTTTCGCGGTCTATCTCATGAATTGTTTATAGCATACAAAGATCAACTCACTACGTACGCTAATAGTGTAATTGGATGCGACCATATTAGATGGGGCTTGATGGGTTATGGAGATCCTGAAGAAATTAAAGCCTTTGATGTAGTGCTAAATGAATCGATAAAGGAAGCGCAAACTTATATTTTTGCCAAATCTCAACTTGCTGTTTTTCAGAAGTTTGAACAGTCATCTTTAGATCAACTTGTTACTTATACAAGACTGATTGAAGCTGTTGGGCCACATTCCAAATTGGGAAAATTTTATCGAAAACAAGTTGAGCAAATTAGCAGGTTGTTATATGGTGATTTATCAGCTAATTCTGAGGATGAAATTGATGGTTTTATGGCTGATAATCCAAATTTAGATCATTTAGATAAAAAGACTGAATTGTCTCGTGAGGATCGAATTAAAGAAGCAAGAAAAAATGGCACATTGCGACTATGGGCTGGACGAGTATTCTCTGTGCCTGGTGATATTTTCTACTATGAGAGCATTCCAGTGCCAGCAGAAACTAATGATTCAGTAAGTGATGCGACAAGTGAGAATGCTCGCTCACTGAAACAATTTTTTACTGATATTCTTAGTAGAATAAAAATTCGTTGGCAGCATCGTAGAGAGTAATTACATAAGGAAGCCATCGGCTTTCTATGTCTTTTATAATGAGAATCTACTATTTTTAGAAGAATTTTTATTTAAAAACTTTCTCACCCACCTTTTTGAGTAACTGACAGGTTGAGGGGAGCTTTTGTTAAAAAGACCTTTAAATAGTCTTTTTTTATTTAGATATACTTGAAAATATACTTACGGCAAGAGAATCTGAATCTGATAGGAAATCCTGGTCCTTAACACTCTCTTCCTCAATTTGGATACTAATATCCTTGTTGATTTGGTAGTTCTCTGTTTGATCCTCTTTTGGTTTTAGGGATGCAACTATATTTATTCCTCCAGATCTCCAACACATATTGGAGTTTTGATATATTTCTTTATTTAGAAAAGTAAAGTATTTCTCAAAATTTTCGTTGCCAAATTTACTCTCAAATCCTTTTACTGCATAATCGTTATTTTTAGTCAAGTAAAAATAATATTTTGGCCAATCTCCTTTCCATTTTTCTGTACCAATTAGATGAATTCTGGCAATATTGTTATCAAGTAAATAAACATCTTCAACTAAAGAGCAATCAGGGTATCCTCCGCCCATGCCAATAGTACCAGCTTTAATTTCTACCTTGTGGTTTGATGAATGTGTGGCAGTTATGGTGCTGAAAACTCCACTTTCTGGTTCAATTAGCTTTTCATCTATATTCCAAGAACAACTATCATAGTTAAATTTTAAATTAAGATGTTGACTCGAAAATGTTTTAGAACAATTTTTTTCAGGATTGATGATTCTTTGTGATATTACTTTCGGATTTGGTGTCGAATTGTTTGTTGATTTTATTTCCTTAACTATTCCTTCTCGCTCTTGTTGCTTTTGCTCAGCTTCTAACTTACTTTGATTGTTTTTTTCTTGAGCAAATTGAAAGTTTTGATATGTAAAAATACCAGCTATACATAAGGATAAGATTAAAGCAATAATTAGGATTGGAGTAAGCAATTTGTTAGTTGTTGGCTGTTTGTTAGGTTCTATGTGCTGAGTCATTTTTGTTGGTTGTGATGTAATCTCAGGGCTAATTGGTTGATTATTTATTTCCATATAAACATTCTACACTAATTGAAATATATCTCGACTTATTCACTTATTCGTTATCCATTTATTCAAAATTTTTAGTTAAATGGTTTTATTTGCTAACTTTAAAAGTGGAAAGGATTTGGTTAATTAACTTTTTTCTTTCAGAGGAATTATGCCATTTAACTGGAAGTCTATAACTGACATTCCAGACCCACAATTGATTGGTAATTTTTAAATCAGGGAAGAAGTAATCTTTGTCCACCAAATCTAAGTCTTTGTTTATTTGAGTCCAGGTGTTATCGCGATGAGAAATTAATTATTTTTATTATATATTAATGATACCTTTTAATTGTTAAAATATTTTAGGTAATTCTTTATATGCAAATTATTCAGCCAAACAATAAAGCAACTAAGGAAAATCCTGTTGGCCGATTTATGGTTGCTTGTGGTGCGGTGATCGAAAAAAATTCAACCGGAAAAATATTGCTTATTCAGCGTAGCGCAGATTTGGATTGGCAAGCAAATGAGTGGGAAATTATATATGGCAGAATTGATCAATTTGAGGATCCAATAGCTGGGTTGAAACGTGAAATAAAAGAGGAAATAGGATTGCTGGATGTGGAAATAGGCCAGGTTTTATCTGTTTGGCATATTTTTCGAGGTTCAGAAAAGACTGCTGAGAATGAACTTATTGGTATTACTTATCATTGTAGAACCAAACAAGAACAACCTTTGCTTTCCAAAGAACATCAAAACTACAAGTGGGTCACGCCGCAAGAAGCCTTAGAGCTAGTCAAAGTTGATGGAATAAGAAGAGATATAAATAAATTTATTGAAGAAACTTTTTAGTGCGCAGAGTAGTTTTAGTAGCTTCTAATTTTGGTGTTTCAATGCTGGTATAATTTGATTATATGCTACAAGGTTTTAAACAATTTATCTTGAAGGGTAATGTGGTGGATTTGGCGGTGGGAGTTGTGGTGGGTTCGGCTTTTGGAGCGGTTGTGTCCGCTTTGGTCAAGGATATTATTACGCCAATTATCGGAGCCTTTGGAGGAACTCCAGATTTTTCAGCCTTTAGTTTTACCATTAATGGTAGTAAATTTCTGATTGGAGATTTTATTAATTCACTGCTTTCTTTTTTAATCATCTCAGCAGTGGTATATTTTTTCATAGTTTTGCCGATGAATCAATTAATGACAATCAGCAAAAAAACTAAGTCCAAACCAGCCACAACGAAAAAATGTCCAGAATGCCTGAGTGTTATTCCTACTGCAGCCAGACGCTGCGCCTATTGTGGGTCGGTGATTGAGTATAAAAAACGAGACTAATCCAAGAATACAGCAATTAATCTTTTTTATCGAACATGTTTTGTATTGTACGTATCAAAGTAGTACTTATTTTGTTTCTATTCATAAAATCATCAAGCTCTCTACTTGCCTCAGCACTTTCTTTTATGTTGTCACCAGCATCAACTATCTTTTTGTATAGTAGTTTAAGTTGTTCAATTATTGCTGGGTTGTGTTTTTCTCTTGCCATATTGGTGATTATAGCTAAATTTATGAATTTAGTCAAGAAAAAATACTATTTTTTGTACATTTAAATTTTTTTTAGAGGTAAGGCCAAACTTAATTTTTTCTTGCCCAAACTTTTTACTTGTGGGATAATGTTTTTGTCGTTATTTACCATACCTATAGGAATGTTGTGTTTTACTTGGTAAAATGTTCTGTATGTCACAACTAGAAGAAAATAAAATAATAGGTGAAACTCGCGTAAGTATTCGACATCAAGCTGAACCTTCATCGTTAGATAAGCTTCGTGAAATAAAAGACACCACAACTGAATTACAAGCGAATGGATCTTTTTATTTATTTGATGAGGCAGATCTTTTTCATAATGGACAAATTTCAGCAGAACTTCAAGCTGCGGTTGATCAGTTAACTGATCATGGAGTAAGGGTGGTTATTTTTACCTCAGAAAATCCAAATAGATTGTCCACAGATGAGCTAATAAAGCAGTTTCTCACTGCCAATGGTTTTAGTGCTGATGGTGAGAATATTGGTATGAACGATTTAATTTGCACCATTAATCTTAATAATTTAGAGGGTAAAAAAGACTTCGATTGTTTGGCTGGTTTTGCTCTATCAAGGAATATTGGTGATGCAGAAATCAACGCCGTAATTGATGCCATTATTGATCAGGGTTACTATGTTTCTGATCCAGAAACTGGAAAAAGCGATTATGATCATGGTTTTACCGTTGCTTATGAAGGAGTTGATCAAATTTTGGATAGAGCAGATGCTCAAGCTACCCAACAAGCTATGCCTGTAGAGCAAGCTACTGAAGCCCCCTACCAAATTCCAAACGATACACAAAACTTTGAGACTCAGGTAGTTGAGCAAAGACCAAATTTTATAGAAACACATCAAACTGAAACAGTTAGTGCAGCAGCGGTAGCAATCGTAGCGGCTCTATGGGGAATTGATTTTAAATTTTTTAGACCAAAAAAAATGGTGATAGCTAACGCCAATAAAGAACGAAGAAACGCTTTGGGACAAATTACAAAGCTTAATGTAAATGTTGGTAGAGGAATTAGTTTATTCAATGGTGTTGCTGATGTATACGGTGCATCTTATCCAGATGAAGCCAAAACAACTAGGGAACAAGAAACAGATTTTCGAAATAGAATTGATAGGTTACAAGAAGCCAAAGAAGAATTGTTTACCCTTAACACTAGCTTTTTTCAAAATTTAGGTTGGGCAAAAAATGATAAAGTTACTGATGAAATTAGAAGAAAAGCAAGAAGCATTCAGACGGAGACGGCTGAGCTTCTAGCCTTGATTCAAGAAAAAAGTGATCTTTTTGATAGCTTGAATGAACAAAAGGCAAAATCAGGATCAAATGTTGACAAAGTGAAAATGGAAATTGAGGAACTAGAAGCTTGGTATGATGAAAAAATCAGTGTTCCAAGTTATAGAAGTATACTGCCTCCAAGAAAAACGGCTTTCACTGAAATGAGTAGCAGATATGAAGAAGCTTTTCATAACGTTCGCATGAATCCACAATTTGAGCTTAAAGGTAGCAAACAGGCTGTCGAATTATCTGAAATACTTTTGAAATTCAAAGTAGCAGTTGAAACTTTTACCAGTAGTTATGAAACTTCTCTTGCTCTTTATGCGGATGCAAGAAAAGATTTGGCTAAGTGGCCAGATAGAGCAATTACCATAGAGCAACTCGGCAATTCTGGATCAAAACTTCTTAATGATGCCAAACCAGGAATATCTATACCAAATGAATTTGATGAAGTTATTGAGTTATCAAATCAGGCCAAAAATGAATTCATCTTTGCCAAAGATTTTGCAAGTTTAACAGCTAATGTTTTAACTCTTCAAGATGAAAATGATAAATCTATCGCTGAAATAGAGGCTGAAGGTTTTGATGACAAACATATCGCTTTATTTAGAGAAGAAATGACTGAAGCTTTAACTAGGGCAAATAGCCTAGCGACATTAGGCAAATGGAAAGAGGCACAAGCTCAATTGGGAATTTTGAGAGTTAAGACCAATGGAGCTTTGGAGGAAATGCAGAGATTGCAAAAGTTGCGTGAGCAAAACATTAATGATCTAGAAAATTTAGCTAAAGATGTTGATGTAGGCAAAGTTAAGTACAAAAATGAGACAACTAAAGCTTGGGAAGACTTGCAAAGCTTTTCCTCAGCTAATTATGACGAAACTCAAGCAATTTGGTCAGAGTTGAGATCTAAAAATGCTCAAACAGAAAGTAAAGTTGAGGTTACTGATCTCAGATTTCACTTTGGAAATATCGCCTTAATTCTAGAGGAGATAACTGATAATCAGTCTAGTGAGACTGATATTGCTAGCCAAGTTGCAAGTAAAAACTCTTTTAAAAAACAAAAGTTTGATGAGGCTGCAATATTGATTAGAGAAATGGAGAAAAAACTCGCCAGAGCTGATCAAATGATGGACGAGTTGATAGAGCGACAAAAACTTATCAATAAGGCTAAAAAAGAACACGTAGCTGCTATTGAAAATGCTAAAACAAGATTGAAATCAGCTTTAGAATCGATTGATGAGCCAGAAGAAAAAAGATTTACTAATGGTGAAATCAAAAACATGATTGAAGAATCAGCCAAACTAATTGAACTGGCTAAAAAAGCTGGAGTAGCTATGGTATTTGTAGCTGCTCTAGAAGCAGCTAATCGTGCTGCTGATCTCGCTATTCAAGGTAAGAAGAATGCTGATGATCAAATTAAAGAAATAAGAACTTTGTTTAGTCGTTTAGAAAGTCGCAAAAAGCAATCGAATTTAAAAGCAAATCAAATTATTGAAAGAGTAGTTGAAGAAGCTGACGCAGTTATTACTAATGAGACCACCAAATTGGTCACCAATCTCAAGCAAGCTTTAGGTGTTTTAGTAACCATTGAAGCTGGTTTGGCTGCCAAAGAAAATATTGAGTTGAATAGAGGACTTAATGATTTACTTGCTAAATTTGATGGCTTAGATGCCAAAACTAACGAATTAGAGAGATCTTATAATAGTGATAGAGAAAGTTATAGTGAATTATTGGAAGATTTAAAATCTGCTATTAGAAATGCAAAGTCAAGAATTGACAGTGCAGAAGATCACTGTAATGATTCGGATGCTGGTATTGCCGGAGATGGGGCCTTGAGCTCTGCAACTTCAACTCTTCCTAGTATGGCGGAATGGGGTGATAGTAGATCAGATATTGAATCTAGAATTAAAGCCGCTGGCAAAGCTAAAGACTACGCAGAAACAGCTTATACTCAAGCGGATAGAGCTATTAAAGCCGCTGAGGCTGCTAGGAGAGCTGAACAAGAAAGACTAGAAAAAATTGCGGAAGATAAGAGAAAGGCGGAAGTAGAAAAACAAAGAGCAATAGAAAGAGCAGCAGACGAAAGAAGACAAAGTGAAGCCAGAAAAGCAGTTGGTAATAATCAAAGTCATGGTAGAAGAAGTGTCTAGAATTTTTTTAAATCACAATTTGTGGGACAATTAATCAAAAAAAAGAAAGGTTTTATGATTGAAGAATTACCAGCTAGAGTTGATCGAGTAAGCAATTTAAAGCCAAATGAGCAATTAGTTAAAATTGACGGTAAAGATTCTCTTCCTTCAGTTTGTCCAAACTGTGGATCTCCAGTTAAAGATCACTATAAAGCTGTTTGTGAATATTGTGGTGGTGGAGTGACACATATTGAAGTCATTACTCAAGAAGCTTTTCAAGTTAAGAAAGAGTTAGCCGCTGAATCATCAGAAGATTCAGAAGATGTTTTTGCTGGCTGCGATGAATCTGAAACGATAGAAAGCTCAAGCTCTAATATTGAAGGTGGAAGATATAGAACTTTAACGATTGAAGGCTCTAGTAATCAAATAGAAAACATCACAGCAGAAGAATTAATTGTTGAGGGTTCTAGTAACAGATTGAGCAATTGTACTGTAAAAAAGCTAATTATTAATGGCAGTAGCGTAAGATTAGGTGATGGAATAAAGGTTTATCAGCTATTAAGAGTGAGTGGTTCAAGTATTCGTGGAACTGCTGATCTTGCTAAAGATGCTAAATTTTCTTCTAATGGATCGAGCAATAGTATTAAAATAGAAAGATTTTAAAGGAATTTACTATGATTGAACAAAATAAAGCTGCAGGTAGATTGGCTCAAATTAAAGATCGTTCATTAAGTGAGAGAGGTCTCATTAAAGAATTAGGATTGGCTGATCGTAAGCAATTAATTGATGCTTTAAGCAATATGTCAGAAGAAGAAGCTGATCAGTGGCTTGCAAAATTGAATTTTGGAGATAGAGCCCTAGTCAATGCATGGGTATCTGTTGCCAGAGACGAAAAGGCCAAAGCTGCTCAAGCTGGCGATAATCACTCTGGCGAAGTGGCGGTGGGAGCTGCTTTGGTTGGAGGAGCATTAACTGCTGAAGCAGGGGCTCGTTTAGCAGAATTAATCAGTGGTACAGAACAAACTTATAATGCCAACATTGTATTGACTGATTTGTATAGTGCTTTTTCGGCTGCTTTGCAAAATTCTGCAATCAAAGTTGAGATAGAAAGGTCTGGCAGTGATGAAGGAGAGTTTGTTTTGTTTGATGATGACGGTCAAGAGTTACTGCGTGTGCAGGTGAGAAATTCTCAAGAGAAAGCTTTGTTTGATGAAGTCGCCTACGACGCAACCGAAGATCGTTTTGTGGGCCGTGCTTACGTGAGAATTACTAAGTCAGATATGGAGAATTTATTTGATGAGACAGAGGAAGCAGCAAAAAATATTGTTGCAGGTGGATTAAGATTAAAAAGACATGGAAGTCCTAATGATGTAATAGGGTTAGTTTTACAAGGTGCTAATTTTATTTCAAATAGTATTCATGAAGGCAAAGAAGTTTTTGATATAGGGAATTTACCCAGACTTTTAGCCAATGAAATTGAAAAACTAGCTCAAGCTGCTGAGGAATTGCAACAAAGAGAAACGAGAGATATTAAAGAAAGAAATGAAACTAGACTGAAAGAGGTGAAAGGTGGTTTGGTTTGTTTGAATTGTAATGTTCCTAGACCAGAAGAAGAAACATCTCTTTGCGAAGCATGTGGAGCTCCATTGCAAAAGAGAACCGAATCAGTTGTTGCACTAAAAAAAGACAAAGAAAGATTAGCGAGAGTGGGACTGACTTTTTAATTTTTGCATCTCAAATATGGCTGAAGATCAAAAAATAGCTGATTACGTTGCAAGACATAGGCTTAGTGTTGAACCTGATTTTGTTGATGAGGAATCAGCTAGGCCAATTAGTGTGGTTGTTCCAGCTTTCAATGAAGCAGAGCACATCGAACAAACTGTCGAAAGTATTGCAAATTCTTCAGAAGCGAGTGGTGATTTAGCAGAAATAGTGGTGGTGGACAATGCCAGTGCTGATGAAACTGCTAGCTTGGTAAGAGGATTGAAAAGAGCTCGCACTCCAATTAGGTTGCTTTTTAATGGAGATAAGGGTGTTGCTCCGACTAGAAAAAGAGGCATGGATCAAGTGGTGGTCGCTCATCATCAATTTGGTCAACCTGAAAGATCCAAATATATCATGATGACTGATGGAGATACGCTTGTTCCTGAAGGGTGGATTGATGCGATTTATCAGGGTTTTACTAGAGGTAAGCCAAATATGGTAACGGGGGTTTATGAATATCCACCATATGTTGATGAAACAATATTTTCCGAAACTGGTTTAGCTCAATTTTTTAGAAGACTAAGCTTGCTATCGTATTTTTTAATGGAGCAAGCTTATTCAGTGGTACATACGATTGGGGCAAATAGTGGTATTGAAGTGGTTTCTTACGCAGATGTTGATGGAATTAATCCAAATTTACCAAGAGAGGAAGATTATGACTTAGGGATTAAAACTCGATTGCATGGTGGTAAAATTGCCTTGATTCCTCAGGCTGTGCAGACTAGTCCACGTCGAGCTCTAATAGCCATGCTTAGAGAAGTTGATTTTGCAAACACCAATGGTGCCAATGAAGATTTAAGGGGTAATGATCAAACCTTGCTTAGCTTGGTTTTAGCTAAACATTCTGTGGATGCTTGGATTGATCAAGAAAAATTACGAGAAGGATATATCATTCTTGGCAGAATCGTGTTGCCAGCTCTCAAAGGAGATTTAAATCTACAACCCTTGAGAGAATTTTTAGGGCCAAATCATCCCTTCATAATGGAACTTAATTTGTTGATTGCAGCAAAGAATCGAGATGAAGCTGCTAGTGGGAAGTGGGATAATGAAAAAACTAGAGCTATTGCCAAAGCTTTTGCATTTCAACATGGTCAATCCTTGATTGAGATGATTGATCCGTTGCTTAAATTAAATCAACCTGTGTTTTAGTTTCTTTATATAGTAGGATAAGTTTGTGATTGAGGAAATTTCATCAAAATATCTAGAAAATAGCGGTTTTAGTAAAGAAGTGCTCTCTCCATTAGAAGCTCAAAGAGAGCAATTAGTAAAAATAACTTTATCGCCCTTAACAGACTTGATTATTGCAGGTAGAGGAGCTGAAGTTTTTCAAACGGCAACTCAACTAGGTGTTTTAAAACAACTTGTAGCTCATGTTAAATCTCAGTTTTTAAATGAAGAGTTGCCACATGGGACTGCTAATTATTTGCCAGATAAATATTGTTTTTTGGAGTTTTTGTTGATGACGGGTGATGATTCTTTATTTCAAAATTTATTTTTTAACGAGAATCAAGTCAACATTAATTTAGCATTAACTGCTGAACAAGAGATTAAATTATTGATGGCTTATGCTAATTCTGGCAAAGAACAGTTGGTTTGGGAGAAATTATCAGCAAAAGAATATTTTGCCGATAATTATTTCGAACTGTTATTAAAATTGGCAGATTCTACTAAAACTCCAAACTTAATTAAAAGAATATTTTCCTTGATGAAGATAAAAGGATTAGAGCTATTTAGTGATGACCAAATAAAAATTCTATTAGCTGATCAATCAACTTTTGGAGAGGCATTTGCTCTGCTAAAACAAGAATTAGGTCCATTAGATCAGACAAAAAATCCTATTGATAGATCTAGATTTATTTCGATCATTGTCCATTCGCTGACCACTTTTAATATGGCTGAATTATGGCAGATGGTTTGGCAAGTGACACAAACAGAAATGGACCATGATGACTACGAAGTCTGTTTCTTGTTTTTGAATCATTTGGTTTTAATTTTAGATGAAGATTCTTCACTTAGAGAACAATTCATTTTATGGATGACAACTGACAAATGGTATGAAGATGAAGTCAAGCTTCATGCATTTGTGCGTATTTATTTGTCAAGAAAATATGCTGACTTGGATCAAATTTTTGAAAATGGTTTACAAACCATGATTGAGAACTCATCACTTTTTGCTGCAGCTAAGCATGTTGAAATTTGGGCTAAGCTCGCAGCTCAGTTTGGTTTTCAGCATCCATTTGTGATGAGAATTTTTAATCTCTTTAAGAAAGATACTGGCGTTTTTAATCAAGAAGCAAAAGAATCATTAATTAAACTTCTAAATCCGCTCTTTGGAGAAGGTATGTTTGCTGAGTTAGAAGAAGTTATCAAAGCCAAAACTTCTCATATCCAGGTCGAAAATTTTATTGAAAATGCATATGCTTTTCTCACGAGAAAAGGTATGAGCTATAACAGGTTAGAAATCGATTCCACCATAGGTGATTCTAAAAAAGATGACTCCATTTGGAGATTGGAAAGTTTAGCAGAAGTTAAGCCCTTATTGAATAAATATTTAGAACAAATTAAGCAATTAATAATGGACAAGCCAGAATTTTTTAGAAGATTATTTCAAATTGGTTTAGATAATTTTGGTTTACTAAATGATAGTTTGCTTAAGATTTTTACCGAAAAGAACTTAGCTTTTAAGATGAAAAAATCTGGATCAGCTTTGTACATAATGACTGGTAGAAATTTAGGAATTATTGTCAATGAAATTCCACCGCAGGCTCTTAAAATATGGGAACAAGTGAGTCAAACAGCTATTCCAGTGGCTCCTCTACTTAAAACAGAGCCTCGCTTTTCTGGAGAAAATGTACTGACGCACAGCGGTTTCAGAGAAGACAGACAACTGCAAAGAGCTTACTCCAGATTTTGTGGCCTAAGTTTACCAGAGTATCTAGCTAAATATCATGATAGAGCAACTTTTTTATCAATTCAGTCTGAATTAGACCAGATTAAAACATCTGTCAAAGACATGGGTTTTGCTCATGGTCACCCACACTTACATAATTTTACAATTGAATTTTGGGACAAAGAATTTGTTACGAAGCAGGCAAGTAGTGGCATCGGCATCAATCAACTTATTCCCAGAAAAGATGGAATTTTGAGCTTTGATCCTGCTGTGATGGAACAAGATCCACAGCGCTGGATTAGGGTAATTAGATTGATTGATTGGGACAGTGCAGTCAGCACAGTTTCATAAGCTTATCAACCAAAAATTGCTGTAAAAACTTTTTCTAGCTCCTTGTCTATATTTTTTGTTAATTTTGCATGTGGAATATTTAAATTCTCCAGTATGGTTTCGAATCTTTTGAATCCATCGCGATCTCTCAACTCAACCCATTCAACATTTAAACTATTTAATTGTTTTTTATTTGTATCAGATAATTTATCAGCCACGAAAACCTTGCTGTCTCTGGCGATCACCGCATCAGCACTTTCAGGATTACCTCTTCCCATCAATTTTACTTCACATTTATATTGATTTTTTCCATCAACTAAATAGAAATCAATTTCTCGCGTAAAATCATCTTCTGTGATGTCTTTGTTTTTGATTTTTAAGGCATAATTTTCTCTCGCAACGCCATATAGCCGACATAGAGTTTGCATCAATGGTTTTTCGACTCTTTTTCCGGCTGTACTCCATAAGCCACCTCTTAATTCTGCTCTTTTGACGGCCAAAGTGTTGATCACAATCAAACTTTCGCTTACGTTTAGATCAACGCTAACACCTTTAAATTTGATGGTCAAAGTTAACTCCAAATCTTCTTGAGTATTCACCAAATTCTTTATTGATTCATGAAGCAGGTCGTAATGTTCGTTTGCTGCTTCGATCACGATCTCTCTCGTAGAAGAATTAAACATGTTGTGAATAGTTTTTTTATTTAAACCAGAATTGATGGCGATTTCCTTGCTAGAGAGACTTGTATTTAGGAAGGCTTTTTTATACCAATCAATCGTGATGTCTTTACTTTTTAGTTTTGCGTCAACAATATCTTTGAAGAAATTAATTGCGAACTGCAAAAACTCAGCATTAATTAAAGTCACAATTTCAATGCGGTAATCTTCCCCTTTAAGGAGTTTTCTGATAATATTTTTGACTACTTGTTCAGCTATTGTCATCTTGATCCTTAATTGATTTGATAAAAGTTTTGAGATTAAAAAAGTTAATTTGCGCGTTATTTATATGAGAATGATTATTTTTTTTGCTTAGATTTTCTTTCAAATATTCTATATATTTTATTTCTTTTTCTGCTAGGAAAAAATTTCTTTGCAAGTTCATTGCTGCTAAGCCAAGAGTGCCGCTCCCAGCAAAAGGATCAAAAATTAAATCTTCCATAAGTGAATAGTATTTAATAATGCGATTACATAATTCTAAAGGAAAGACTGCACTGTGAACTTTGTTAAAAGTGGGATCAATATGCCAAATATTTGTAGTTTCATATTTGTTGTTTACCAGACTTTTTTTTATTTTTTCTAAACCATATTGGTGAATATTCCAGTCAATCAGTTTGTTTGTTTTTTTTCTATAGACCATAATCATTTCTGAAATGGCATTTGGTTTATAAGCGAGTGGCTTGCGATGTTGTAGGAAGCCAGCATTTCTATTTTTGACACTTGCTTCTGGTTTGACCCAGACAATGTCATCAATGAATTCCCAACCCATTTTGACTAGTAGAGGATGGAGGTCATAGGGAATTGGATATCTTTTACTAGAGTGAGCACGACTAATTCTGGGAATAATAATAGGCGAAGTGTTGAGTACAAAAAATCTACCTTCTTTAGTCACTCGATGTACTTCTTTGAAAACTTTGACCAAAAAATTCAAATATTTCTGGTAACTTTGGTAAATTGAGTAGTCTCTGGCATTATAATAAGGTGGAGAGGTGAAGGTTAAATGGATTGATTCATCAGGTAAATGTTTCAATGTTTTGAGAACATCTCCATGTACAACTGTATTTTTTAAATAAATCGGAAATTGACTGTGTTGCTGATTATTTTTTTGGTGAGTGGAAGATTTGCTGGTTTTTTGACTAACTATTTCTTTGATTAATTCATTTGGGTGCGAGCGTAATTTTAGCAATTCTAGGTTTATTTGTTCGTTTTTTGAAAAAACTAGCAAGCCTCTTATTGCTTGCATCACTACTTTTGGATCTGGATCTTTTAAAAAACTAATTAATACTGAAATTGCTGTTTCATTTCTTAATCGTCCGATTGCAGAAACGGCTTCTCGTCTAACTTCAGTGCTTTTGTCTGTTGTGGCAAAGCGTTGAAAAGTTTTTAGAAGTGATGGACTTTGAATCTTTGCTAAGTTTTTCAGAGTTAATGCTCTAATTTTTTCATCATTTTTTTTCAGAAGATTTAGGAGTGGCTTTTTACAATTTGCATTGTCCAATTTACCTAATTTTTCTAAGATATAAATAATGGAGCCATCATTTTGATGCTGCAGAAAAGACGCAAATTCTTGAGGATTATTTTTTAAGTTGCTGATTTGCTCTTTGCTTATTTGTTTACTTAGGGCTGATCGATTCATAAGTTATTTGCAACGTGCAGTGAAAGTGGCGAAGGCATGGCGGAGGGACAGGGATTCGAACCCTGGATAGCTTGCGCTATGGCGGTTTAGTAAACCGCTGCACTCGGCCACTATGCGATCCCTCCTTTTATTTGACCTTTGCAATAAGGCTTGATTGTATCAAAGACTAGCTCTTAATAACAGCTTTTCTTTTCTCACCAATAATCAATTGGCTGATAATGATAGTCATTATCCAGGCAAAAATTACTCCCGAGAGTGTAGTGATTGATAATTGATTTTTAGTCATAGCATAAATGATTCGAAGACCAATAGTGTGAGACAAGAAAATTATAAAAGAATTTTTGCCGCACCAAGCCAGACAATTGGCTAATTTTTTTATCAGCAAATTTTGTGATGGCAATTGCAAAACAATTAAAGCCAAATTAATCATGAGACCAAAAGGAATGACAATTAATCTTGTAAATTTAAGAGCAGGCAGTGGATCAATGCCTTGATTAATTTGTCTAAAACTAGAAAAAGCCATTAGCGCAAAAAAACTAAGTCCGAGCGGCCAAGCCAACTTAATTAATATTTTTGGTATTTTCTGTATTTTTAGATAAATGCCAAAAACAAAGTAGGCCAGCCAAGATAGTGACAAAACGTACTCAAAACGGTCACTGTTGGTAATGTTGGAAGCGTAAAAAAGAAACAAAACCGTCTGAATGAATATGGCCCCAAGCAGCAATAAATTTGGTTTTTCTCTCAATAACCAAATGAGAGGAAAAAGAGCATAAAGCTGGAAAATGACTGGCAAAAAATAAAGTTGATAGTCTGCTTGGCCAAGTAGCAATTGGATCACTAGGGAAATTGGTTGATTGCCAAAAGACCAGGCAGGAATAGATTTAATAATCAAAATTGAAGCAAAACTCCACAGCAGATAGAGTGGCAAAAGTTTCCAAATTCTTTTTTTAAGAAATGGGAAATATTTAATTTCTTGACTTTCATGTTTGACAGCTAAACCATACCCAGAAAGTATGATGAAAGCTGGCATGCAGAAGCGTGCCAATTGATCGAGGGAAATGAAAAATATTTGTTGACTGGAGTGATATATTCCATGTGGATAAGCAAGCATATGCAATAAAACCACCGCCAAAATTGCTAAGCCTTTAATCACATTAGTTCTGTGGAGGGAAAGAGAAACTTGTTGCACGTAGTAATTAATTGATTTTATTTACAACTATGATAACAAATATTAAGAATTGTGTTTATAATTAAATTAATGAAGCGCAATCAATGGTATTTGTTATTTGTTGTGGTATTGATTGGTGGTTTAATGCTTGTTTGGTTTTTTAATCAATATCAAATTGATTTAACTAAGCGTGTCGAGCCACCAATAGATATTCCCAAATCTTTGAGCAAAACTTGTGCCTTGCAAGGCTGTCATGGTTTGGAGGATGTTTGTGGGAATGATGTGGCTGAAGCTTGTACTATGATGTATATGGCTGGAGATCGTTGTCGAGAATTTATAGAATGCGCCATAATTAATGGTGATTGCACAACCAATTTAACTGAGCAATTTTTGTCGTGCAAAAATTGCATCAGTAATTGTCAAACACAGTTTAATGATGATCCTGAGGCTTTTTTTGTTTGTGAGAGTCAGTGCGGAACTTATTAAAGTGCTATAATTTAATCTATTAACTATGCCTGCTAAGAATTGGTTTCATGGTTGCAGCTGAAAAACAGTCGTCAAAACTTTTTGATCTCACTTCTTTACCGCATATTGATGGAACAAAAGCTAAAATTCATATTCCGTGGAGTTACAGATCCTACAAGCCAGAATCAGCTCATCAATTACGAGAACTTTATCCTCAAATTAGATTGCAAGAATCAGCTTTTGCCAATGGCATGTGGCTACTTTTGGCTGGTGAAGCGCCCAATGTGGTTGTGCCTTGGGTTATGAATGGTGATAATCTCGCTGATGCGCTACTAGATATATATAATCTTCATGCTCTCACTCAAAATCGTGGCAATAAGATTGGTCCTAATGTGGAGAAACTAAGCATTTTGAGTGTTTTTGGTGATTGGCGTCAAGATATTCCAAGTAGAAAATTGCTTCCTCCAGATGGTCAAGCTACAGACACTACTTCGCAAGAAGAAATGGCGACTGTGGTGGCTCAATCCAGTTGGAGTTTAGCTATGGCTAAGTTAATGAAACATGTAGCTGCAGTTGATAATTTAGTCACAATAGATGGGCATAGTTTTTTAGCTAACCAACAATTTGAAGCAGAAGGCATTAAGGTGATCAATATCACGACAGCCAAACTAATGATTGAAAAATTGAGAAATGATAATCTCTTGAAAGATGATTTACCCAATATGGTTGTGGGTGTGGATTTTGGCAACTTGTCTTTGGCCAAAAAATTAAGTCAGGAGGAAGGTTTTGAGATTGGTATCATTCACAAACATAGAATTCCTATTCTTGATGGCAGTTCTTCCAAAACAGAACATGAGTTAATTTATGGTAATGTGCAGGGTCGCAGAGTGATTCTGATGGATGACATGATTGGTAGTGGAGGAACGATTTTAAAAACAGTTGATTTATTGCTCAAAGCTGGAGCAGCTGAAATTATTGTTTGTGCCGCTCATGCTGTTTTTGCTGGTAGAGAATATTACGAGCAATTACAGCAAGTTTTGAAGAACGACAAGGTTAAATTGGTGATGATTAGCGATACCTTGCCTTTGGCAAGACCAACTCGTGGAGGTGATAGGGATTTGCCATACGTTCTTGTTCCAAGAAAAGAACACGATATTGAGCGGCGTCAGGTGACCATGTTGGAAGTTGACGATTTTATTGCCTACACTGTGGGGGTGATGCTGGCCAGTCAAAGTGCTGAACAAATTACCAACCTGATGGGAGAACACGTGCTACCGCAGCTTGATTCTTATGATTTATATCATCAAATTACTGGCAAAAAATTACCTAAGCCAAAAATAGTGGCAAAATATTTGGAAGGTGGACAATTTAAACGTTTGTAGGCATGATATCTATCTTCGTCCATTTTGCATGCCTCTACCTGTTGGCATGGAATAACTTTCAATTTCTAATTGTTGATAGAAGCGACGCATTGGTTTTTGTCGAAACCAAGTGTCATTAATTTTAGTTAAATCAATGATAAACGCTCCCAGAATGATTGCTATTACAAATGTACCAATAATTAAATAAAAATTCTTTTTGTAAGAAAAGTCATATTTTTTAAGCAAAAATATGCCGATGGCAATTCCAAAAAAAGCTAAAAGTGGAATCCACAGGGGGAAGCTCTCTAATATGAGTTGTAGTTTCCAGGCTCCTGGACCATGCTGACGCAGTAAAAAGAAGCTTAAATTGGTGAGAAAAATAGCACTAATGCTGCTACTAACTAAGCCCAAAATCATCAAGCTAGAACCAAGCACAAAATACCAGCGAGGTTTCATGCTAATATTGCCAGTGGCAATTTTATTCATTACTGTTTTTTCTAAATTAACTTTTGGTTTAATTTTATTTATTTGCTTTTTTGACATATTTTCTTTACTAAGGTTTTGGCACGATTAATTCTGGTGCCAACGGTACCAATTGGCACATGTAAAATATCACTAATTTCTTCGTAATTTTTTTCTTCCAAGAAAAATAAAACTAAAGGTTCTTTGTATAGAAGTGGCATTTGTTCAATGCAGTGGTGCAAATTATTATGCAGTTCTTTTGTAATCAAATCATCTTCTAAATTAATTTCGCTTTCAATTTCAAAAGCACTATCTATTGGCTGGTGTGTTTTGTGTTTGCCGATCATTGTTATAGCTTGATTATGCACAATGCGATAAAGCCAACTGGAGAATTTAAGTTTGGAATTAAAACTATTAAGATTAATATATGCTTTGATAAAACCCTCTTGAACAGTATCGCTAGCTAATTGTTCATCACCGACTAAATAAGCAGCATAGCGGAATAGTTTTTTTTCATAGCGACGAATTAATTCTGCATAAAGATTTTGATCTTGATTGCAGACAAGTTGCACCAACTGTTCATCGCTTAGTTTTGTCAAATTTTTCATTTATATCAATTCATTGTAGAGCACCTTCGATTATGAATCATAATCGAAGGTGCTTCTATAGATCATTTGTGAAATTTAACGATCCATTCTGCCTTGACCATTGCCCTGACCCATACCAGAGCCATTTTGTTGACCAAGTCCCAATTCTGCTCTGATGGCGGCAGCTTCAGCAGTCTTACCTTCTAGAGATAATTGGTGAGCCTCCGCAAATCTACTGAAATTTTCTGCAGTGATTCGGCGACTTGCACCCTTGCCATCCATTAATGTTTTCCAAGCATTATAGTCTTTGTTGGCAAAAGCTTGAGTCATGGCATCATGACGCTCTTGTGTATAGTTTGGACCCTGAACGTTTGGATCGCCTTTGTAGGCAGAGATAGTTTGTGGCAGCAAAGTAATTGCTCCCAAAATTAAAGCCCCTGTGCCAAGTAGCATATATTTTCTATTCATATCTGTCCTCCTTTCAAAAGGATAAATACTTGTATCTACTTGTAATACAAGGGAACAGAGGATTTTCTTTCAAGGAGTTTATTTAAGCATATTAAATGCTTCTTATTATTGATTGATTTATCAAGCTATTTTCTTGGCGGAGCATACGGGTCTGGAACCCGTGCGTCGTTATAACTGTCCCATTCCAGAATCGAGCTTCCAGGGTAATTTTAGCAAAAACGGGACAAATGGGACACTATAAAAAAGGAGTGTCTTGATTTAGTATTGATATACTTTGATATATTGCTTAACCTAAATATAGATATCATGATTTATTTTTTATTTCATCATCCTCTATTCCTTCAGGAAGAGTTCTCCAACCACCACGCTGAACTGGAACCATATGGCTAACAGTTACGTAATCAGCATCATCCATATTTTTTAGGATATCTTGATCGACAATTTTAGATTTTTCCTGCACCTCATTAAGGCGCCTTAACAATGTGGAGTCTGATTTCATTGAAGGTAAGTCTATTGTTTTTGGCTTCTTTGAAGCACTTGTTCTCCATGATGGGCAATGACAATCCCATAGTTTATGAATTGGTGTCTCAATTTCCAATGGAGGATAAGGAGCATAAGCTATTACTCCAACTTTATTAATTTCATTTCTGAATTGAGAATAGTGTTGATTAATTTTAGATAAACTCTCCTTAAATTGACTTGCGGATATAAATGATTGATCATTTCTTAAAAATAAACTTGCTGTTTTTGCATGGAGCTTATCTCCTGAAACAAATACATGGCAAAATGGTAGATAGTAGAGATAGGCCAAGTCAACCATATTCGAAGTACGTTCTTTAGCAATAATGCCCTTTGAAGCTGCTAAATAAAAGAGAAGATCAACAGAAAAAACATATGCCGCATAGGGAGCAAAAAGATTAAATGCTGGTTCACCTTCTTTATGCCATCTGCCAATAATTTCTTGTCGATGATGTATATCAATACCTAGAAAATCTAGTGCAAGATAGAGTAGTTCTATTGAATTACCTTGAATAAACTTCTCAATAAAGGAATTTATCTGTTCCAGATTGGTTAGTTTTTCTCCAGGTGGGACGATATTGTTTACAATACCAATCGCCGAGTCAAAGTTTAAAATATCTAAAGTTTGCCTCCATCTCTGTGCAAACTCTCGCTCTACCTCTTTATATTCTCTTTTATGCCATCTGGATAATGCTTTTGATTCAGGTGATTCATCAAAGTGGACACCTATCTTTCCATCTGGAGCTTTTTTTGTTACACCATGATCAACGATTGGTCTGCCATGGTCTGTCTCTACGGGGATACCCCTTAAGTTTCCAAGGACTAATCTTGCATGATGCACGTTCGGCAAAGCTCTGGGTGTTTTAGCTGCTAATTCGCTAATGATTTTCTCAGGAGGTTTTGGTGGATTTGGGAGTGATAAGTCTGCAAGAGTTTCTACGTAAAAAAGTGGTGTAATGTTTGATAAAAAGTAATTGTCTAGCCATACAGACTCTTCGATACCAAAACTCTGAAGTGCTGATTTGTCAAAAATCAATATTGGCCCCATATTATTACTCACTTGTAGCTATGGCTTGAAAATAGTAGCTTTAGCTTTAATAACCACATTCTGCCTAGCTTTAGCCACACAAATCCCATTACGAATTGCATAGCATTCAACATAATGGTTTCCGGGATACTTTGTGTCTTCAGGAACATTTTTTGTGCTACCAACTGTTATATCTCCTCTCGGCTGTTCACAGTTGTTGTCATTTTTAACTTTCCACCAATATTCATCACAATCAACTCCCATATGAAGCCTAAATCTTATCTTTAGTCCATTGTCAATGAAACCTTGTTGGGTAAGTCTACGAAAATCATTTCCGTCTTTTTGTATCCATCCCTCAATAGTCATAGTTGATTCTGTAAGGGTCGGTATTCGTCTATCAAAAAGAAAATCTTCTGATGGTAATCTTGCATAAAGTACAGGTTGTAGTAAATCTTCGATTTCGACATCAAAATAGATACTTTCCAATTGAGATAAAAATTGGTTTCTTGCCTCTAATATTAGGTTCTTCTGTGCTTGAGTTAAGTCGTTAATATAATCGTCAATGTATCTTTCGTTATCGGCTCGATCAGTAATTTGTGGCTTAGAAAATGAATCTGGTAATTGTAAAAAGAAATTAAAAATCGCATCAAATATTTCAAATCCTGAATTTCGCTTATATTGAAGTGTAATGAGTTGTTCAATGTGAAATGATTTCATCTTGAAATCATTATATTTTTCCTTGTAAGAATTAGCCCAAGCTTTAATAAATTTAACTGACTTTCGAAAATCATTATTAGATTTATTAATATCTGATGCAACTTTTATATAACCTCTTGGATCAGAATCAATCCATTCCATTTCGCGACCTTGAATTGCAAGCTGATGATAAAACTCACTTCTCTTGTTACCGTGTTTTTTTCTCAGTAACTCAGGTACTTTATAGGTGTCAAGTTGAAATTCATTTTTAGAAAAAACGTATGCTGGAACTACATCAACAGAAAATATTTCTTCATCGCCATCCATGTAGGAAACAGTAACGGAGTGAGTTTGTAATGAGACTTTTACTGTGTAATTTGTTGGATTTTCATAATCAGCTTTTACTGATTCAAACAATTCTAGGAGTGCTGTTTGAGGATTGTGTTCATATTGATTCCACGGGCCCAATATATAAAGAATGTCCAAATCATGGAGAGGTCTTATTGAAGTAAATCTGGGGTAAGAGCCTATTTGTATACAACTGTTATTCAGTAATTTTGTGAACGATTCGTAAATCTTTTTTACCAATGCTCGATCATTCTCATTAGGAGACAAATTATCTCTTACATATTTTCTTAATAGTTCATTTATTTCAACTTTTGTCATGCATCTATTCCCTTAGTTGATTCGCTCCCTTGGAAAAGTTGAGAGCATTGTGAATACGTCACTAATTAATCTTAGTGGAGTATTGCAAACTGAATAATATGGGTAAGTATTTAATTTATCCCAGTGATGTTTTTTTAACGCACTATTATCACCGAAAGTATAAATAAGAATGGGAATTTCTTTGCTTGCTGCTTTATCAAATAAGTTATCAAAATTGCCCATTTCACCATGAAATCCAATGATGAATAAGCTATGTGTTGAAATTCTAACAGTGTCTCTATAATCGTTAGTAGGTTTCTCAACATTAAAAAGTCCACTTTTTTGTAAAAGGTTATATTCCATGTCCATATTTTTAGTGGGCTCATTAGTTGGAGAAAAAATCTTAATTGGACTCTTTAGATTGTCATTGATTATTTTTTCTCTTTTATAGAAAAATTTGAGATAAGATATTGCTCCAATAAAACCAACTACTATTGAAATTACAATAGTAAATATCCAATGAATTAGGCTTAACGCACCTAGTACCTCCATGTTTTAATTTCCTTTCTTAATTACATCCTCAGCTATACCTTGAACTGAGATTTCTTCAAACACATATATTGGTTTGTTTGCTGGATTTTTGGACTCCGGCTCAAGAATGATGTGGCCATTTCCGTGTGTCAGTTTTTTAATAGTGGCGTTCTCACCAATCAAAGCGACTATTCTTTTCCCAAAATCAGGGTAATTCTGTTTCTTAACTAGAACATAATCACCATGATCGATGGTTTTACCATTAACATTAGTAGCATCCATGCTGTCACCAACTGCTCTAAGGAAAAAATAGTCATCACTATTTCCCCTTAGATCTGCTGAATCATAAGGAATGTATGCCTCAATATTTTCGATTGCTAATAGAGGAACTCCGCAGGCAACATTTCCCACTAAAGGAATTTGTACGGTTTGGTGTGTATCTGGAAGAGATAATCCTCGAGATTTACTAAGATAACCTAATTCCTTGAGAGAATCTGTGTGTCTTTGGACTGAGCTAGTACTAGTGTAATCTAGTGCAGACCTCACTTGTTCCAGAGTAGGCTCATGCCCAAGTTTCTGGGTTAAATCAATGATTGTGGATAGAACTTGCTTCTGTTTAGAAGTTAGTTTTTTATTCATACGCATTATTTTACGCACTGAGCGTAAAAAGTAAAGAAGCAAGTTATATATGGATCAATCTACCTCTCTTTTCGCGGATGATCTTTAAGGAATTTCTGATTCTCGCTGACTAAAAACACGGTTTCATAAGCATGCCCATTCTCGTCTTTCAAATCTCTGCCAAATAAAACACCTTCTCGTCGTAACTTTTTAATGGATGATTGCTTTACACCTCTTTTTTCAATGTCATATTTATCAAGGTATTCTTCCTCCCACCACTCTTTACCCAGATCAAGCACAGGGATCACTCCTTCTTGGATATTTCTCCAGCAGTCTCGGCATCGTAAACCATCTGGTCGCCACCAAATGTCTTCGCCATTGTGAGATCTTTTACAAATTTTACAGGTATAACCTCGACCACCATCATTGAGATAGAACCCCTCAGATTCACTTTTAAGCCTTCGATTTCTAATGCGTTTAGTAGCTTCATATTCAGCACTCATTCGAGCCATTTGAACAACATTGTGGTGTTCATACTTAGCTCTAAACTCTGGATCAAGCTTTGGCTTGGGTTTCTTTGGTTCTTCTTTGCCAAATAACTTAAGTAAATCATCTTCAGATTCATACCCTTTAAGCTTGCCACTGAGAAACCCCAGCCGATAACTAATCAAGTCTTTGGGTGCTCGCCAGTTAGTCTCCTTAAGAGCAGTTTTCAGCAAGTCATACAAATCAGCGACACTTTCACGATGTCGTCTTTTGGGTTTAGTTTCTTGTACGGTAAAAGGTACGAGTACATAACGATCGATGTCTGGCTCACCAATAGACAGGCGAGTGAATCCGCTGTCTTCCAGTGCTTTATTGACCAGGGTTTCTAAGTCTGTGATTGCGATTTTATTTACTGACAAGAGCTTTTCATGAGCTTGTGTATCCAATTCGGCCAGAACTTCTTCTTTCACTTCATGAGCAACCTCCAGAGCTTCAAGAGTCTCAACATATTTTTGACCCTCTTCATCAGATAAACAAAACTCAGCTCGATACTTCTCTAATAGCTGTTTATCTTCTAGCTCTTCTTTTGTATGTTCTTCCTGCCACTTTTTATGTTCTTCATCACTTTTCTTCAAATCCCAAACGTCTTTTTTAGAGTAGCCACAATTTTTGCACTTGTAGCTGGTGGTAATTACCTCACCTTTTTTACTACTTTTTCTCTCTAGTTTTTGTTTACAATCAGGGCAAAAGTTAGACTTAGAAACATAGATCTCACCATCGTCATACACGCCTTGACGCTTCTTGCACTTTGGACAGTTGAAGGTGAATAGCACCCTCATGGGTTTATCATCATCCCAATCAACTAAATGGTGAGAGCCATCATCCGTCATAGCACTTCCACACTCAGGGCAGTTAGCTTGGGGAACTGGAGTGTTATCTTGTTTATCCTGTTTGATTCGATCAGATTCGATCCATTCTGCAATTGTCGAAGCTCTGTGTTTGTGTCGCTGAGCTTGAATGAAAAAGAGCATCCTGCCCCTGAATAACCCCATGTTTCGATCTTGCTCAGACTCTGGATAACTTTGGAACTTTGGCTCAAGTTTCATTTTTTCGCCAATGCCATTAACCATGTCTAAAACCCTTAAACACTCTTTGATCGTGCCAACGTCATAGCGATCTTCATACTTTTGTTGTGGTTTTAGGTATTGAAACGACATAACTCCTTTCGCTAACTATCACTTAGCAATAGTATATTCGTTTTCTGAGAAGTTACCTATATAATAGAAAGTTGATGAAACAAGCAAATAAGACAAAAACTAACCCTGATAAAAGAAAATCTTTTTTAAGACATAAGTTTACTTTAAAGTCAGCGACAATCTTTTTTGGATCTCTATGGTTAATGACCATGCTGTTTTTCTTGGCAATAGTGATAGTAGGAACAAATTTCTTTCAAACGACTGTTGATAAGGGTCCACTGCAGGGAGATGTCTGGGGCATTGTGATGGTGCTGGATATACTTGGTGGAATCGGATTCTTTTTAATTTTTTCCATGCTTCTGACTGCATTATCCATGAGATCAAATGACCCTGATAAAAAGCAGCCTTCGTTTCTAAGAAAGTTAATCAACTTTTTCCTCTTTTTCATTTATCTAGGAATTCTTCCTTTGTATTTATTACTCAGAGTATGGCAACCAAAAAAATGGCTTGCTTGGTTAAAAAATATCAAGAACAGTTCCAAAAAAATCGCACTCAAATCCCTTGGTAAAAAATTAGCAATCTCTTTACCGATACTACTGTTTTTACTTCCAGTTTGGTCAGTCGGATATTTTTCTGTGGGAACAATCGTTGCTGACGAACTTGGTTTAGTTCCATACCAAATGGATATTGTTGGCACAGGGTCAATGCACCCGACTTTTCCAAAGGGAGATGGTAAAGATCCAAAAGAACTTGCGAAACAAATTGTTGGCCGTCAAAACATGTTTAATTATCCAAATGGCTTCGTGTTTTCAGGAAAACGATACTTTGGTCACACCATAACTCGTGGTGACATTATCACAGTAGAAGATGAAAAGACGAGAAAAGCTACTGAGGAAACATATGGAGATCCATCAGGATGGCTCAAACGAGTTGTTGCAGTCGCAGGAGACACTTTAGAGCTGAGAGATGGCATATTCTACCTCAATGGCGAACCCCAAAAGGAGCCATATGTAGCTAGAGCACGATCAACATTTGGTCAGTCATTTCTGCAGGAATGCCAACAAGTAACCGTTCCAGATAATTCAGTATTTATCATGGGAGATAACCGCACTGGTAGTCGAGATTCCAGAGATGTTGGTTTTTTTAGCATAAATGATATTAAGTCAGTTTATCCGTTCACCAAACAAGCAGAAAACCTTAGTCAAAACTGGCATGACACGACAAATGATCTAGAAGAATCTGCCAGAATTAAACTTAATAAAGAAGAATACGTTGAAAAACTCAATCAGAAACGTGAAGAAGAAGGTCTAAAACCGCTCAAATATAATGAAAAATTAGAGCTTTCTGCAGAAAAAAGAGGTGCCAAAATTCTTGAACACAATGACTTCTCTTTTGAGGCAACTGCAAGTGGATATACGATGGAGAAAGCTATCAGAGAGGTTGGTTATTATAATACTTTTTGGGGAGAGGCACCAAGCAATGGTTATTACGAAGCAAGCGAACTACTAGATTACCAGCTTGAGTTTCCTGAATCTAAAACCTTCGTTTTCGACAAGCGTTTTCAAGAAATCGGTATTGCTGAAGTACAAGGTGAGATCAATGGTTGTCCAGCACATGTGATAGTGCAACATTTTGGAGGCTATGTGCCACCAAACTATTCTGCATCTGACATTCAATCATGGGAAGATGCACTAGGATCATTAAGAAACATTCAACCTAGTTGGAATAACTTAAAGAATTCCGGTGATTTTTATAATCGTCATAAGGAGAAGATTGATCGGTTAAATCAGATTATCGATATAAGAATTAACAGAATGACTGATATTGTTGGGACCATGAAAGCAAATAGATGGCTAAACGCTGAACAAAATGCATTTGCGAATTCAGGTGACATGGTTTTATATAAAGAACAGGAAGAACTTGCTACGTTCCTTAACAGCCAATGAAACTAACAAAATCACTCTTCTTAAGCTACCTCGAATCTCCGCTGCATATGTGGTTGTCAGTTCATAGCGATACTCAACCAAAACCACCATCTTTGTACGACCAGCATACGATGAAGCAAGGGTATAGCGTTGAAAAATTAGCCAAAGAATTTTTACAACGGAAAGTTGCCACCCAGTATCCAGCTGGTACCACACTCACCTTTGAAGCCACTCTGACTGATGGCAACTACGAATCCCGCATTGATGCGTTAGCACATGACACTGTGAATAATACCTATGATCTGTATGAAATCAAAAGCAGCACCACCATTCACACTGAGCATAAATATGATGTGACCTTCCAGTATTTAGTGGGTAAAGCCACACTTCCGATCAACAAAGTCTACTTAGTGCGAGTCAACAGTGACTATCAGCGAGCTGGGGAGATTGATATCAACGAACTCTTCATCGTGGAAGACATGACAGATCACATCGCCAAAAAGGAAGATGAGGTGTATGAACTGAGATCCGAGGCATGGGGAGTGATGCGACTAGAAAGCAAACCAAGCGATGAGCATTGTTTTAATCCAGGCACTTGTATCTATCCTGACCACTGTTTCCCTAATTTACCAGATGATTCGATCTATGAGCTGGGCAGAGCCAGTAAGAAACAATACCGTGAACTCCTGGATATGGGTGTAGAGCTAGTCAAAGATATTTCTGACACTTTTACCAGTAACTATAAGCAGAGACTGCAAATTCAATCCGCCAGACAAAATCAACCCATTATTGACCACGATGCCATTGCAGAAGAATTAAGTAGGCTGGAATATCCCATCTACTTCTTAGACTATGAAACCTATGGTGAAGCTTTACCTATGTACGATGGCTACAAACCATATCAGCAGGCAGTAACTCAGTTTTCCATCCATGTGGCTCGACATCCTGGTAGCAATGAATTTGAACACTACGAGTGTTTAGCAACTGAAGCTGGCGATCCAGCAAGGCATCTGGCTACTGAGCTATGCAATGTCATTGATGAGACTGGCTCCGTGATTGTCTGGAACAAAGGCTTTGAGTGTGGCAGAAATGATGAGCTGGCTATCTTATGCCCAGACTTAGCTCCACAACTTAAAAGTATTAACGAGCGAGTTTATGACTTGATGAATATCTTCAAAGATGGTTTATATGTCGATCATCGCTTTCATGGTAGTTCATCGATCAAGAAAGTCTTACCCATACTATGTCCTGAGCTGAGTTACAAAGAACTAGAAATTGGTGAGGGAACCAAAGCCATGTTGGCTTGGTATGAGATGGTACATGGGAATTTAACTGCTGAAGAAAAAGAGCAGATTAAACAAAACTTGCTGACCTACTGCAAACTAGATACTTGGGCGATGGTGGAAATCTGGCAAAAACTTAAACAAGAGCTTCTGAAAAAGCCAACTTTGTAGCCTCATCACGAACAACTGAAACTATTCTCATATTTAAATCGGTCGGAAGAAGATTTATTGCTTCCGTTAATTTCTGTGCTGATATTTCTACTGGAATCTGATTGATACCAATTCCCAGAGCTGGAAAAGAAATAGATTCCAAGTTATTTTTTTGAGCCAGCAAAATACTGTTTAAGTAACAATCGGAAAGAGTATCTACACCATGTTGATAAAACTTGGGTACAGCGGTATGAATAATACACTTGAGTGGAAGATTAAAAGCAGAAGTGATTATAGCTTTTCCGAGTTCTAGAGTATTCTTATTTATTTTTTGTAATTCTAAGCGACAATGATTTTCCAATTGAATTTTTCCAGCCCGCTTAAATATTTCACCACACAAACCACTTCCAGCCAGCAGGCTTGGGTGTGCGGGGTTAACAATTGCATCGACTTGCTGTTCAAAAATGTCGCCTATCAAGACTTCAATTTGCATATGAGAGCAATTCGATAGGAGCGTTTTCAGGGATGATGGTTGGAGTGTTATTTTCTGTGGTTTTAATCCTTGGAAACTTGCTTGAGAAGATTGAAAACAGCCTACTCAAAGGATCTAAAGCTAATTTATTCTCATTGAAATAATTGCTTGCTTCAAGCAAATCCTGATCATTATCAGCAATTTTTTCTAAATGATCTTGATTACGCTGATCCCACCTTACTCTGGATTCTTCTACCATTCTTTTTACTTCATCTTCAGGTGTTTGAAATGTTTCAAGTTCATTCCAATCGAGTGTTTTCCAACTATCATTTTCTAGTGCTGTAATAAACATCGTGTTGAGGTGATCATACCCATCTGCTGTTTTTACAAGATAGTCATGAAACTCTTGATTGATGTGGTCTGCCTTAAGTAGGCTATCAGCATTCTGTTTAATCTTTGCAACATCTGTGGGAAGTTGATCTAATGTGAGTAGCCAATTGTCATAATCCTCAATGTTGTAAATGGATTGGTCAATCTGAACTACCAGCATTAAGGTCTCTGTCATCAAATGCTCATTTTGTTTGCGGTTGCGAAAACTCTCTGAGAGTTGGTGATACTTCGACAGACTTGACTGTTTTAACTCAAGATACTGCTTATATTTATTTGGTAACAAAAAAGCTAACATCTCTTGCTTAGTGTTGTACGAAGAAGCCTTTTCTAGTGATGAAAGAGCATTATCCAATTCATTCTCTATGGCCTTGCCCAAACTGGCAAAGGTTTCATCATCTATACTTTCAGGACCTTGCTGTCGAAGTGAAATACCTTGCTCTGCTTTATCTATGGCGATGTATGCACTAGAAAAGTTCTGCCGAAAACCCAGTTCGAGTTCGTTGAAGTAAAAAGTTGGGAATAATAAAAAACTTACAATGGATATTAAGAATACGAGTAAAACGGTAGGGATCAATCTAATTTTCATAGCTATCCAAGATCAGACTTCCATCTTTGAGTCTTTTAAACCAAGAAAAAACATCTTCTTCTCGCAATAAGCTAAATACATAATGTTGACGATAATCATTTTGGAATTCTTCTTCAATATTTGTAGGGTTGATTGACCTGAGTTTATTGTTGACTTCAATAAAGTGATCCTTGCCAGCATTTTCTTTAGCTAGGGTCACATCTTGGTAGTCATCCTGACCTTTAATTTCCACTGAAAAAACAATCTTTTCTATTCCTGAGTTTTCTAGTTTTCTAACAACTTCTTTGGCATTAGGATTACTAATCATCAATCCATATGCAGCTAAGTCTGCAATCATGAAAAAGTCTGGATTAAAAGATCTTCTTACACGATCTTTACCACCCTTCCAGTATTCATAATCTAAGCTATAAAATCCGGCATCAGTTGATTTAATCCAACTATCAATAAATTTGGCATGCTCAATTAATTGAACAACAAATTCACGTTCAGGCTTATGACTCACAAGCACAGATGATTGTGGTGTTTTAAAAACAGAAGGATTTACACAGTAAATATTTTTTGTGATCAGTAGTTGTTGGATGAATTCTGACTTGACTTGAACAGCATCTAAAAACAATCCTTGTTGCCCTTTACCAGTTTTCTTCTCTTGCTTTTTAGTTTGTTTTTCCAACTCACTAATGATGAATAAATCATCTCCCAATAACTCCTCGGCATAATCCTCACTGATGAAAACGCTTACTTCATTGTCCAACCTACCAATATTTGCAGTAGCAGAAGGTAGTCTTATTGTAGATACACCAAAAATATCACCACTCACATTCTCACGGACAACTTTTTTGGTGCCTTTGCTGATAAATTGATTAAAGTAGAGTTCAATCTTTTTTTTGTTCTCTAATGAGATTTTTTCAGTAGTAATACCAGCTGATTGCATTGAATCTCTAATTACAGATTCAATATTTCTTCTATCAGGGAAAAGATTGGTATCAGTTCCATCATCAATGTTAAATTGTTCTTTTTCAAAGGCTACATACTTAAATTTTCGAGCAATATCATTTACAACTTGAGCTACCGTAAAAAATTCTTTTTCGAACTCAAACTTTCGTACTCCTTTGAGATATTGAATTGATACTCCCAAACTATCTGGTTGTGGATCAAGAATGAGTGATCTTTTTATACTTGATTGTTGTTGTTTTTCCTCTGTTCTTTGCACTGGAACATGTGTAATGTTAAATAAACTAAAATGGTGTTTTCCTCTTTCTATTGATTCATCGACAACACGTGAGTGAAATCTTAATTCACACTCTGTAACCTGATCGTAAAGCTCTTTAACATGCTGACCAAACTTTTCATGGTTGGTGACAGTAACTGTTGGATATCTTTGATCCAACAAAGTGGCAGGGACTTTTCTGGGTTTTCTCAAACCTCTTCCTAGAACCTGTGAAATAAGTAACTTGGAGTTAAAAACTCTTTCTTGCGATGGAATGATTTGAAACACATTATCAACGTCCCATCCTTCTGACAGCTTATTTACTGAAAAAATGAATTCGACTTGTCCACCAATCTTGTTAGGGTCTAGTTCTTCAATTTGTTCTAGCTGTTTCTGATATTCAGAAACATTTGAGTCAGACGTAACCGTGATAATCTTAGAATGAGCTAATGCTTCTAGCTTGGCTCTATCCCAATCTTTGTATTCTTCATTTTTTTTCAAATATTCAGCAAGAACTTGTGCAAATTCTTGAGCATTCTTTTTAGCAGCCGATTGAGTTGAGTGGATAAATATGCTAATTGGTTTTACTCTTGAATTCCCGTCATTATCAGCATATGAATACAAGATTTTATTCTTTTGATGTGTTTCAATAATTTGAATAAAACGCTGTTCTTTCGTCAGTTCTTCATCACCATCTACAGTTAATACAGCATCGATGTCCTTGATAAATTTATCTTCGGCTGCATCCCGAATAGAGTAATTGAAAACCACATCAACGAAATACTCATCTTGATTATATGGAGTTCCAGTAAAACCCAAATGCCATTTAATTGGTTTTTCTCTCAAAAACTTCATCCATAATCTCTCTTGTGCTTCATCAGTTTTTGATTGGGTCTCAACTTTATCAGGATCAAAATCGTAATTAAGTCTTGTTCCATCAAATGTAATATGAGAATAAGCATGGTGAACTTCATCGCTTAAGACAAGAACCCTATTTCCACGAGCAAATAGGGTGTCACCAATTGCGTTTGAGTCAGCAGACCAAACCGCATTTACATTTTCGACGACTATACTGTTATCTTCGATTGGGTCATTTGCATTTAATAGTTTAATTACCTTATGACGATATTTATCTGGAAGTAAATCTCTCAATTCGTGTGCTTTTTCACCAAAGAGGTATTCTTTAAATTTTTCGGTAATTCCTTGTTCAATCACCGTTGAAGATGGACCAATAATTAAAACACGATCAACCTTATCCATTAAAAGCGATAAATAGGCAACAGCAAACATGACATACGTTTTCCCAGTTCCTGTAGCCATATGACAAACACCAGAAAGTCTGTCTGGGAGTGGCAAAGAACCTAAAAAGTGATCCTCGCTTTGAAATCTTTGCTGAAGTGCTTCTTTCTTTTTCCAGTTTTCTTTAGCTAAATCAAGCACAGTGTCATATCGTCCTCCCCATAAATAGGTGAGAAGTGTTTTGATAGCTTGAAACTGATATTCACGAGATCCCGTAAGGGTTCTGACATATTCTTCGACCTCTCTAAAATCAAAAAGTGATATGTCAGCACTGTTAGATTTTATATCCAGCGTATGTTCAGATAGTGAGATTTTTTGAGTTTTTTTTGGCATGACAAATCCTTACAAGGTGATGAGTTTGCTCTCGTTGCCATGCTTGTCGACAGCGATTAAAGCGACTTTGTCAGTTAATCCACTGACCTTACAAACTCCTTCTTCTGAAATATCTTTATGATAAATTGCTTCTTCGATTCTAAATGTGTTGCCATCATAGTCTTTGTCTAGCAAGATCATGGCTAACCCATCTAAACCATCGTAATGATTGCCCTCAGCATTGAGAATGCTTGTAACAAATCGTGAAATTTGAATTCCTTGCTTATGTCTCTCGGCACCAACATCAACTTCTTCGTTGAAGTAAAATCCAACTGAAGAAACAAGATCATTAATATTGTCAGCAGAACTTGGTTGCTCTGTGAGTTGGAAGTTTCTGGATGCTTCTTCAAGAATCTTGTATGGGAAACTCAAGATATTGAATTCAGTCTCACCAATTTTTGTATCACCAACAACATCACAAGTTTCTGGAGCAATGATGTAGTATGGACCTTTTAGCTTTCCTCCTGCTTGAGCAATGATGCCTTCCAAGTATTCTTCGTCTATCTTAATATTCTTGAGATAATCATCTTCCCAGATAGGATACACTTCAACAGGATTACCATCCTTTTGAGCGTAGACATTAGCTACTTTAAATTTGTGAGCATATTCATCGGTGTACTCACCTTCGGTGATAGGTGCTCTATCAGTGACTCCAAAGAGGCTGAGAACAAAATCAATGTAAGCAGATTTATTTTCTCGAAGGTTCATGATGCGTTGGAAGTCATACGCTCCGACAGAAACTACACAAAATGGTTTGGCTGGTTTTCCATGTTTACCTTTGCTGTTCTCTCCCAGTGCAGGGGACTTATCTATTTCAAGCATTCTAGCTTGCATTGTATAAATTGAATGTTTTCCAAAATCACAGAGAATCCACTTTCTTCCCATTTTTTCAGCAACAGCACCAGTTGTGCCCGACCCACCGAAACAATCGATTACAAGATCACCTTCTTTAGATGCACATTGAATTACTCTTTCTAATAATTCTTCAGGATTTTCTGTTGGATATCTTTTTGAGCGAACATAACCTCTAAGATCGGTCCAGTCTGAATCAGTTGGAGAGTCATCGGTCTGAAGATAGTATGGAACTCCAGTAATTGAATTTCCATCAAGATCGGTATATTTAGCCGATTCTTCTATCTTAATCCTACCTTCTTTTTCCATTGCATCTATTGTTTCCTGTCTAAATGTCCAATGACGTCCTTTAGGTGGCAACATTTGGGTACCAAAAATCACTCTCTCCGGCGGTCTTCTTATTCCAGGGGATGACATTGGAATCCAAGAAGGTTCTCTTTCAGATCCACAAAACGAACATAATCTTGATCTCATCACTTCTTGAAAGTAATTATTTCCCTTAGTTTTACTATAAAAAAGAAGAACGTCATTAGAAACATTGAACTGTTTTAAGCCTCTAAGTTGTCTTTTAAATCTATTTATAATGATTTCATTGTTAAAATTTTCTGAACCAAATACCTCATCCATTACAAGTTTAATTGAGTGACCAAAATGATAGTCAATTCTTACAAAGATATTTCCATCATCTGCTAAAAGTTCTTTTAAGAAAATTAGTCTTTCTCTTACAGATTCAATAAATTCAGCACCTTTGATTTTGGCGGTATAACTTATTTCACCATCATTTCCACCATATTCGTCACCTGTGCCAAATGGTGGGTCAATATAGATAAGTTTTACTTTCCCTTTAACTTTATCTTTAATAAGTGGATCTTGATTGAGATAACAGGTTTTTAGAAACTGCAAGTTGTCACCTTGCACAATTAAATTTTTCCAATCATCTCCTTCAACTTGGTCAACCTGAGAGTTGCTTTCAAAACATCGTTCCACTTGCAATGGGGAACCTCCGCCCATCAGGCCAGCTTGGCTTAGGATCAGTGCTTCTGAGCGTTTCCCAGCGTATTCAATAGTGGGGATTTTATATTTTTCTAACTTCTGATAATCAAATTTATTCTCTTGAGCCAATTTGTCAAAAAAGCTGGGGTTCAGTTTTGGGAGTAAATCTTCAGGGATTTCAGTTTCATTTTCAATACACTTCAATAGTGTTTCAATATCGGTTTGACTCAATTTGTGATTCATACGCTATTTTGTTCCTTATTGATACAGAATATCACGATATTTAGTATAGAGAAGTTGATTCAGAACTTCGAGTTCAGTTTGACCTTCTTCTTTTGGTGACAAAGTAAATTTGTTAATACGGAGGAATTTATATCCATAACTTTCTAACTCAAGTTGTCTTTGAATGTCATATTCCAAATATTCTTGGCTAAAAGTACTTTCCGAATATACTTCATATGGTCGTTTGGTATGGAATTCAAGTCCATCGTACTCAATAATCAGGGGATGTTCTTTTCCATTTCTAGTGAGAGTCAGTAAAAAGTCTACTCGATAATTTGGAATAAATCGTTTAAATTCTTCCCGGATATACTTGCCAATCTCAAACTGTGCAATTACTTTTAGGTTATCTTTATGCTCAGAGAAGAAGTCGGTTTGGGTTAACAGACTGTACAGTCTTTCTTCAGCCGGAGAATCAAAAATAGCGGTATCCGCAATAAAGTGATCTTGAGCCTGTGATAATAATTCTTGATAGTGACCAAGGGCATCTCCTAATCTGGTGTCCTTATACTCAGAGATGTCCATGCTGTGAACGAAAACCATCTTGTCTTTGGCACGAGAGAATCCAACGTTAAGACGTTGCATACGTAGATTACGAATATCATCAGCTACACCACCAATAACTGGATAAATTGAACTCAAATTGGCGTTATCTATTCCTTTATCTTGTACAAAAGAATAAAAAATAATATCTCTTTCTTCTCCTTGCACATCTCCAACAAACCAGATTTTAAGATTATTTTTCTCAACCAAATGAGTAAAGCAAGGTAAATCTTTTCTCAAAATATCTATCATTCGATCAGTTTGTTCTCTAAATGAACAAATTACACCTACCGATCCCTTAAATTCTGAGTCATAGAGTTTTTGTAATTCATTTTTAATGGTAACAATTTCATCTAAATTAATATTGCCACCTGCATGGCCTTGGGTATTGACTGGGATAAACTGCAAAACCTCTGAAATTGGTTTCGTTCTAATACGACTGGTTACTAAATTAATCTCGCTAGGTTTATAAAAATATTTGTTTGAGTAACTAATTACTTCCGGGAAGCTTCTAAAATGCACTGTTAGAGAATCTGAATAATTAGCAACTGCTTTAGCAAAATCTAAGGTTGAGGTGCGAATACTGAATGTTTTAAGCCACTCTTTAGTTGCCGGATTAACTTGGAAAAAATTCGGTGTTCTATCTGGAGCTTCATCTGTTTCATAATTTTTTGATTCATCAGTAGCAATTCTTTCTCTTTCTTCCTCTGAAATAAAATCATTTTTATCTTTGACATAGTCATCAAGAACATTCCTGAAGTATTGTTTAGAGTACTCAAGACTAACATTCGTTGCTCCAACTGCCCCGTATTGAAGTTCATCTCCAAACACAATTGTTTGTTTAGCACGAAGCATGAGTGACAGAGATTCTGCAATGGAAACCTGACTTGCCTCATCAATAATGAGCCAATCTATCATATCTTCTTGCATTGGGAAAAAGTGAGAAACTTTTTCTGGTGGAGCAATGACACAGGGAATGTGTTCAAACAATACGTTTGATTGTTCAACCGTGAGCCGTTTATTAGTAGCTATGGTGTTAAGAATTCTTTGAACATCTCCAATATGATCAAGTAACCCCGCAAATCGAGCTTCATTCTTCTTCTGTAATAATCTATATGCCAATTGCTGGTATCTTTGAATCCCAACTGTGTCTAGAAACTGCCATGACTGTGGCTCGATTGATTGATGTAACGAAATATATTCTAAAATTTGTTGTGCTTTATCAGTATCAGAGAATAGGTTTTGAAGCTTATTAAGTTCATTAATAGAGATATTGATATCTTTTAGCTGTTGATGGTAATCTTCAATAAATACTGCAATCAGCTCCTTATGAGATTGATTAAAGACTTCTTTATTGCTCGAAACAAATGTTAGTAGAGAATTAATTTGATCAATTGAATCTGTCTTAATTAATTCTGTAAGTGGGAGGATTTTATCCAACCAAATATGTGTTTGAGCGAATTTCTTTTTATCGTTAATCCAACTAGTAAGCTCATTTAAAGAGTACTCTGATAATTTTTTGTCAAAGCCATCATTAGCTTTTTGCAGCTCTCGCAGTTCATTTTCTGATAAGTTATCCCATTCTTTTTGTAATGATTCTGCATCAAAACTATTTATATATAATCCGTTTTTATTTAGAATTTGATTTTCATTAGTTATTTCATCAACTTTCTCTAAATCATGACGCAAAGCAAAAACTGTTTTTTCAATTCCATTTTCTTGAATGAATGAATAAACTTCTGGATAATCAATTTTGACTGCATGTTCCAGCTCTCGAATAGTTGCATTCCCAAAGAGTTTTGCACCTAATCCCTTGCTTGATTGCAACCATTGCTCTAATTTGGCTAATAATTTCTTGGATGAATCATAGTCAAGTTGCTGAGAACTAATTTGCTTTTTATATTGGATATTCTTCAAAGAAGAAAAATCTATTGATTTAAGCTGTGTTTGTTCGTTAAATATTTGCAAAAATTGTTGAAGTTTTTTATCTAAACTATCTAACAAACTAAAATCAACTAATTCATTTTCGTCAGTTATTTTTAAAGATTCTGAATCTAAATGGGAAACGGCTTCTTGCCAAGCTTCGATTTGACCTTGGTTTGTTGCAATTAAGTTAAATATATCCAATGAAATCGGTGCTGGTGCTTGAGATAAAATGTTTGATACTTTCTTCAAAGTACTCATATCTACAGAAGAACCTCTTTGTGGAATAGGGTCATCTTTAAAAAGAACGTGATGTTTCTCGATAAGCTTTTCTATTGCAGATTGTTGCTGTCCGCTAACAGATGCTTCTTTCCAAATTTTTTCTACCTGTTCAGATAAACCTTTTTCAAGAGCTTCGATATCTTTTTCTAAAACTGAGGAATCTACCTGAGATGCTCTATTGTTAGTAGCATTAATTACTGGTGAGGATAAAGTATTGTCGATAGTGTTGACAGTTTGTTCTCCATTTTTGGTTAATCGTAAAATTGGTGGTTTGGCATGAGGATGAATAGATTTGAATTGTTCAAGTAATTTTTCTTCTACCACATCAAGAGCTTGCGTCTTATGTGAAGTAATTAATATCTTTTTACCAAGTAAGTTCGCAAGGTAGACAAGTGCTGTGATGGTATATGATTTACCAGTTCCTGGAGGACCATCAACAACGATAGTTTTGTTTTTTTCATTTTTGGCAGCAGTCAATATTTTTTGTTGATTTGAATTCAAATGCAGAGGAATTTCATTAACCAATCTTCGAACAGATTTTTTAGGATACTCAGATTGGAAAGTTTCATGAACCTGTTTTACAGTACTTTCTACATTGCCATCAACATAATCAGCTACAATATCAGAAAATTTTTTACCTGCTCCAGATTCTAATTTTGTTATAAGTTCAGAGTAGTCAAGAATTTTTCTATCTTCTTTTGTGGCAATTTGTAGACCGATTCTTGGGTAGATAGTTGGCAAATCTTTTCCAACTAATGGTTTAAAGTTATGAGCAAGAATAAAAGAGCTGTCGTGTTTGTAATGTGCCTGAAGATACATTTCAAACTGCATTGAGTATTGAGTAAGATCAGCAAACGTACAAGCTCTTGGAGTAGTTAGAACAGTTCCCATTTTTGTAGCATTAATTGCAGGTGTGTTTAGTTGCACTAAATCTCTCACCGAAGTAAGTGAAAACTGCGAATTGTTGTTATTAGAAATTTGCAATTCTACTGCAACGAGTGGATAACTTGTTTCATCTAGAGTAAGGTCGTGCAAAAAAAGATAGACAGAGTTAGAAGCTATAAACTGATTGTATCCTTGCAATAACTTATACAAGTCATACATGATAAGTTCCGGATTAAAAGATTTCATTTCAATTTTCACTGCTGAAATGAAATCATCATCACTCTTTGCTTGATTGATTATTTTTTTATCAATTACATCAAATAATTCTTGCTCTATAGCAGTTACATTCAGCGTGGAAAGAGGTAAATATTTAATTTCGTTTTCTGCTACCAAAGATTGTTTTTTTTCTTCTTGGAGTTCGTGTAAAATTCCGGCAAATGCTTTTCTTAACTGAAGTGCCCATTTTCTCCATACTTCTTGAGTTGGTAGCTCAGTATCTTCAGGAAGTTTTTTTTCTAGCTCAGTTTTAATTTGTTTAAGTTTGTCAGCATTCAACAAATCTTCGATTAAAGAGTTTAGTCTTGAGGAAAAGTCTTCATTATCTAATCCAACAATGTATTCCTTTGGATTAACATGTAAACCAATTTTATCTTGATTATTGAGTTGGTTGATAATTTCTTTTTCAAATTCAGGGAAAACGGAAAAGTCCAATGAAAGCTCATCATTTGTCCATTTTTGAGCAACCCTTGTAGTAAATCTGAATCTGGTTTCGTTATATGTTGCGAAGTAATTTAAAATGCTTTTGGCAAAGTTCTGCATACATCTTTCATTATAGCTCGAAAATGCTTACTTTGGGTTATCAATATCAATGGAAGTAACAGTACATGCCTGTATGTCAATACTAATCACATGTTGACTAGATTCTTCTAGGTTGTAGTATGTATATGTTGTTCGAATAGAACAATACGAGTGCGGACTCGGAGTAAATGACGCATTTTGAAGTGGAACACACAGTTCCCTTTCAAGATGCGTCTTTTTTTTATCAATTTTTCCGCAAATGAAAGGAGCGATATGCCCAAAAGCATACAGCAAACATACAAAGTAAAGGAGCTTCATATCACTGAAGTGCCGATCGAACAGATAAAAGAAGCAGACTACAACCCTCGCTTTTTATCGCAGAAAGCAGAAGCGGATCTGACCAAAAGCTTGGAGATTTACGGCTGTACTGAGCCTCTGATAATTAACATGTTTCCCGGTCGTGAATACACGCTCGTTTCTGGTCATCAACGGCTAAAAATTTTAAAGAAGCTCGGGTACACGTTGGTGCCAACAGTAAGTGTGAATTTGCCACTGGAAGCTGAGATGAAGCTAAACCTTCGCATGAACCGCAATATTGGCGAATTTGATCTAAATATGCTTCGCAATTTCGAACTAGATGTACTGCTTGAAACAGGTTTTGACGACTCAGACTTGTCAGCAATCTGGGATGATGCTCTAGAAATTCAGGATGATGATTTTGATGTCGACCAGGCTGTCATCCAACACGCTGAACCTCGAACCAAACCAGGTGACCTGTATCAGATGGGCCCACACAGGCTACTTTGCGGTGATGCCACCTCGCTTGCTGACATTCAGCGACTGGTGGGAAACGAAAGAATTGACATGGCGTACTGCGATTCTCCCTTTAATATTAGTCTCGACTATGCCAATGGAGTCAGTACCAAAGGAAAGTATGGAGCAACAAAGACCAACGATTCCAAATCAACTGAAGAATATCGTCAATTTCTCCACGATGCAATTAGTAATGCCATTGCAGT
>CAZIBP010000004.1:0-44302 GCA_964537665.1 uncultured Pseudomonadales bacterium
TTCAGGCTGTTTTGGGTTCTTATGGTGACTTTAAAGCACCAGTTTTGATTTGGTTGAGTAGTTTGTCAGTGAAATTATTTGGCATGAATCCTTTTGCGGTCCGTTTACCAACAGCAGTTTTTTCCGTTCTAGTGGTCTATTTAGTTTATTTACTAGTAAAAGAATTATTTAATTTTGATGAGATATTAGCAAAACGCTACAAATTGATGCCAATTCTAACTGCTTGGTTGGTGGCAATTTCTCCGTGGCCAGTCCATTTTGGTCGTATTGCATTTGAATCGAGCCTCTCAGTAGGTTTTTTGTTAATTGGTTTATTATTCTTTCTCAAGGCGATTAGAGGGAAAGCAATTTATTTTTTAATTGCTACATTTTTTGAAGTACTAGCAGTTTATTCTTACTATTCTTTGCGTTTAATTGTGCCACTATTTTGTTTAGCTCTAGGAGTAATCTTTTTTCGTGAAATCAAGCATAGGCTTTGGCTACTAGTTGCAGTTTTATTATTTGTTTTGGCCATGCTACCAATGTTGTGGTCGCCCTACTACGCCAGAAGCCAAGAATACAGGCTTAATAATAATAATTTAATTCATCATCGACAAGTTATTGAAGAATCTAGTCAGCTTCTAGAGACTTACAATTCAAATCTTTATTCGCGATTAATCTATCATCGCTATTTATTACTGACACGAGATTTTCTAATTAATTGGAGTTCGCACTTTACTAATAACTTCTTATTTTTTAAAGGCGATCAAAATCTGCGTCAACACTCAGGATATTTTGGTGAATTTCTATTAGTATCATTACCTTTTTATTATTTTGCTCTATTTTTGTTACTGAAAAATTATAAAAGTAAAATCACTTTGTTTTTACTAGTTTTTATGTTTCTATCGCCAATTCCCGCAGCAATGGTTTACGAAGTCCCGCATGCATCTAGAGCTATTTATTTATTTGTGCCAATAACAATTTTGCTCGCTTGGGGTATTAATGAATTTTACTTAATAAGTAAAAGAAAGGTTTTTTTTCTAGTTGGTATTTTATTTTTGCTGAATGCTATGTTTTATTATGGTGACTATTTCATTAATTACCCCAAAAAATCTAGTCAAGCTTGGTTGTATAGTTACAATCAAGTTGCTGCCTATATTAGACAACATTATCAAGAGTTCAATCAAATAGAAATAGACGAACGCTATTGGTTCCCAAGAATTTTTATTTACTATCAATTTCCAGAATTAATTGCCCAAACTAGAGACTTGAAGAATGCGTTTCTCAACAGCCCAGTTAATAGTTTTGGTTTACCAGATCCTTTTGATTACTTACTTGATAAAAAAAATCAAAACAAAAATCAGGCTAAGTTTATCTATTATGAAAGTGAGATTCCAGAAGGATTCAAAAAGATTGAAGAATTTAATTTTTTAAATGGCGAAAAGAGCTTGATGCTGGTTGTAAAAACTCCTGAAGTTAAATAAATTTATGAAAAAATTTTTGTTGTTAGTCTTTTTTTCTTTATTAACTCTAATAAGTACTCGCTATTTTTTTCATGAGGGTGTTCCAGTTACACATGATGGCAATAACCACCTAATTCGTTTTGCAAATTACAAAATTGCAATCAGAGAACTGCAGTTTCCTCCTAGATTTGCTCCTAATTTGGTCAACGGCTATGGCTATCCAGTTTTTAATTATAATTATCCACTGGCGAATATACTCTCACTACCTTTTTCGATTCTTAATTGGCATTACGAGTCAACTTTCAAAGTTGTCATGACTTTGGCAGTTTTCTTATCATTTGTAGGTGCTTACTTATTTTTAAGAGAAAAACAATTTTCAAGAATGGCAAAATTCTTTTCATTATTAGTTTTTGGCTTGAACCCATATGTCTTAACCAGTATTATTTTTAGAGGAAATATTGGCGAGATTATGGCTTTGGGTATTTTGCCCTGGATTTTTTATCTTCTAGAAAAAATTAAAAAAAGCGAAACTCTTTTTGACAAAAATTTTTTCCTCTTAAATATCTTTTTAACTGCCTTGCTGCTTTCTCACAATATCACTGCTTTCTTTGCTTGTATTTTGCTGATTTTCTATTCATTTTTTAATTACTTTGCTAATTATGAGGCTTGGAAGAAATTAGGTCTGAATTTTCTTTGGGCTTTTGCTAATTCTTTGTGGTTTTGGTTGCCGGCTATCATGGAAAAAGAATTAATTGTCTTAGATAATGTTGATCTAACAATCAATTATTACAGACATTTTCCAAGTTTGGCTCAATTACTGCGTTTACCAATTCATTTTGGCTATTCTTATTGGGGCAATGTCGATTCAATGTCTTTTGGTTTGGGAGCAATTCAATTAATTGTTTTCTTTATTGCAATCATTTATTTTTTCAAAAAAAGAACCAAAGAAAATTTAGTTTTTTTTCTTGCTCTTATGGTTCTATTCTTAGGCCAATTGCAGATTTTCAGACCACTTTACGATCTAATTCCATTTGCTGATTTCATTCAATTTCCTTGGCGCTTAGCTCTTTTATTTTCAATTGTTTTGTTGCCTATCGCAGCTGTAATTTATCAGAATTCAAATAAGTTTGGACATGTTTTTTTAATTCTTGTGGCAGGCTTGCAACTACTTCAGTTTTTACAAGTTAAACCAATTGATTATCATCATAAAAACCCAATTGATTATGATGCTGATGGAGGAACAACCTCAGTTAATCAAGAGAATATGCCCAAAACTTTTAATTTTGCTTTTTTTGAGACCAAAAAAGATCCAGTTTTTATATTGCATGGTAAAGGTCAAGTTACAGTTAAAAACTTTTTTGGTTCCAAACGACATTATGCCTTAGATCTAGAAGAGACTTCGACAATTATAGAATCAACTGCTTTTTTCCCTGGTTGGGAAACAAAAATTAATGGTCAAAAAATCAAATACTTAGACGATCTTGAAATTCAAGGTAGGATTGCTTATCAGCTTCCAACTGGCAAATATGAAGTTGAATCACGTTTTACTCAAAACACCTGGCCAAGATTAGTAGGCAACACTTTGAGTGCCGTTGGTTTGACCGCTTGGCTAGTTAGTTTGATCTTTTTTAGGACTAGCAAAAGGACCAAAATTGTAGAGAATAACTAAGATAGCCAAGAATGATAAAGTATCACCGATTTTTCTAGCAGTAGTATTTTCACTAAAATAAATAGCAACTTTGTGTTCTCCAGATGGTAAATCAATCATAATATTACCAAGTTCTGGATTTTGCTTGATCTGATATTTATCACCATCAACCTCAACTTGCCAACCTGGGAAATAAGCAACTTTGAAATTAAGACTATCAGCTGTTTTTAGATTAACCAAAGCCAACTTTTCAAAACCAGTTGCATAAATCAATTCGGCATTATTTCCTTTGGGCGACTTTTCGAACCAAACCTGAGGTAGATCTTGGCTACGTTGACGTAGAATTTCTTGTTTAGCCATTTGCTTGGGAATGTAATCTGGTAGGATTTCGCTCATTTGGTTTTGAATTCTTGCTGAATCGGTATAATAGAGAGCATTTTGATCTTCAAGATAAGCTTCTGGTCTAAAGTAAATGGCATTCTGGAATAAAATGAAAATAAGCAAAAAGGTATATAAGCCACGATAGTAATTATTTCTGATTAGATAAGTTGAGGCAGCCAAAAGAATTGCCAGAAAGAAAACTGCCAAAGCTAAGAAGCGCCAAGGGAATTGAATATATTGTAGAATTTTTATTCTATCCCACAAAAATTGGCTTTTCAAAATGCTCATAAAAAGGCTCAAAACTACAAAGGAAGTAAAAATGGCGAATAAAAAGAACCATTTACTTTTGAAAAAATCCTTTTGTTTTCTGATCGCTTGAATAATAAGCAATCCTAAGCCAAGCAAACCCAATAATTGGCCACTGCCCAAGAAAAAGGAAACTCCATCATTTATGCCCCAAGCTGAACCACCATACTGCCAATTTTCTGTAAAAAATTGCCTAATGTATAAAAAATGATTGGAATAATGAAAGTAGCCACTAAAAATAGTGTTAATAATTGTTGAGTCTTTTTCCAGAAAAGCCGGCAGACTATAAAATGCAGTTAAGCCAAAAGCTAAAAAATAACTCAATACAAATTTTCCAAGCAATTGAATTTTTTGCTCATGAAGCAAATAAAGAAAAATAAACAAAGCACTGAGGGGAATAAACATCATAGCTGTCAAATTATGTGAAAGTATAATTGCAGCCAAAGAGAGAATTAGAATTAACAAATATCTTGTTTTTGGCTGTTTCGTAAAATTAATAGCTTCTAGAATCACAATGGGTAGAAAAGCCATGGCGAATGCTTCGCTCAAGGCTCCTCTGACAAAAAGATTAACAGCTCGATATGGAGCTAATGAGTATGAGGCAGCAAGTAATAAACCACCATAGCGACCAAATAATTTTTTGCCTAACAAATAACTTGCATAAAGAGTAATTAGATTACAAAGTAAATACAAAATCTTAATACTGGCAACCACATCAAAACCAAGTTTAAGAAAGATTGCTCCAATAAAATAAGGCAAAGGAGCATAAAAATTAAAAAGTGGCATACCAAAACCATAGCCAAAATTTTCACTCCACCTAACAGGAAACTGTCCATCATCTAGTGCTTTGGCCATTTCTGCAATTCTGGCAGCATGAGTAAAATCATGAACATGAAAAAAACTTTTGTGGAATAAAGAGTAACTGCTGGCTAAAAAGATTGCCAAAAGAAAAAGGAAAACAAAAAATTTTTTAATCATTTTTCTTTAATTCTAATGAAGAAAACTTAATATTTAAATATGTAGTCAAAGCTTCATAGCAAGCCTTAATAATTACTTTTAAATCAGCTCCTGTTGCTTGACCGTAAAGTCTAGGATAATGTTTAACTGCGATCTCTTTGAAAATAACTCCTTCTTTTTTTAGTCGATAGAGAATTTCTGCGCTGGTAAAAGCACTTCCAGAACTCAGTACTAGTTTCTTTAGCAGATCTGCTTTGAATAATTTAAAAGCACAATCAATATCTCTAACATGTAAACGAAATAATAAATCAATATAAAGTTTGAAGAGACCTGCATTGATGTGTCTGCCCAACCCTTCAACCCTTTTCTCACGATAACCAATAATTGCTTTAAACTTGTTACTTACTTTGACAAAATTCATCAGTTCAGATAAATCAAATTGCAAATCGCTATCAGTCCAAAAAATCCAATCATAGCGACTTTTTTTGATTCCAGTCTTGAGTACTTCTCCATACCCACGATTATATTTATGAGAAAAAATTCTAATTTCCTGATACTGACTTTTTAATTTTTTGGCAATTTTTAAACTTTCATCACTACTACCATCGTTGATAATTAGCAATTCATAGCGTGAGGCTAAGTGTGGCAAAATACGAATAGCTTGTTTGATCAGAACTTCTAGATTAGCCTCTTCATTAAAAACAGGAAAAAAGACGGAAAGAGACTTAAGTTTTTTCATGACAGCTGCTATCATACTATTAATAGTCTTGTAACGAAATAAAGAAACAGGTTTATTTATGTCTATTTCAGCCATTGTGATTGCTAAAAATGCTCAGGAGGTAATTGCTAAATGTTTGCAATCAGTTCAATTTGCCGATGAAATCATTTTACTTGACATTAAAAGTACAGATAAAACAGTTGAAATAGCTCAAAAATATACAAATCAAGTTGTTGATTACAAGAAAGATTCTAAATTTGTAGAACCAGTCCGTAATTACGCTCTTTCGCTGGCAACAAAAAGTTGGACTTTGGTTTTAGATGCAGATGAAGAAATTCCTGCCACTCTCGCCCAAAAATTACTGACAACAGACCGGGAAAATTCAGCTGATGTTTTCTATTTAGCTAGAAAAAATATCGTAAGCGGAGCCTGGATGCAACATACCGGTTGGTGGCCAGATTATCAATTACGTTTCTTTAAGAAAGGTTTAGTCTCTTGGGGAACGCAAATTCATTCCCCAGCAACAATTAAAAAAGGTTGCAAGATAGAGTACCTTGCCCCTAGTGAAGAATTAGCAATTCTTCATCATAATTACAAAAACACTAAGGATTACATAAATCGTTTAGATCGTTACACCGATATTGAAGCTGAACAAAAACAAGCTTTGGTGCAAAATGATTTTGTGATTTCTAACTCAAGCTTGCTCAGAGTTTTTAGTGATGATTGGTTTAGAAGATTCTTTGCTCAAGAAGGCTATAAGGATGGTGTGCGTGGATTCTACCTAAGTTTGATGCAAGCAATTTACCAGATGACTGTACAAATGAAAATTTTTGATCAATTAGACAATCAGCAGAAATTAGAAAAGAATGATCAAACTGAATTGCTAAAGAATTTACGTCATTTTCAAAAAGAGCTAAACTATTGGGTAAAAGATCTGGAAATAAAAGAAAAAAATGGCCTAATTAGACTGCTAGCGATACTTAAAAGAAAGTTCAACTTATGAAGAATCATGTTTCGATTATCATTGTTAATTACAACACTCCAGAGGACACCAAAGCAACAATTCAATCCTTAGCTAATATAGATCACAGCGGCTTTGATTATAGAATCATTGTGGTGGATAATGGTTCAAAAGAATTATTGACCTTTAGCAATTTATTTGCCAAGAAAAATCCAAAAGTCGACTTATTGCGTAGTGAAAGTAATTTGGGTTTTTCTGGTGGTAACAATTTAGGTATTCAACATGCAATCGACCACTATGATAGCGATTATTATTTGCTACTCAATTCTGACACTATCGTGAGTCAAAATTTTTTGCAAGAACTTTACAAAATGATGAGGCGTGATCCCAAAATTGGCCTTGCCGCTTCCAAAATTTATTTCCATAAAGGTTACGAATATTTTGAAAAATCGTACAAAGAAGCAGAAAAAGGTCATGTGCTCTGGTATGTAGGTGGCAAAGTCGATTGGACCAATCTTTTGTCTTATCATATCGGAATAGACGAAATTGACCGTGGACATTTTGATCAAGCCAATGAGACTGACTATGCCACAGGTTGTGTCATGATGATTAGTAGAGAAGTAATCGAAAGAGTTGGGCGTCTAGATGATCGTTTCTTTCTTTACAGTGAAGACGTTGATTTTAGCTTGCGAGTGCATGAAGCCGGTCTGAAGGTAATGTACTGTCCCAGTTCAGTGGTTTATCACAAAATTGGTCGTTCTACTGGTGGAGCAGGTTCTCCTTTGCAACAATATTATCAGACTAGAAATAGGCTATTTTTAGCTTTCAGGCATGCTCCATTACGCAGCAAATTAACAGCTTTGCACTTAGCATTAACCACTCTAAAAAGGGGAAATAAGAGTGAACGTAAGGCAGTTTTTGACGTGTTTACAGGACGGATGGGCAAACAGGCTTTTATCTAATTAATTATGAAATCAAACTTAACTGCTCTAATTATCGCCAAAAATGAAGAAAGAATGCTGCAGGCTTGTTTGGAAACTTTATCTTTCTGTCAAAAAATTATTGTGCTTGATAGTGGTTCAACTGATCAAACTACAAGTATTGCCGAAAATTATAACTGCAAAGTGATTAGTTTTGCTCATGAATCATTTGCTAAATTGAGAGAAAAAGCCTTAAGCATGGTGGAAACTGATTGGTTGTTTTATGTTGATGCAGATGAAAGAGTTACCCCAGCTTTGGCCAAAGAAATTCTTCTGCACATAGAAAAAAATGACTGCCAAGCGATGACAATTCGCCGAGCAAATATTTGTTATGGACAAAGGCTTCGCTTTGGTAATTGGCAAAATGATCTGGTAACCAGAGTGTTTCAAAAGCAATTTTTGCTAGGTTGGCAAGGAGAAATTCATGAGAGCCCCCTTTTCAATGGTCAAGATCATCTTTTGCAGCATCAAATGATTCATTTGACCCATCGTAATACTCAAGATAATCTCCGTAAGAGCGCCGACTGGACAATTAAAGAAGCTAATGCTTTGGCAGCAGCCTCAGTCAAAAAAATAAAATTTACAACAATCATACGTAAAGGACTTATGGAGTTTTATCGTCGAGCAATTAGATTTCAAGGCTACAAAGATGGTGTGGTTGGATTGATTGAGGCCTTGGTCCAAGCTATTAATCGAATGATTGTTTATATCCAAGTTTGGGAATTACAGCAGAAACCAACTCTCAAGAATAAATACGAAAAAACAGAGCAAGAAATTAAGAATCTATGGCAACGTGAGGGCAAAATTCAATTATGAAAATAGCCTTCTATTCTCCTTACTTACCCAAACATACTGGTGGTGGTGAAAAATATCTTTTTGATTGTGCCAAAATTTTGGAAGCAGAGGGTCATCAAGTTTTTATCGCAATCAGTCAAGAGAAACCTTTATCTGAGAATGAAATTGCCGAAATAAGAAAGAAATATGAAAATTTTCTTAGTTATTCTCTAGAAAAAATTGTCTTTATCAATTCACCTCTTTTTACAAATGCTAATTTCTTTAAAAAACTATTATGGACTGCGCAATTTGATGTTTTGTATTATCAAACTGATGGTAGTTTATTTTTTTCTCTAGCCAACAAAAATATTTTACACATCCAGATTCCCCTCAAATTAGATAAGTCATCTTTTTTAGAAAAAGCTAAATTAGCTAATTGGCAAATCAAAAATACTAATTCGCTCTTTACCAAGAAATACATTGAAAGATTTTGGCAAACCAAAATTGATTTTGTTCACCAACCTTATGTTGATGAACAAGAATTTAAATTAACAAAAAATTGGCAGAAAGAGAAAATTATCTTGTCTGTTGGACGATTTTTTTGCCAATTACATAGTAAGCGCCAAGATGTTTTGGTCAATTTTTTCAAGGATTTACTATCGACAAACAAAAATACTCTAAAAGGTTGGCAGCTGGTTTTAATTGGCAAAAAAGAAGACCCTATTTTTGCCAAAAAAGTTGCTGATTTGGGTAAAAATTTGAATATCTTAATTCTTCATGATTTGAGTCGCAAAGAACTGGTTGATTTTTACAAAAAAGCTAGTATTTATTGGCACACTGCTGGTTTTGAGGTGGATGAAAACTTAGAACCAGAGAAAGTTGAACACTTTGGCATTTCCACATTGGAAGCAATGTCGGCTAGAGCAGTGCCTATCGTTATTAACAAAGGTGGTCAAAAAGAAATTCTAGGTAGAGAATTAGCCCAATGTTTATGGGATGATGAAGACGACTGTCTTGCCAAAACTTTAGAATTGATTAAAAATGAAATGAAGAGAACAGAATTAGCTGAAATAGCTCATCAAAAAAGCTTGCTCTTTTCTAGAGAAAAATTTAAAAATATTTTATTAGAGATGATAAGGAGCTAAATGCCAAATGTTTCAATTGTAATTCCTAGCTACAAGGGAGTTCATCTTTACGAAAAGAATTTGCCGGCCGTTTTGGATTGCATGAGAGATCAAGATGAATTAATCGTTGTTGATGACGCGAGTGGGCCAGAAGATAACACCATCGAGTGGTTTAAACAAAAATTCCAAATTCAAAAAACGAATTTTAATGATTTTGAGGCAGATTTATACAAGGCTCAATATCGAATTGCCAATAAACACCTCACCATTACTTTATTAGTTAATCACAGCAATCAACGCTTTGGAGCTTCATCTAATCGCGGATTTAAAGTTGCGACCAATAACTTGGTTTTCTTGATTAATAACGACGTTGCCCCCTACAAAGATTGTTTAAAATATTTGATACCTCATTTTAACAATGAAAAAGTTTTTGCAGTTGGATGCCTAGAGCACGAAACTCATATTAATGAAATTGGAGGACGCAACAAATTATGGTTTGAAAGAGGTATGTTTTTACATAGTCGTTATAAGGATATGTCGATGGGCGAAACTGCTTGGGCGAGTGGAGGAAGCGCCATGTTTAGAAAATCAATTTTCGAAGAAATAGGTGGATTTGACAAGCTTTATTATCCAGCTTATTGGGAAGACATTGATTTGTCTTTTCAAGCCAAAAAAAGAGGATATTTAGTTCTTTTTGAGCCTCGCGCTCAAGTTGATCACAATCATGAGACCACTAATAAATCAGTTTTTGGCGAGAAGAAAATGCGCGATATGAGTTGGAAAAATGCCAAGAAATTCACCCTCAAAAATGGTAATTTTTGGCAGAAGATCAGTTTTTTACTATGGCAACCTTATTGGTTTATTAAAATGCGTTAGTAGATTAAGGATGGGTTTGCAAAAATATAAAAAGATTATTCCAATATTTTTAGTCCTTCTTTTAGCTTTTGTTTTGCGATTTTTCAAACTTGGTGAAGTACCACATGGCATGGCTTGGGATGAAGCAGCCATCGCATACAATGGTTTTGCAATTTTTACCACTAGAAGGGATGAGTGGTTAGAAAAATTACCCGTTAGTTTTCGTTCCTTTGGCGACTACAAGGCTCCATTTGCCATTTACCAAAGCGGAGTATTTACAGCTTTATTTGGCATGAAACTTTGGGTGGTGCGTTTACCTTTTGCCATCTATGGTTTATTGGCGGTCTTAGCTATTTACTTACTTTTTAAGGAATTATTTTTTGCAAAAGAGAATCAAGAAAAATGGGCACTTCTGGCAGCTTTCATTTTAGCTAGTTCACCTTGGCATATTCATTACTCACGCATCGCCTTTGAATCTGGTATTGCTTTAAGCATGATGTTGTGGGCAATTTATTTTTTTTATCGCTACTTGCGTTTGGAAAAAATAATTAATCTATTGATCTCAACCTTATTGGCAGTTACTACAATTTATACCTATCACAGCAGCAAGATTACAGTTCCCATATTGTTTTTGTTTTTAATTTTATTTAATTGGAATTTTTTTAAAAATAAAATTAAGGAACTACTACTTGTTGGCACACTTGCCATTTTAATACTTTATCCTTTTTTGGTAGATGCTTTCTTTGGTCAAGGATTAACCAGAGCAGGAGCAACTTTGTTTGGGCAAAATCTGGAATTTTTTGAATTGGTCAAGAATTTATTTAATAACTTTCTGAGCTATTTATCCCTTAATTTCTTAATCTTTGGTGAGAATATGGGCAATTTCAGGCATGGTGATGGCAAATTTGGAATTATTGAAGCTGTTTCTTTGATTTTAATTATCTTTTATCTTTTTTTTCGCAAGCACAACACAAAACTTTTACCCTTAGCATTGGCTATTGTTGCTTCTGGATTGCTGCCGGCAGTGATTTCTGAGGGACAAAGTAGCAGTAACCGTAGTCTTTTGGCATTGCCAGGAATTATTCTTTTAGTGGTACTTGGGGCAAAATCCATTTGGTCAGCATTGAAAAAAAATAAGAAAAGTTTTTTGATTGGGTTGGTCATTTATTATTTGGTCAATTTAATTATGTATCAAAATAATTATTATAGAAATTACACTGCAAGAAGTACTGATGATTTTATGGATGGTTATTTGGAAACATTTAGCTATTTACGCAACCTTGATCGCTCGCAAATTAAACAAATCATTTTTACTAGTGATTACCAACATCCTTACATTTACGCCCTTTTTGTCTTTAAGATCAACCCAATTGCTTATCAGGGTGGTATTCTCAATTCATTTTTCTTTAGCGATAAAATTGATCAAAGCGATTTGGAAAAGAAACAAACCATTGTAGTGGCTAGCAAATTTGACCAAATGGGAGAAAGAAAAGCGGATAAAATAATTGAAGGCAGTGATGGTCAGGGCAGATTTTTTGTTTACTTACCGCTATAATAAGTTTGTATGGACAATGAAGTTATTTTACAGAATATTTTAGAGCAAGTTTCGTTGGAATTTTCCCTAACTGCGCCCATTCGTTTAGAAAAACCAATAAATGATAATTTTGGTGATTTATCAAGCAATTTAGCTATGATTGCTTTTGACCAAGTCAAAGAGCAATATACGTCTCCAAGAGATTTTGCCAACGAGTTAATTATAAAAATCAAAGAACACGATACTAGCAAGATAATTGAAGAAATTAGCGTTGCCGGGCCAGGTTTCATTAATTTTAAATTGACGAATAAATATTTATTAGAAAATTTAAGCAAAATTATAGCTAATAAAGAAGCTGCATTAATCAATTTGGGGCAGAATAAAAAAGCAATTGTTGAATATTCATCCCCCAATATCGCCAAACCTTTTACCATTGGACATCTGCGTTCAACTATCATTGGCGACAGTCTTGCTAATTTACTAGAAGCAAGTGACTACCAAGTTTTTAGAGATAACCATCTTGGTGATTGGGGAACCCAATTTGGCAAACAAATTGTGGCAATTAAACGATTTGGAAATGAGGCAGAAATTGATCAAGCTCCAAATCCAGTTGAAAAATTAGTTGCTCTCTACGTTAAATTTCATGAAGAAGCAGAAAAAAATAAAGAATTAGAAGATGAGGCACGTTTATGGTTTAAAAAATTAGAAGCAGGCGATCAGGAGGCTAGAAGACTTTGGCAGAAATGTATTGACTGGTCTTTTGTTGAATTTGCGAAAATCTATCAAGAACTAGGAGTTAATTTCACTGAAAATAATGGTCGAGGTTATGGCGAATCTTTTTTCGAAAAAAATTTACAACCTTTAATCCAAGAGTTGCAAACCAGAGGATTGGCTCAAATTGGTAAGGAAAATGCGATTTTATTTTTCTATCCAAATGATGAATTTCCTCCATTGATGATTGCCAAAAAAGACGGCAGCACACTATATGCAACCAGAGATTTGGCTACTGATAAGTGGCGCATGGAAAATCCTCGTTATCAAAATGAGGATGGTAGTGCTCCGCTAGTTATCAATGAAGTTGGAAGCGAACAAGCTTTTTATTTCAAGCAGCTTTATAGAGCAGAGGAAATTCTGGGTTGGTACCAAAGTGGTCAAAGAATTCATGTTGGACATGGTCTTTATCGTTTTAAAGAAGGAAAAATGTCTACTCGCAAAGGAAACGTTATTTGGCTAGAAGAAGTTTTGACCAAAGCAAAAGAAAAAGCCCTAGCTTTTACTCAAGATGAAAAAATTGCGCAAGTAGTCAGTATTGCCGCTTTAAAATGGAACGATTTGAAGAGAAAGTCTTTGATTAATATCAATTTTGATTGGGATGAAATTCTCAATTTACAAGGAAATTCTGGGCCATATATGCTTTATACATATGCCCGAGCCGCCAGCATTTTGCGCAAAGCTATAGCACTTCCTCAAACTGAAGGGAATAATATTGATCAAATTGATATTAATTCACTAGAAAAGTCATTACTTGGATTATTGGCAGAATTTAGTAAAGTTGTTGCAAGAAGTACCAATGAACTAGCTCCTCATTTTCTATGTAATTATCTCTTTGACTTGGCTCAAACTTTTAATAGTTTTTATAACCAATATCCTATCTTGAACAGCTCACTAGAGCGTCAATTTCGGCTTGAACTAGTTGAAGCCACATCAACCATCCTGAAAAAAGGTTTAGCTTTGCTAGGAATTAATACTTTAGAAAAAATGTAACTAATATGTTGTCAGTAGTTTTAGCTACCTATAACGAAGAAAAAAATATTGCCAAATGTTTGGAATCAATTAAAGATTTAGCAGATGAAATTATTGTGGTTGATGGTAATTCTAGTGATCAAACAAGAGAGATCGCTACAAGTTTTGGCGCAGTGGTAATCAAAACTACCAACAAACAAAATTTTCATATTAACAAACAAATGGCCATGGATAAAGCTAGTCATGACTTGGTTTTACAATTAGATGCTGATGAAGTGGTGGACGAAGAACTAAAAAAATTCATTAGAGAAGTCAACAAACAAATCACAAAATCTAGTTCACTGCCAAGTGCTTGGTGGGTTAAACGTAAAAATTTTTTTTGTGGAAGATTCTTAAAAAAAGGTGGTCAATATCCTGACCCAGTCATTCGTCTTTATCTAAATGGCAAAGCTCATTTGCCAGCAAAAGACGTTCATGAACAAATGAAGGTTGAGGGGGAAACTGCCTATGCAAATGGCCACCTGCTCCACTACAGCAACCCCACTTTCACTGACTATTTACGTAAATTTACCACTTACACTTCTTTTAAGGCTGAGCAATTAGCCAAAGAAGATTTGCCAGTTAATCTAATTACTTTTGCTGATTACATTTTTTACAAAACTCTCAAAACTTTTTTGCTCATTTATTTGCGCCACAAGGGTTTTGTTGATGGCTGGCAAGGCTTGGTTTTTGCTTTTTTTAGTGCTTTGTATCATCCTATTTCATACCTAAAATTTTTGGAAATTAAATATGTCAATCAAAGTTCTATTGGACGATAGTCCACTCCATAATGCTAATGCCATCAGAGGAGTTGGTTTTTATACTCAATTTTTAGCTAAATATTTAGCTAAAAATAAAAATATCGAATTAAAACTTAGTAAAAACCAAGACACAGATTTCAAAGCAGAAGTTATTCATTATCCATTTTTTGATCTTTTTTTTTCCACCTTACCAGTAATTAAAAAAGCCAAAACAGTGGTGACAATTCACGATGTGATTCCTTTACTTTACAAAAAGTATTATCCAGTCGGCAAGAAAGGCTACTTAGCTTTGCTAAGACAAATGTTGGCTCTTCGCAATGTTGATGCTGTAATCACTGATTCTAATAGTTCAAAAATAGACATTGCCAGACATCTGAAGTTTCCTTTAGAAAAAATCCAAGTCATTTATTTAGCAGCGAATCCCCAGCTTAAACCAGCTAATAGTCAAGAAATTTCAAGAATTGCTCGAAAATATAAACTTGCTAAAAAGTATTTACTTTATGTGGGTGATATTAATTACAATAAAAATATTCCTCAGTTGATTAAAACTTTAAAGTTTTTACCCAAAGAAATCAAGCTGGTTTGCGTTGGTAAAAATTTCTATCCTCATGACATTCCTGAGTGGCAGTGGATTGAAGCCCAAATTGCTCTTAGCAGCGTACAGAATCGAGTACAATTTATAACTCAAATCAGTGGAGAACAAAGTCAAGATTTATCAGCAATTTATAGTGGTGCACTTGCTTACATCCAACCATCTTTATATGAAGGTTTTGGTCTACCTATTTTAGAAGCGATGAGTTGCCAAACTCCCGTCATTTGCGCCAATAATTCATCCTTAACAGAAGTGGTTTTGAACCAAGCTATTTTGCTTGAAACAGCCAAAGCTGAAGATTTTGCCTTAGCAGTTGATAAAGTTTTGTCATGGAAAGAAGGAGAACGAAGAAAATTTACTAAACAAGCAGCCATGCATGCTAAAAAGTTTACTTGGGATAAGACAGCCAAAGAAACAATAAAGCTTTACCAAAAAATTTTGCAAAAATGAAAAAAAATGAAATTTTAAATGTTTTGGTTTTATTTTTAATTTGGTTTGCTTTTTTGAATATAATTGTTTATTTATCATCTAAAATTTTACCCTACCAACCAAGCTTTCCTTACGCCCAAGAACTTATTAAATATGGACTTGGTGAGATAGTTGCTAAGCTTGCCAATTTTGATGGCGTTCACTATTTGACGATTAGCGAAAAAGGTTACGTTGGTACTGGGCTGATACAAGCTTTTTTCCCTTTATATCCGCTTTTAATTAAATTAGTTAATTTCATTTTTCATAACTATTTATTAAGCGGCTTAATAATCAGTCATGTGTTTACACTACTTAGTTTTTACACTTTTTACTACTTGGTAAAAATGGATTTTAATAAAAAAATTGCCTTCACTAGTTTGTTAATTTTTGCTGTTTTTGTCAGTAGTTTTTATTTACGTTCACTTTATGGAGAATCATTATTCTTAACTTTAATCTTTACAAGCTTAATTGCTGCCAAGCAGAAACACTATTTGCTAGCTGGAGTTTTAGGCGCTTTGGCAAGTGCGACTAGAATCGTGGGAATTTTTATCTATCCAAGTTTATTAATTTTGGTATTTTTGCAAAATAGAAAGAAAATTACCGCTTATTTTTGGGTCTCTCTAAGCATCTTGGGTCTTCTAAGCTACATGATTTATCTTAAATGGCAATTTGGCGATCCGCTTTTCTTTTTTCATTTGCAAGAGCAATTTGGAGCAAGCAGACAAAGCCAAATTATTTTTTATCCTCAGGTAGTGTACCGATACATCAAAATTCTTACGACCGTCAGGCCATTTGATCTGAAATATTATGCTTACGTACAAGAGTTTTTAGTTTCCTTATTAAGTTTATTTGGTCTGCTTTTACTCAGCTGGCAAACTTTTAAAAAGAAAATTAATCTAAATTGGGCTTACCTAGTTTTTGCTTTAGGAGCTTATTTGCTGCCAACTTTAACTGGTAATTTTTCAAGTATGCCTAGATATATTTTAGTTTGTTTTCCTTTATTTATTTATTTGGCTTTAATTTTGGATCAAAAGCCACTGCAAAAGTTTCTCTACCTGACAATTAGCCTGATCTTCCTTATAATCAACTTAGTTTTATTTAGTCAAGGCTATTGGGTAGCTTAAGGAATTTGTATGAAAATTTTAATTACAGGTGGGGCAGGCTTTATTGCTTCTCACGTTAGCGATGCTTATATTGAAATCGGTCATGAAGTGGTGGTAGTTGACAATCTTTCCACTGGAAATAAAGCCAATCTTAATCCGAAAGCTAAATTTATTGAAGCCGACATTACAGATAAAGAAAAAATTCAGGAAATCATCAGAAGAGAACAGCCAGAGATAATTAATCATCACGCTGCCCACATTCAAGTTGGTTACAGCGTCAAAAATCCTCAATTTGATGCGCAAAATAATATTATTGGTCTTTTAAATATCATGGAAGCTGCTAAAGAAATTCCTATCAAAAAAGTAATTATGGCTGCCACTGGCGGCGCAATGTATGGTAACAAAGTTACTCCTTTTACTGAAGACATGAAGGCCGAACCACTGTCTCCTTATGGTATTTCCAAGAGGGCTGGTGAACTTTATTTAAACTACTATCATGAACTTTATCAAATTCCTTTTATTTCTTTGCGTTATTCCAATGTTTATGGTCCACGTCAAAATGCGCATGGTGAATCCGGAGTGATTGCTATTTTTACTGAAATGATTGCCGCAGGGCAATCCCCAACTATTAACGGCGATGGCACTCACACTCGTGACTATGTCTATGTGACAGATGTGGCTAAAGCCAATGTTTTAGCTCTAAATAGTGATTTTGTGGGTGAATTAAATATTGGTACACAAACAGAAATTTCCACCAATGAAGTCTTCCGTAAAGTAGTGGCTGAGATGGGAGTGGAGATAGAAGAAATACACACTGCTGAAAGACCAGGTGAACAAGTCACTAGTTCCCTAGATTACAGTAAAGCTAAGCAAATTCTTGGCTGGGAACCACAAGTTAATTTTGATGAAGGTGTTAGTAAAGTGGTCGCGTGGTATAGAAACAAATAAAATCACCATTGTTGCAATTAAAAATATAGGTTAAAATTTCGACCATGTTAATCATGGAATCAAGTTTAATCATTGGCTTTGTTTTGGTCGGATTCTCTTTATTGCAGTATCTATCTCAAAAAACAAATTGGCCATATACTATTTTACTGTTAATTTTTGGCTTAATTGCGAAAGAACTACTCGAGCTACTTCATCTTTCTGTTCACTTAGAATTAAACAGTGAACTAACTTATTTTTTGTTATTGCCAATTTTACTATTCGGCTCAGCACTTCACCTCAATTTTCATCAATTTAGATTGCAATTCAAAACAATTAGTTTCTTAGCTACATTTGGTCTATTAGTTTCAATTACTTTAATAGGTGGATTACTAAGTGTTGTTTTTCACTGGGATATTAAAACTGGATTGCTTTTTGGATCTTTAATTTCTGCTACCGATCCGATTGCAGTTTTAGCTCTTTTTCAAAATCTTGGTGGACCTAGAAGATTGGCTTTATTGGCTGATGGAGAAAGCATGTTTAATGATGCGACTGCTGTAGTAATTTTTCGTATTATGGTAGCTATCGTTATTGGCGGAGAAAACATATCTAGAACTACATTTTTATATTCTTTGGGAGAATTTTCTTATGTTTTCTTTGGCAGCATCTTAATTGGAGCTTTTTTTGGCTATTTAGTTTCTTTGGTTTTAGCTAAAATAGAAAATAATTTATTAGTAGAAACAACTTTAACTTTAGGAGCAACCCTATTAATTTTCACGGCAGTTGAACATTATTTTTATTTGTCTGGTGTTATTTCTGCTGTAGTAGCAGGGATATTTGTTGGTAATTTAGGAAAATCTCGCATTTCTCCAAATGTAGCACATTTTGTGCATGAGCTTTGGGACTATTTAGGATTTCTAGCCTTATCTTTTGTTTTCTTTTTTTCTACTTTGCATTTAAACATTAATTTTTTATTAACTTCTTTTCCAGAATGGCTTTGGGTAATGCTCATCATTATGATAGCAAGAGCTGCTTCAGTTTACTTGTCAATTTTTATAAGTAATAATTTTTATTTTTTTAGAGATGAGCCAAATATACCAATGTCTTGGCAACATATTTTAAACTGGGGAGGATTAAAAGGAGTTATTCCATTAGTATTGGTTTTTTCATTGCCTAATTCGTATGAATATAAGGAAGTAATGTTTAGCTTTACTTTTGCGGCATTACTTTTTACTTTATTTATCAATGGTTCAACCATATCTTTTTTACTTAAAAAACTAAAACTCAACTTGCCTTCAGAGATAGAAAGTTTGCAGTATATTTACAATTCTTTGTTTGATTTGGAAGCCGCTATAAACAAATTAAAAAAGGGTAAAATACTAGGTATTTCCAAAAAAGAAATTAATAATCAAATTACTAAGTGGCTAGATAAAGAAAATGAAATTTTGACAAAAATCAACCAAACAAGCCCAAAAACTTATAAAAATTCATTGTTAATGCAAAGTTTAATTATAGAGAGAAGTGTTTACGAAAAATTGTTGGATAGACAAGAGATTAGCGAAGCATCATTCTATGAACTAGATTTTCAACTTGATATTCAGGCTGACGCTATTGAGTATCCAGAACTTGAAATTAGGACAATTGATAGTCAAGGAAAGATTAAGGTTTCTAGGCTTTTTCGTCAAAGAGTTTTAGAAACTAGAAAATTAATCTTAAAACATCCTCTATTTAGTAAATATTTCAAATCAAACCAATTGAGAATTTATGTGGATAGATTTATGCTTGTAAGAGCAAGATTAATTGGTTCTGAAAGAGTGTTGGTTTTTTTGGAAGCTTTGCAAAATAAAACAGCTAATCCAGATTTAACCAAAGAAATATCGCAGATACTAGCAAAATATAGAAATTATAAAATAAAATCAGAAATTGAGCTAAATAAACTAAAGACTGAAGTTGACTTAAAGCAATACAAAAAAACTATTTTAAGTCACGCATTAACTCACCAACATTCACCATGGGCCTTTTAAATTGGTAATTTTTTAAGTATTACAATTTTTAAATCGTCACTACAATTGAATCTACCCATTTCTTTAGATTTTCCAAAAAGTGTTAATTCGTTATAACTAGTTTTGCCATGTTCATAAATGTCATCATCTAGTACCACAGCCATTATTTGTGCCTGATCTGCTTGAGTATTAATATCTTTGACCAAGCAACCAGCCTCACTCATTAAATATTGAAACTCCATAGCATTGTGGTAGGGATGATGACTAGATTGATTACTGATAAAAAGCGCTTCTTTTTGTTTCTCACAAAAATTATTAGCACAAATCTGTAATTCTTTGAGGCTGTGGCGAGCCGGAGCAAAATAATTTTCTCGCAAAGCTGCTTTGATAAAAATAAAGTAAAAAAGAGCTGCTAGCATGTAAATGTATTTGAGACGCAAGAAACTAATACTTAAAAAGAATAAAGGTAAAATGCCAAAAATATAATGAGAATGAACTGAAACTGGAGCAAAAAGGGTGATTAAGAAAGTAATCATAAACAAAATAAAACTATTTTCCAAAAAGCGATTCTTTTCTCTCAAATTGCTTAAGTAAAAAAAGAAAATTAGAAGCACTAGTGCAAGTAAAGCCCAAAACCAGTTGCCATCTAGACTAAATTCCGCTAATTTAACAAGTCTAGTGACAAAGAAATTCCCACCTTGATCCAACTTATTACCAAAAAGCATCATTTTGCTTAGTAAAAAACCGTGCCTTAATTCAAAAACCACAGTTGGTAAATTTACTAAAAATAATGAAGCGAGCAGATCATAAATATATGACCAAAAAATTTGACGCTTACGATAAATTATTAAAATTAAAAAAGCCAAAATGACGGGTACAGCTGAATAGGAAAAGGCAGTTGCCAAAGATAGAGAAAAAGCACTCAGCAATAATAAAATGTTTTTAGCTTTTTTTTGCTCAAAATAGACCACCAAACTATAAAAAGCGATCAGAATACAAGGAGTTACAAAAGAAGGATTCCAGATAAAGCGCCCTTGAATAATATATTGAGGATGAACAGAGATGAGCAAAAAGACCAACAATAGAGACTTTTCTAGTCTTGGATAAGCACGAAGAAAATAGAGACCTAGAGCAAAACTAATGATATAAAAAACACTGTAAGCGATTAAGCTAGAGTATGGAGAATGACCAGTGAGTAAATAAAAAGGATAAAGCAAATAAAAGTAAATGGCACTTTGATTAAATGGCAAAGCACTGGTTTGCGGGCCAAGTAATGGAGGCTTGCCAGTATTTTGCCATTGCCAGAGGACTAAAAAATCTCGCCCAATATCGTTGAAGAAAAGCAAGGAAGTGTCAATTTTGTAAAATCTAGTCCAAAGAAAAATTGCGATTAATAATCCAGCGGCCAAATATAGATTACGAATTTTAAACATAAATGTATTTTTGTTTAGTGATAGTTTAGAATAAAGTCTTGATGAAAACAATTCTTGTCACGGGAGCAGCAGGTTTTATTGGCTCTCACACCAGTCAACTCCTGCTCAAAAAAGGTTATCAGGTGGTGGGACTAGATGAAATCAATGATTACTATGATCCTAAATGGAAAGAGCAAAATTTAAGAGAACTGCTAGTAAATCCAGATTTTACTTTTATCAAGGCAGACATCAGAGATTTGGCCAAGCTAGAACAACTTATTGCCAAATATAATTTGGCTGGCATTATTCACTTAGCCGCACGAGCTGGGGTGAGACCTTCAATTGAGCAACCTCTGCTTTATGAAGAAGTTAATGTCAGAGGAACACTCAATTTGCTGGAAATTGCCAGAAAAAAGGGAATTAAACAATTTGTTTTTGCCTCATCTTCCTCAGTTTATGGTAATCAAAACAAAACTCCTTTCAGTGAAATTGACCCAGTCAATGAACCAATTAGTCCCTATGCAGCTACTAAAAAAGCTGGAGAGATGCTGTGCCACACTTATTCGCATTTGTTTAAGATTAATTGTATTTGTCTGCGTTTTTTCACCGTTTATGGCCCACAAGGTCGACCAGATATGGCTCCTTATATTTTTACCAAAGCCATCTTGCAAGGACAAGCAATTAAAAAATTTGGTAGCGGTGAGAACAAAAGAGATTACACCTATGTCGATGACATCGTTAGTGGCGTAGTGGCCAGTTTAGAACTAAATCGCCAATTTGAAATCATTAACTTAGGTAATAGCCAGCCTATTTCCCTTAATGAATTTATTGTCACTTTGGAAAAAGTCACCGGTTTGAAAATGCAAATTGAACAACTACCCATGCAAGCAGTTGACGTCGAGCAAACTTTTGCAGATATTAACAAAGCTCAGAAATTATTAGGTTACCAACCTCGCACCGACTTTGTCACAGGAATCAAGCAATTTGTGAAGTGGTATAGGGAAAATAGGCTTTAATGGCACTTTTTGTAATCTCAACTAAGTAAAATACTTTCATGATTAAGGTTGGTGTCTACATAGATGGATCTAATATTTATCATGGCGGATTGCAAGTTGGTTGGCAAATTGACTACAGCAAATTTCTTAAGTTTATTGAAAGAAAATACGAGATTGCGATTATTAATTATTATAATTCTATTGGTTATGAAAAAGGCAGAGATGGAAAATATCTTAAGGATCAAAGAGGCAATTATATTCATAATCAAGCTACACTAAAATTTGAGAATGTGTTAAAGACACTTGGAATAAAAGTGATTTCAAAACCTCTTAAATTTGTTCATGGCAACGAAGCAATTGCAACTAATAAATTAGATGGAGATATTATGATTGATGCTTTACTTGAAAGTAAAAAATGGGATGAGCTGCTTTTATTAAGTGGCGATTCTGATTTTGAAAGACTAGTAAAAGAGATGGTTTCACAAAACAAAAAAGTAAATATTTTTAGTTTTACATCAAGAATTTCCCATGAATTAATAGTTTTATCTAAAAAATCTGAATTTGTTAATTTTACTAAAATAGATAATCTCAGAAAGATATTGATTTATAAACATAAAATCATAATTGACAAAGCAAAATTTTAGTATTAATATGATGGTTAATTTCCTCACCCGCCTTCACCGGCGGGATCTTTGTTTATAAAAGGCTATTTGGCATGTTTTATTTGCTCAAACATTTTTAAAGCCTCCGCCACCGCCTGATCCATATTGATGTAACGATAACTGCCCAAGCGGCCCAAAAAATAAATGCCTTGCTTTTCTAATTTCTTGGCTTCTACTTGATATTTTTTTAGCAATTGATGATTTCTCGCTCTGGGAACTGGGTAATAGGGTTCGCCATCCCAAGTGGGATATTCTTTGGAAATGATAGTCTTCTTGGTTTTCTTAACAGGCGGATAAAAATATTTATATTCAATAATGCGCGTAAAAGGATAATCTAGCGAAGGGTAATTAATGACAGAATTTTCCTGATAAAATTCTTGATTGATGGTTTCAAAATGAAAATCCAGCGAACGATATTCGAGGTGACCAAATTCATAATTGAAGTATTGATCGATGGGGCCAGTGTAGAAAATTTTGTCAAATCCTGCTAGATCATTTTGCTTTTGAAACTCAAAAAAATCAGTTTTAAGTTGTAATTTAATATTTTGATGGGTTAACATTTTTTTGACTAACATTTCAAAACCACCCTCCGGCAAAGCTTGATATTGATCGGTAAAATAGTGCTCATCAAGATCAAAACGCAAAGGATTACGTTTAACTACTGCTGCATCCAATTCGCTAGGATCAAGTGCCCATTGTTTGAGACTATAATTTTTGAAAATAGCCTCATAAAGCTCAGTACCCACTTCAGAAAGCACGTAATCCTCACTATTTTTAATTGGCGACAACTTGGTGATTTTTTGAGCTAAAAATTGCTTCATTTCTTCAGCGCTTTTAAGTTTTAAACTAAAAAATTGATTGATGGTGGCTAAATTGATGGGCAGATTGAGTAATTTATTACCTACTTTGACCAAAACTTTGTGTTGATAAGGGTTCCATTTGGTAAAAGTTTGAAGATAATGCCAAACTGCTTGACTATTGGTGTGAAAAAGATGAGCGCCATAATTGGAAACGCGAATGCCAGTCTCTTGATCCAAGTGATCATAACAATTGCCAGCCAAATGTGGTCTTTTGTCCAAGACTAAGACTGAAGCCCCACTAGCAGCAAAACGCTCGGCTAAGGTAGCTCCAGAGAGACCAGCACCGATGATGAGAATGCGAGGCATGGCTATATCATACTTTCTTTAATAGCTTTTTCTCAACTTGCAACTGTTTGGCGTTTTGAGTCGTCACTACATTCTGGCCAGTTTGACACTCAATTTCTTTTCTGGCTATTCCAGCTACATGGCCACCTTTTTTGGCCACTACTTTATTTTCTTTTAGACCACTTGGTTGCTGCTTTTTGGAAATTTCAGTAGTTGAAACTTCGGCTAACATATTGAGGACAATCTCCAAATTAGACATGTTATCACGCAGACTTTCTTTCTTAAGACCTTTGAATTTTTTATATTCTTTAATGCTCTTGAGGCGTTGATTAATCCATTCTTTGGAATAACCTTTACGCAAATAAGTCTGCATGGCTCGCTCAAAAGCTAGCTCTGGATCAGCTGTCTCTTCTAATCGTTCATAACCCACCTGAGCTAACCAGAGCTTGAGCGGTTCGGCTTTAGAAGAAGGAATAGATTGAATGAGGCGAAGCATCGTTTCTGTATCAGCGCAGTCGGTTAGATATTTTTTACCGTCATTGGCAAGCATTTTCAGTTGTCCGATTTTTTCGGACAGCTCACTGCCTTCTTTTTGTAATTTAGTTTTCAAGTCATTCCAATATTTTCTCGACCTAGAACTGTTGGTAAGAATCAAAATAACATCAATAATGGAAAACCACCACAATTCCTTTTCTTCATCCCAAAATCGGCGCACACTTTGCTGATCAAAAAGGGCGAGATCTTTTAAATTTGCCATAAAATCAAAATAGCAGAATAAAACCCAAAGCGCAAGCAAAACAAGTAACTTGTAGCACTTCTTGCAAACTCCCTTGAGCTACACTTTAAAATCAGTTACAATCAAGTTCATGTATATTTCCTTTGTGGTTCCTATTTTTAATGAAGAGGGCAATGTAGCCAAGTTGCATGAAGAACTTCTCAGGGTTGCTCGGTCACTTAAAAAGGATTTTGAAATTATTTTTGTGGATGATGGCAGCAACGATCAAACCCCAAGAATTTTACAGACCCTTCATCCCCTTAAATTAATTACTTTGCGCAGAAATTCTGGCCAAACAGCCGCCCTTGACGCTGGCTTTAAAGCCGCACAAGGAGAACTAGTGGTTTCACTAGATGGAGATTTGCAAAATGATCCAAACAGCATCCCCGCAATGATCAAACATCTGCGAGAACATGATTTGGACGTGGTTTGTGGTTGGCGCCAAAAACGCCATGATAATTTGAGCAAAAGATTGATTTCTCAAGGTGCTAAAGCCTTGCGTGAGCTACTGATCAAAGACCACGTCCATGATGCTGGTTGCACCCTGAGAGTTTACAAAAAAGAATGTTTTAAAGGTATGTCGCTACGCGGTGAATTACACCGCTTTATTCCGGCCCTACTCGTCTGGAGAGGCTTCAGGGTCGGCGAAATACCAGTCAATCACCGTTCTCGCATTTCTGGTCAGAGTAAATATTCGATGACCCGTACCATCAAAGGCTTGATGGACATGCTCACCTTGTGGTTCTTCCATAAATTTGCCTCCAGACCACTACATATGCTAGGGGCAATGGGGATTGTGAGTTTCTTAGCTGGAGTGGTGATTGGAACATGGATGTTTATAGAACGAATGATTTTGGGGTATTCAATTAGCGACAGAATCTGGCCACTCATTGCTGTTTTCTTAGTGCTTTTTGGTGTCCAAGTATTTATTTCTGGATTAATCATGGATTTAATTATCCGTGCTTACAATCCCAAGTTTTACGAGATTAAAGAAGAAGATGAAAGAAAATAAATGGTGGGATGATTTCTTGCCAGAATTTTTAATTGCTTTATTGGTTTTAATTACATTTTTTGTGGTGATTGATTGTTATCAATACTTAACTACTGAGTACTGGTGGATACAAAATGATATTAATTACACCAACAACACATTTTTTCTAATAGGCTTAATCATTGGTTTGTCATTTTTACCTATGAAAAAATGGCTAATTAAATGGCCAAAAATGAAATTTTTCATACTAGGCATATTTACAATCAGTTTATTTGCCCATCAGAAATACAGCAAATTCTATGATGAACTACAGCAATATCCAAAAGTCAAAACCATTAGTAAAGATTGGGGAATTCCAGGTAGTTGGGTCAAAATAACCGGTAGAAATTTTGGTGGGGAATGGGAACCTGGCAAAGTTTATTTGGGAGACACGGAAATGATTATTAAAAAATGGGGAGATAAAGAGGTGATTTTTGAGATACCCGTAAATGTTGGGCGCAAAAAGATGGATTTGAAAATAAAAAACAATCTAGAATTAAATCAAAAAGATTTTTTAACATTAGAAATAAAATGAAAATTCTCATTAAAAAATTACTAACAATTATTGTCACTGTTAGTTTTTTTATTTCCATAATGAGTATTTTAAGAATAAATTTGTTATTAAATACAAAAATATTTAATTATATAAGCATAGTTTCATCATTTTTGTTCTCAATAACATTAATATACAAATATTTAGAAGGAAATAAACAAACAAAGTATACATCCTCAGAAGATAGTTGTAAAAATAGAAACAAAAAAATCGCTTTTATTATTTTACTAATGAACATAGTGTTAGTAAGTGTAATTAGGCATAAATTCTTTAGCACAACATTTACTACTGACCATCCAATGAAATATGCCAACTATGTAGAACCAGCAATTTTCATGAATAAAAATAGAGATCTATTTTCTTATCAGAAAAAATATTATTTGAATGATCCAGATAATTTGAGTGGAGAAAAATTATCTTTAAATCATCTTCCGATAATGGAATGGTTACTATGTATATCTTATAGGATTTCCTCATTTTCTACAGAATTTACCACCAGATTTACAATGCATTGTATTTTTTTGATGAATATCATACTGACATTTTTATATTTGAAAGAATGGGTAAGCGATATTAATTCTGCATTAATTTCATTTTTTATTTCAATTAATCCAACAATAAATTTTGTTCATTATGTTACTGTTTTAGATGCTTTACTAATTACTTTCACATTTTCATCTTTATTATTATTAAAGAAATACTTCAAAAGCGGGAAATTCTTGTATTTACAGCTATCAGGAATTATATTTGGATTAGGAATAATTACAAAGAGTTCTATTTTTTTATGGACATTCCCAATATTTTTAGTTCAATGCTTTTTTGAAAACAAATCAAATATTAAAAAACTAATAGCAGACACGTTGGTATTTTCTTTTTTTTCCTTAATACAATTAATTCCATTAGTTTTTGTTATTTATAGATATCCTTATTCAAGTATTTTTTCAAATATTGTCAGAACTATTTTGTGGATTTTTACAAATATTATTTTAATAAAAATATTAAACCAAAAAAACATTGATTACCTAAGAAGCATTGAATTTAAAAAACAATGGAAAACATCTCTGTCAATTTTTTTTATATTTATATTATTTGCTTTTTATTTCTTAGTGAAAAATAAAATCTTTAACTATTCTGAAGATTTTTTAGTTGATTCAGATTTAATATTTTATTTGCCAATGTATGAAACCATTTTTAAAAAATTGATTGTTTATACTGATAGTTATTTTTTATTTTGTTTGTTCTTATTACAGCTTATTATTTCGATAATAAGATTAATTAGAAAAGAATATGATAAAAAAGATATATTAATTATTTCAATATCATCAGCATTCTTTATTTACCTGATATTAGCTTCAAAAGTAATTTTCATACATAATTACTACAATGCTTTTTTAATTCTAACTATTTTAATCAATTCTTTAACAATCATTTATGAATTATTTACTAAATCTTTTCATATTATCAAAATTATTTTAATAATATTTATGATTATATATACTAAAGAATCTATTAAAGGAATATACTCAATAATGTCTTTTAATCAAGATAAATATAGAGAAATTCAAGAATTTGTAAAAAATAGAACTAGTGAAAATTACAGATGCATATATAACATAAATAAATATAGTTATTATGCCCCAATAATTGACTCTGGAGAAATAAATGGGAATCAAATTTTACAAGCCAATCAGTTCGTTCAAAATATTAGAAATATTGGGTTAAAAAAATCTTTAAAAAAATATAACATAAATTGTTTTGTTCAAGAAAAAGATTTATTAAATCCAAAAGATTTTTTTGAATTTCAATATAGAAATAAAAAAATTAACGAGCCACTAAATAGAGATCAAATTATAATGAATGAAAAATCTAAAGAAAAACAGAACGACAACTATATAGAAAATCAAGATCTTATAGATGCTAACTATGATGTTATATTAGAAACAAATAATTTTTATATATATGAACTAAATTGAATATGCAAAAAAATTCAAAAATATATATTGCTGGACATAATGGAATGGTAGGTTCTGCAATTCATAGAGAATTAATTAAAAATGGATATTCAAATTTTGTTCTTAAAAGCCACAAAGACCTGGATCTTAGCAACCAAAAACAAGTTGAGAAATTTTTCAAAAAAGAAAAACCAGAATATGTCTTTTTAGCAGCGGCAAAAGTTGGCGGCATTCAAGCAAACAACGTTTACAGGGCTGAATTTATATATTCAAACTTATCAATACAAACAAATATCATTCACAGTTCTTATTTAAATGACGTAAAAAAGCTTTTATTTTTAGGTTCATCATGCATATACCCAAAAATGTCTCCTCAACCAATAAAAGAAGAGTATCTTTTAACTGGAGAGCTTGAACCAACTAACGAATCATATGCTGTGGCCAAAATTGCAGGTCTAAAAATGTGTCAAGCATACAGAGATCAGTATGATTGTAACTTTGTCTCAGTAATGCCAACGAATCTTTATGGCCCAAATGATAATTATGACTTGAAAAACGCCCATGTTTTACCGGCTCTTATAAGAAAATTTCATGAAGCAAAAATTAAAAATGAACAATTTGTAGAAATTTGGGGAACTGGCAAACCAAAAAGAGAATTTATGTACGTAGAAGACATGGCTAAAGCATGTGTTTTAGTAATGGAAAAATACAATGAAAGAGAAATCATTAATATTGGGGTTGGAGAAGATATTTCAATTAAAGAGTTAGCGGAAAAAATAAAAAATATTGTTGGTTATAATGGAAAACTTATATTTAATACAACGAAACCAGACGGGACTCCAAGAAAATTACTCGACATAAAAAAATTAAATAATCTAGGTTTTAATTCTGAAACATCACTACAAGAAGGTCTCATGAAAACCTACAAAGACTTTATAAATAAAATCAATGCATAAAACTAAAAGCATAATTCTATTTATTTTAAATAAGATAAAACAAAATGACGAACTATTTAGAATAATTAAAAACGTAAACTGGCTTTTATTGGAAAATATTATTCGTAGTATTTTTGGTTTAATTCTATTTTCATTAATGGCAAGGTATTTAGGTCCGCAACAATTTGGAAAAATAAACTACGCAACTTCATTCGTTTTGCTATTCTCAATATTTAATACTTTAGGATTAGATAGTATTTTAATTAGAAATCTAATAACAAAACCAGAAAATAAAAATGTTTACATGGGGACATCATTCTTTTTAAAACTTGCAGGATCGATCTTAATGATACTCTTATCATCTACATTGATATACATTCTTGAACCAAAAGACAACTTATTGAAATATTTTGTTTTTATTATTTCAGTCGGCTATATATTTAAATCATTTGATAATATAGATTTCTTTTTTCAGTCCAAAATAAAGTCAAAATATTCAGTTATTTCTAGATCTATCGCCTTCATAATAACAGCTTTATTAAAAGTTTTTTTTATAAAATTTAACCAACCAGCAATTTTATTCGTTATTTTAATTTCAATTGAATCACTATTATCTTCAGCGATATTGGTTTATTTTTATTTAAAAAACGAAGGTTTTAATTCTTTTAAGTGGAAAATTGATTTTTCTAAATTGAAAAATCTTATTAATGATAGTTGGCCAATCATGATTGGTGGAATAGCTTCACTTATTTATATGAAAATAGACCAGATAATGATAGGAAAGATGATTGGAGAAGTTAGTCTTGGAATATATTATTCTGCAGTTAAACTATCTGAAACATGGTACTTTATACCAACAATAGTGGGAGCATCTGTTTTCCCAGCCATAATAAACGCAAAAAGAAAAAGTGAAAAACTATATATAGATAGATTACAAATATTATTTGATTACTCGACCTTATTTGCATTAGTTATTTCTGTTTTGATTTCAGTATTTTCTAAAAATATAATTTATATTTTTTATGGTCAGCAGTATTCTTTAGCAGCACCTATTTTATCTGTTCATATTTGGTCTGGAACTTTTGTTTTTTTAGGTATTATTGCATCTAAATGGGTGATAGCTGAAAACTATACAAAAAATGCACTAGAGAGAACTGTTATTGGAGCTTTAATTAATATTTTTCTAAACTTAATCCTAATAAAAAAATACGGAATAATGGGTGCTGCCATATCAACTTTAATTTCTTATTCTTTTGTAAACTTTTTAAGTTTGGCTTTATATAAAAAAACAAGAATTTGTTTCCTCATGCAGTTAAGATCATTTAATATTTTTAGGATATTAAGAATAAAGTATATTTTAAAAATATTTTTCAACAAAATAAATATTTCTTTTTTAATAATGTATTACGAAATTAGGAATTTTTTTCTAAAAGAAAAAATGGTAAATAATAAAGAAACTAATAACAAATTAATAGTTAGTTTAACAAGTTATGAAAAAAGGATAAACTACGCTCATATTTCAATAGAATCAGTGTTTAATCAAAATTTAAAACCAGATTTAGTTATTTTGTGGCTATCAAGAAAAGAATTTAATGAAGAAAAAATTCCAAAAAAAATTAAAAGATTAGAGTCAAGAGGACTGCTTATTAAGTATGTTAATGAAAACATTAAATCATATAAAAAACTTTTTTATGCACTAAAAAAGTATCAAAAATCAATAATTATTACAATAGATGACGATACTATATACTCGAAAAATTTTATAAAAAACTTATATAGTACTTATGAGAGTAATAAAAACTGCGTAATTGCAAATAGATGCTCAAAAATTTTGAAAAAGAGTAATAATATAGTCGACAAATATGTCAAATGGCCAATTATTACTAGTCCTGGAAAGTCATACAATTTTTTTCCAACCGGAATAGGTGGAATTCTGTATCCGCCAGATATTTTAAATGATGAAGTTTTTAACAAAGACCTTTTTTCAAGTTTATGCGAAGATGCCGACGATGTATGGTTTAAGGCAATGAGTCTTTTAAATAAAAAAATGGTATTTTGTACTGGTAAAATAAATGATTTTATTAGTTTAAAAAAACTACAAAATAATAATGCATTGTGGAAAAAAAATGTAATTAATAATGAAAATGATAAAAAAATAAACATTGTATTTAAACATTATAATTTATATAAATATTTGGAGTAATTTATGAAAATAATCAAAAAATTATTATTTTTTTTAAAGAATATTTGTAAATCTGAATTTAAATCTATTGATTTTTGGGAAGAAAGATACACAAATGGAGAAAATTCTGGAATAGGATCATATGGAAAACTAGCAAATTTTAAAGCCAAAATATTAAATAATTTTATTAAACAAAATAAAATAAAATCAATAATAGAATTTGGATGTGGAGATGGAAATCAACTTTCCATGATTAACATAAAAAAATACATGGGACTAGATGTTTCAAAAAAAAGTATTGAGATTTGTGGAAAAAAATTTTCTAAAGATAAAACAAAATCATTTTTTTTATATGATCCCAATTATTTTGTAGATAATTTAAAAGTATTTAATAGCCAACTTTCGATATCTCTTGATGTAATATTTCATATTGTAGAAGAAAAAATATTTAACAAATACATGCATGACTTATTTGATTCTTCAAAAGAATATGTAATTATTTATTCTTCTAATACAAGAAGACAGCAAAAAAAACAAGGAAAACATGTCTATCATAGAAAATTTACTGAGTGGATAAAAAATAATAAAAAAGATTGGAATTTAATAGAAATTATTAAAAATAAATATCCAACTGAATCGTTTTCTAGTTTTTATATATATAAAATTAAAATAAAGAAAATTTAAAAAAATGATGAATAAGACCGGAGTTTTAAAAGAAAAATTAAAGACATACTATAAAGATGTCAATCTAGAAGACTATTTGGAAAATCTTTTAGATGGCATGAGAAAATATCATGGTAAAAAATTTGACAAAATTTTAGATATTGGTAGTGGGGTTGGTTCTTTTGGAGAATCAATTTCAAAGTTTCCATTTAAAATATTTTGTTTAGAAGCATCCGAATACGGTGTTTTGAGTACATTAAAAAAGGGATTAAATGTAAAAAAATTTATTTTAAAAAATGGCTTAAAACTCCCATTTAAAAAAAATTATTTTTCATTGGTTGTAATGAATCAAGTAATAGAGCATATTGAAAAAGAATCTGGACAATTTTATATAAATGAAATAATTAGAGTTTTGGAGCCTGGCGGAGTTTGCATTATTAAATCTCCTTCGAAATATTCCAAAATTTGGAGAACAGATCCTCACCACATTTACTGTTGGAAACCAAACGAACTATTGAACGAGGTACTAAAACATTCAGAATTAGTTGGCTTTGTAAAATTAGAAAGAACTGTTTTAGAACCATGGATGTTCCTTTCGTACAATGAAAAAATAATAGATTATTGGCATAAAAAAAATAAAAGTCCAAAATTAAAATGGTTTTTTAAAACCATATTTAAAATTTTAGATAAAATATTCGGATTAATATCAAATACTGACAAACTACTATCTGTATCAAACATAACTTTTGTAAAGAAATAATAATGACAGCTCCAATATTACTTTTTGTTTACAATAGAGCTTCGCACACAAGACAAACATTAGATTGCTTATCTAAAAACATATTGTCTAAAGAAAGTCTTTTGTATATTTATTCAGACGGAGCAAAAAATAAAAAAGATGAAAAAAGTGTTGAAGCAGTCAGAAAAATTATCAAAGAATATGACAGTTTTTTCAAAAAGGTAATCATTATTGAACACAAAAATAATCAAGGTCTTGCTAATTCTATTATTAATGGTGTTTCAGAGACCATAAATAGGCATAAAAAAGTTATTGTGCTAGAAGACGACCTCTTAACACACCAATTTTTCTTAACTTACATGAATCAAATGTTGAATGTGTATGAATCAATTAGTAAGATTTGGTCAATCTCTGGCTTTAATTTTTCCAAAGATAAACTACAAGTACCAACCAACTATTTATATGATATTTATTTTTCAGTTAGACCATGTTCATGGGGTTGGGCAACATGGATTGATAGATGGAATAAAGTTGATTGGGAAGTAAAAGATTATCACAAATTTAAAAAAAACATCAGACTAAAAAAAGAATTTAATTTGGGTGGAGATGATCTTTCTCACATGCTTAATATGCAAATGAGTGGAGACATAGACTCTTGGGCTATAAGATTTAGCTACTCAGCATTTAAAAATGAATCCTATTCTGTCTATCCAATTAATTCTTTTATCAAAAATATTGGCCAAGATGGTAGCGGTCAGCACTCAAATAACAAAAATGAATTTAAAAATAATTTAAATTTTAAAATAGAAAGAAACCTAAAAATTACAAAAGACATTGTTATTAATAAAGATATTAAAAATAAATTTAAACAAATATATAGAATAACTTTTTTTGATAAACTAAAAGGGACTATAAAAAGAAAAATCAAAAAACATTTTTAATGAAAAATATTTTGATAATTACCACCAGTCGCTTCTTTGGAAATAAAGGCTCAGCTCTAAGAATTAGAAAAATTGCTGAAATTTTAAGTAAAGAATACAAAGTAGACCTTATTTCATATCCTGAAAAATATTCATTTGTCAGTAAAAATATCAATATTTATCCGATTGATAACAATTTAAATTTAAAAACTAAAGTCAGTAAAATAAATTTTAGTAAAATTTATTTTGATTATTGTGTTTTCCTAAAAACAATAAAGCTTCTAAAGCAAAAAAAATACGAAATAATTCATTGTGAAGATTTTGAGGCTGCTTTTATCTATTTAATCATTAAGCCTTTCTTTAAAAAGACAACCTTAATATATGATCTACATAATTTATTATCTGACAATTTAGAAATAAATTCATATCCAAACTTCTTAATTTCATTTGCTAAATTTTTGGAAAAAATCATTATCAATAATTTTGATGGAATAATAAGCAACTGGAAACTATATCAAGAAACAGAGATTGTTAAAAAAAAGAGATCTTTTTTGTTTCACGACACTATTGATGTTAGTGACAAACAAACCACATTACCATCGAAAAAAATTTATTTGACCTACAGTGGAAACTATCAAAAATATCAGGGTGTTGAAAAATTTCTAGAAACATTTCTAAAAAAAGACTATGATTTTGATTTGATCTTGATAGGTAAAATCAATCAAGAAATTGCTGAAATGATTAAGAACAAAAAAAATATATTTTGTGTTGGCAAACTAGATATATATAAATCTAATCATATATTAAAAAGAGCTATTGCTTGTATTTCTCCAAGAATTACTGGAAAACAACCAGGAATGAAAACAATTCATCATTTACTCTTAAAAAAAGTAACTATTGCTAGTGACTGTGAGGCAAACAAAGAAGTTTTAAATCAAGATAGTACTCTTTTTTACAAAAATGACAAAGAACTAGAACAAATACTGGATTTAATTAATCAAAACAAAATAGATTTTAAATCAATGGAGTCTAAGATAAAAAAACAAATAGAAGCTTTTAACAGAATCAATTCTGATGTAAATTTTCTTAAAAATTATGCGAGTTTATTAAAAATATGAGAAAATTATTTTCAATTGTCACTATAAATTTTAATAATTCAGTTGGCCTTAATAAAACAATTGAAAGTGTCAAAAAGCAATATTTTCAAGACTTTGATTTTACTATTATCGATGGTGGTTCTACAGACAATAGTCTTAATTTGATTAATAAAAATTCCAAATTCATCAACAATATTGTTAGTGAAAAAGACTTTGGAATTTATGATGCTATGAATAAAGGATTGAAATTTGCCAAAGGACAATATGTTTATTTTCTTAATTCTGGAGACGTATTTTTTTCAAATGAAACGTTACAAGAATTGAATTTAGAAATAAAAAATAACAGTTATCCTGACTTAATCTATGGATCATGCCTAATTAGCTTTAACTATAGGAAAAATTTTATAAAAAGTGAAAACTTAAGTTTGAATAAATTAAAATTTGGAGTGAAAGTACCTCAACAAGCATATTTTATTAAAAATGAATTAATACAAAAAATAAAATTTGATCAACAATATAAAATTGCTGCAGATTTTCAAGTTCTTTGTAAAATTTTTACAGATAAAACATTTAAAATAAAAAGAACAAACCAAATAATATGTAACTATGATGGAGAAGGAGTTAGCTCAAATTTGAGCAAATCATATAAAGATACAGAAATGGTTATAAAAAATGAATTCGGCAAGTTTTATGCCTTTTTATATTCAATGAAATCAAAAGTGAAATTAGTTATAAGCTTTATGTTATTTAATAAAAAAATCAATGAAAATTCTTTTAATTAGTACTCACGATTATAGGGGTGGGGCGGCAAAAGTTGCTTACAATTTGACCAATGAACTAAATAGGCTAAATCAACAGGCCTCTTTATACGTAAATTATAAAAGCAAAGATGAACAATGGATTATTAAATCTCCATCTAACTATTATTTAAAAAAAATCAGACATTTTTTAGATTACTTGCCCATGATAGCTGGCAGATCTAAAGATACATTTTCACTTCAATTATTTGGTCAAAGGTTGGATAAAATTATAGAAAAAATTAATCCAGATATAATTAATTTTCACTGGACTGGAAAAGGCTTCATATCCTTTAAAGAAATAAATAGAATTGCACAAATAAAACCAACTGTTTTTACCCTTCATGATCAATCGATGCTTACTGGTGGTTACTTCTTGCATCCAACAAAATCAAATAATAATTTATTAAATAAAATTAACCAATTTAATCTAAATTTAAAAAACAAAACTTACTCAAAAAACATGGCTTTTATATCGCCAAGCAAATACATGGAGACAATTTTTAAAGAAAATCCTTTGTTTAAAAATAACAAAATAAAGATTATTAATAACGGAACAAAAATAATTAAAACAAATAGAAAAGATAGTAGAAAAAAACTCTCACTCAATCCAAATAAAAAATATCTTTTATTTGGATCTATAAACTTAATTAGCGATAAAATAAAAGGATTTGATTATTTAAAAAAAATACTTGAATTAAATAAACATTATTTAATTAAAAATGATGTTGGACTCATATCATTTGGAAATGAAAATCCTTTTACTTCTAATTTTAAAGAATTGAATATAGAAAAAATACATTTTGGAATTATTAGTAATAGTAAAGAATTAGGATATATTTTTTCTGCAAGCAACTTATTTATACTCCCATCAATTTTTGAAAACTATTCAACCGTTGCCATCGAGTCTATTGCTAATGGAACTCCAGTTGTAGCATTTAGAGTTGGAGGGAATGAAGAAATAATCAATAATAAAAAAACTGGATATCTAGCCAAAGCCTTTGATATTGATGATTTCTTTAAAAAAGTTAAAGACTTGCTAGAAAAACCAATTGTAATCAGTGATATGGAGCAAGAATCATTTAGTCTTGAGAATCAAGCTAAAAAATACCTAAATTATTTTGAAGAAGTAATTAATGACTTCTATTGTAATAAACCATGATCAAGAAAACACTTGTAATTTTACTATTTGGAATTTTTATCAGATTATCACTGATGCCGTGGTTCGCTCATGAAGATATTTTCAGCGATTATCGTAGAGCTGAACAAATGGCTTTTGCTGATAAATCCGTTTTTGCTGTAAACACTATAGTTCCGCACATAATTGAAACGGTTAATTTAAAATTATTTTCTTTATTTACTGGAGAAAATTTCTTTAAACAAGTTCATTTTGATTTAATAGATCAAAAAAACATCAACACTCATCTTTTTATTTTTAAGCTTCCATATTTAATCATAGAAATAGTTACTTGGATAATTTTTATTAAATTCTTCAAGCCAACAAATAAATTGTTGTCTTTGCTTGTTTTTAATCCAATTATTATTTATTCAGTTTACATGTTTGGCAGGTATGAATCATTTATCATATTTTTTGAATTATTACTTTTAATTTCATTACAAAAAAATTCTAAATTTATGGCTTTATTGTGGTCTCTCACAATTCTTCTCAGTAGAATTTCTCTTGCCCTGATCATGCCTGCCTTTGCTTTACTAAAATTTAAGATCAAAGATTATTTAAAAATGTTTATAGTTTTAATTCCAGTTTTATTTTTAGGAAAAAATTTAATTTTATCTAAATTACCATCTATTATTAGCGGACAACACTTTGCATATCTATTTACCAATAAAATTAATGTCTGGGGTCTAGAAATTTATTTATTTCCAACCTTATACTTTACATTTTTTATCATTTTAACGATAAAGTTTAGAAATAATCAAAAAATAAATAATATCAACCGTTTTGCGATTGCTTCAGTTCTTTTTCTATTCGCATATTACATAACGTCATTATTCCATCCACAATATTTTTCTTGGTTCATACTTCCATTTTTGTATTTGTTAACTAAATTTAACAAAAGTAAATCATTAAAAATTTTATTTATTTCTTTAAATTTGTTGTTTTTCTTCTGGATACTATATTGGGATGGATTTACCAATATAGGACTATTATTTCCAATTTTTTCTAACTTTATCAGTGTAAACCCTCAAGCAATTTTACCAATAGATATCCAAAAAATAGCCTTTATTGCCAAAAACGCTATGTCCTTAATTATGTTGGTAATGTCATACATAATAATAAAAGAAGCCAATAAATTAGAATGAAAAAAATAATATTATTTTTTAGTTTTATCTTTCTATCTTTTAATGCAAATGTTCTTGCTTCAAAAACGATAATTGATGAAAGCCTAAGTGAAACTAATAATCTTCCTCTTTCTAATTTCTTAAACTTAGAAAACAAAAAAACTTATCAAAAAGAACTGTCTGTTTCAAAAAACAACTTTGGCATGTTGGATTTACTAATTAAAATGCAAAATCTAGATGACGACGGAATCATTTTTCGCATTAAAGAAGTTGGAGATGAAAATTGGCACTATGAGAATTTCTATGACTCAGAATTTTTTAACCAAGGACTTTATTATTCCTTTGGTTTTAATCCTTTTAATGATTCTGAAAATAAAAAATATCTTGTAGAAATCGAGCCAGTAGATATAAACCAAAATAACTCCATTAAACTTTTTCTGAATAATAAAAACCAAGATAGTTGGACTTGGAGAGCAGCGATTGATCAAAATTTTAAAGAAATTCTTAAAACTAAATTCGCGAGTGAGTGGAGGAATAAAATTTCTTCTCAAAGACCCTTCTTCATCTTCTGGTTCTTTCTTCTTGGTCTGAATTTGTCGGTTTTGTTGCTAGTTTTGTTCTCACCAACTAAAACAAAAAAGCCACCTTTTTAAGTGGCTTTTTTGCTATCTTTCCCGGTTGCCCGAGGATAAATCTGCGATGCTTATTTTATATCAAATTTTAAGCATTTTTTCAAGTAGCAAACCTTATGTGGACTCGAGGGGAATCGAACCCCCAAAGATAAATTCCGCAGATTTATCTGTGCACCAACACACGAGCCCATAGGGTTATTTTCTCTCCTCCAAATTTCAATAACTGCTACAATTGCTTAATGCTTAAACAAATCATTTACCAACTTCGTCAGCTCTGGCACTGGTCGTCAAAAGATTTCGATTATCTCACTCATCCTCTTTTTAATACCAACACTTACTCTGACCAACTTTCACAAAAACAAATGATGAATCAATATTTGTTAATGCGCCAAGCTAAACTTCTCCCTCTGCCAATTCATCAGGTCGGTTGGCGAGCTTTTTCCCAATTCGACGAGGATGGCATTTTGCTCTATATCTTTAGTCTTATTGGCGTAACTAATCAAATGGCTGTGGAAATTGGGGCCGATTGTGGAGGTAATTTTTTTGCTTTTCCCGAAAGCAACATCACTAATTTACTAGTTAATCATGCTTGGCATGGTCTCATTATTGATGCTTCAAATAAAAATATTAAAAAACTGCAGCGTTTTTTTCGTAACTGTCGCAATACCACCTACCTGGTTCCCACTTTGCAAAAAAGTTTCGTCAACAAAGATAATCTCAATCAAATCTTGACTCAAGCTGGCTTTGTGGGAGAAATTGACCTTTTTTCTTTAGATACTGATGGCAACGATTACTGGCTTTTTAAAGCTTTAAAAGTGGTCCAGCCTCGAGTTTTGGTCTTGGAATTTAACCATTTTTGGCCCCAAAATGCTCCCGCGCTTAGCATCCCTTATCAAACTAATCTTGAAGAATTTACGAAGCTTAGAAAACTGCACCATGATTATTTTGGAGCTTCACTACAAGCTTTTGTCAAATTGGCCAAAGCAAGGGGTTACCGCTTAGTAGCCTTAAACAATTTTGGACACAATGCCTTTTTCGTCAAAGCCAATTTGGGTCAAAAACATTTGCCCACTCTAAAAATTAAACAAACAAGCACTTTTCATCCTAAATCAAAAAATTTGGAGTGGGTGAGGGTGTAGAAATTTAAAGTTTATCTGGTTCTTGATTAGGCTGGCGATTTGACTGCATCGTTCATAGCTGTCTTAAATTTTTCCATAAAGGCAACAGCTTCGTCAAAAGAACTAACTTTTTCTACTTCTTGGTCAAATCTATGTCTAACTGCCATGACACGAAGCAATTCAAAAGCTTTATGAATTCCAAAAACTCCAGCTCCATAATTTGGCACGAATTCAATCATTTGTCTTTTCAAAGATGTCCTGCCAATTGCTGGCATCCAATTTTGTCGATCTAATTCATCTGAAGTTGGCGTCATTTCACGTTTCATATTTTTCCTTTACAGGCGATTATACTCCTTCCTGTGATAGAATTAACTCAGATGAAACAAAAACTTCACCAAGTAAAAGAAGTTAATAAGTTTATCTTCTTGTTAATTTTTACCCTATTTGTCAATCTTTTCTTTTTTCGTCAATTTGGTTTAACTGCCTTAGCACTATTAATTTTAGCTTTGTGGTTTTTGCTTGGCAAAATTTTTGCCACCAACAGCACTGAAGCCAAAAAAACAAAAGCGATTAGCTGGTTTGGAACCATCAATATTCTCGTCATTGCCATCTTACTCATTTTATTTAGCTCTCCAGAAAAAATTTTGCTATTGCTCATCTTGACTGCAGTAGTTATGGCGGTTGCCATTTATCTATTCAACAAACAGGGCACAATTAGTGGTCTACTAGAATTAATTTTGTCTAGTCTAATAAGCACCAAAGCATATTTATTTGCCACTTGGCAAATGCTAAGAGGAACCTGGATTAAAGACTTTAAAATTACCTTAAATGCTAAATCAAAGTTACAAAAGGAAAAGTCAACTTGGCTTAAATCTATTGCCATTGGCTTCTTATTTGGTTTACCTTTGGTCACTTGGCTGGTTTCCATCTTGAGCAAAGCCGATCCCATTTTTGCTAAATTTATTCGCGAAATTTTTAGTGAAGAATTACTAACGCAATTGCCCCAACGCTTAATTTTTTCTTTGATTTTACTTGGCCTTTTATTGCCACTTTTACTAATGAAGTTTCAAAAATATACTTCACCTATCAATTGGCTCAATAGGGTTAAATGGGATCGTGAAGTGGCTGTAGTCACTATCATGATCTGTTTGGTGCTAGGTACTTTTCTCATTGTCCAATGGCCCTATGTTTTTGCCAAAGTCGCCCTAGAAACAGATCTGTCTCGTTTCGGCGTAGCCACTTATTCAGAATATGTGCAAAAGGGTTTTGTTGATTTACTTAAAGTGGTTATGATTGTTTTTGCAACAGCTTGGTTTGGCACTTTGATTCATCAGAGTCAAAAAAGCACTGAACAAAAAATCTTATCAATCGCTCAAGCTATACTGGGAATAGAATTTATTGTTTTTATTACTTCGATTTTTCGTAGAGTTTGGCTTTACCAAAATAGCCATGGCTTGTCTCTAGCCAGATTATATGGTTTGGCAGTTTTAATCCTGATTTCTGGCTTAGCAGTCACTCTAGCCCTTAGATATTTCTACAGACATATTAAATGGGTGAGAGTAGAAGCCTTATGGATTATCTTACTCACTTTGGCCGTCATCATTAGCAATATGGAAGGCTTAATTGTCAAAAATCCACCCACAGTTAATGGTCGCATTGATTATGTTTATCTCGCTCGTTTGCCAGCTGATGGCTCACAGGGTTGGTTAAAAGCTTATCAATGGGCCAATGATTTGCTCCGTCAAAAAAGCGCAGAAACTGGCCTGATCGATAAAGAATCCAGACGAGATCTATATTATGCTCAGTTAATCATTGAGGAACTCAGCAGCAACTTTGACGAATTAATTAGAGATTACGGCAGTAATGAGGAAATTCGCACTTACAACGAGTCTAGACAAATTTACCTGACACCAGAAGATTCAGTGAAAAATTACTTTGGTGCCAAAACAAAACTGGATCGAATTTTAATCTGGAATTATGCTCGTTATCATGCCTATCAGCAATTACGAACTGAAATTGGCTTCGCTGATATTGCCAGACTTCAAGATCAGTCTCTCAGTTTAGATCAAAGAATTTCTACTCAACCAAACAACGAACAAGGCTACGACGTTGATATCTCGCTGCAGAGTCCATTTTTGCAATAAAAAAACCACTTATAAGAAGTGGTTTTCAGACTTGGGGTTTCCCCAATCTTACCCGCGAAGATAATTCCATTATAGCAAAAGATCACTTTTTTGCAAGCTTAAATTTTAATTTTGAAGTTGTGGACCGGAGGGGAATTGAACCCCCAAATCTTACTTCGCGGGCAAAATTGTGCACCAACACTCCGGCCCATACCCATAATTATTACAGAGTGAAATTACCAGAAGTGTAGAATTAAACAAATCCCTCCCTGAATAAGTCGCGATACATTTCGGACTCCTAAAGTAAGGAGTTCTTTATGCCTTCAGATGTTCCATCACTTCGCTATGTAATGCCAAAGTTCCCCAGAGGGTACAATCTGGCAATGAAAACTTTACGAAGTTCCCTGCACTTTGAGTTAAGCGATCATGCTCAATTTAGATTGCATGTTTTAGAGCATGGTAAGAAACACGGAGTTAAATCTGCCACAGAAGCTTTTAAAATCGGTCGTAGTACCTACTATGACTGGTTATCTACAATCAATAATTCAAAAGGTAAATTAATCTCTCTTGTCCCTTTAAGCACTAGACCAAAACAAACTAGACAAATGGTGGTAGATGCTAGGCTACTTGAATTCATTAAATCAGTCAGAGAACAATACGGCAGAATTGGCAAAGAGAAACTTAAAATCTTAGTTGATTCTTATGCTTTGTCACTTGGTATTGAAGGTTATGGGGCAACTAAGCTTGGTAAGATCATTAAGAGACATAAATATTTCTTTGATCCTCCAAAAAGAATTAAAAAAGTAAATCTAGTCAAGAACAGAGTTAAAAGAGTAGCTAAAAACATTAAACCAGGTTACTTAGAAATTGACTCCATCATTATCTATGTAGGATCAACTAAATTAAGGTTTGTGAGCATAGTAGATGTAGTTACTAAACTAGCCCATGTAGAGAGAGTTGGTAGTGGCAAAGCTACAAACACAATTAGGGCATTAGAGAATTTCATAAGAAAACACAGTTTAAATATCCACACCATTCAGACAGACAATGGCTCTGAGTTTTTAGGAGACTTCCATGATTATCTAGAAGAAAAACACATTGATCACAAATTCATCTATCCAAGATCACCAAAGATTAATGGTGTAGTGGAGAGATTCAACAGAACCGTTCAAGAAGAATTCATTGAAAGATGTGACGAATTTTGGTTTGATCTAGCTAAAGGAGATAGAAAGCTAGAAGCATATTTATGCTGGTACAATGAAGTTAGACCACATGCTTCACTTAATTATGTGGCTCCGCTTGTCTACGCCAAGCAGTATCTGTACAAATGAAAAGTCCGAAATGTATGCGACGCGTACACTCCCTTGTCTTCAACTTAGAAAATCTCTATCATGATCTTATGCTTACGCTTGTTGCGAAATTACGCCAATCAGAGGGTCTTAGGCATTCTATTTTGACTGTTTCTTCCTACGCTATTGCCTCTGCTTTTTCTGCTCTTGCGATTATTTTGATTTCACGTCTACTTGGTCCAGTTGATTTTGCTGATTTTTCGGTGGCTTTTTCTCTCTCTTTAATCCTTAATCGCTTCAATGACTTTGGCCTTTCCAGTGTGATTCAAAAATATGTGGGAGGAGAGTGGCGACATCACAAAATTAGTGCCTATTTGTCCATTCTGCTAAAGTATCGTCTAGTTCTATCAATTCTAATCGCGTTATTTGGCTTGATTTTTGCCAACCAGATTGCTGCTTACTTGCAAATTAACAATCCTTTGTTAATTCCTTTAACTTTTATCTTTAGCACTTCAGTTACTCACTTTGAGTCGGCTCAAATCACCCTGCAAAGCTTGGCTAAATTTCAATTAGCCGCTTATAACTATTTATTACCTTCCTTGATTAAGTTAACAATGGCTTTAGTGGTCTTTTTTTTGCAAATTAGAGACACTCAGCTGATTTTGTCCATTTATCTGCTAAGTACTCTGCCTAGTCTGTTAATTGCTGAATTATTCAAACCCAAATGGATCGCTTACCAATTAGATAAAAACTTCAAGAAAGAAGAAGTAAAAGTTTTAACTCTACTCAAACACACTGCTTTTGGCATCATCGCTGCTGGTATCATCGAAAATATCGATATTCTCTTCGCCAAGCATTATTTATCAGCCTATGAAGCTGGTCTGTTAGCCGGAGTCAACAAAATTGCCATGTTGCTCTACGTGGTAGCTTATGCTCTAGCTAATGTTCTTAATCCACGAGTTGCTGCCTACAAAGATCGTCATAATTTTAATTCATTCCTACAAAAAGCTTGGCTCATTACTGTTTTAGCAGTTTTGGGCTTTTTTGTTAGTCTACCTTTGATTGGTCTTTTAATTCAGTGGACAATTGGTCCAGCTTATCTGGCTGGCCGAGAAATCTTAGTAATTCTTCTGGCAAGTGGTTTCTTGAGTATTATTGTCATTCCTTTTATTGCCACTTTTTACGCCTTCAAAAATAATAGCTATTTTTCTCTAGCAGCAATTTTACAATTGCTTATTGTTTTAATTGGTAATTTTTACTTTGTCCCCAAGTTTGGCCTAGATGCCAGTGTTTATACTCGGCTCATTGCTCGGGTTGCTCTATTACTTTTCACTTGGTTGATGTTGTGGAGCAATTACAGGCGAGAGTTTTTGAAGGAAAAATAATTTGTCTTATGATTTTTTAACTTAGGGAGAACAACAAAAAAAGCCACTTACGAAATGTGGCTTTTTTCTATCTTTCCCGGTTGCCCGAGGACAAATCTGTGATACTCATTTTATACCAAATTTTTCGCTTTTTTGCAAATGCAATATGTGTTTTTGACTTTAGTGGACTCGAGGGGAATTGAACCCCCAAAGACAAATTTCACAGACTTGTCCATGCACCAGCACACGAGCCCATACCGTCATTATTTCAGTTCAAGATTACAAGAAAGATCATCAACTCAAAG
>CAZIBP010000005.1:0-12819 GCA_964537665.1 uncultured Pseudomonadales bacterium
TGTCTATTTCAATGTTGGCTATACTTATTATTGTTTTGATTACTTTATAAGTATAAATTCAGTTATTACTAAAAAAGTAACTTATGATAGAGTATAAGTTACTTTACTTATAATAAGAAAAAGTTATAAAAGATTAGAAAGGCTCAAATGAAAGGTGTTATTTTAGCAGGAGGTTTGGGAACAAGACTCTATCCATTAACTCATGTTACGAACAAACATTTGCTTCCAATCTATAATAAGCCCATGATTTTTTATCCTATTCAAACTTTAGTGAGTGCGGGTGTCACTGAAATTATGATTATCACCAGTGGTCCTCATGTGGGAGATTTTCTTGGCGTTTTAAAAAATGGCAAGGAATTTGGTTTAGCACATTTGGAGTACGCTTATCAAGAAAAACCAGATGGTGGTATTGCTGATGCTTTGGCTTTAGCTGAAGATTTTGCTGATGGAGAACCAATCACTGTTATTTTGGGTGACAATACTACTGATGCTGAAATTAAATCCACAGTACAATCATTTAAGGATGGTGCAGTGATTTTTCTAAAAAAAGTTAAGGATCCACAGCGTTTTGGTGTGGCTGTTTTTGATCAAGAAGATAGTAGTAAAATTATTCGTATTGATGAAAAACCAAAAAAACCAGAGTCTGATTATGCTGTAACTGGTTTGTATATTTATGATAGTAAGGTTTTTGATTATATTCGTCAGTGTGATCCTAACTATATTGGCAGAAATCAGTTGGAAATTACTCAGGTCAATAACTTTTATATTGAAGCTAAAAAGTTAACTTGGGCAGAGCTAAATGGTTTCTGGAGTGATGCTGGAACTTTCGAATCACTTAATTTGGCCGGGAACTACTGGGCTAAGAAGGACATTAAAGTAGATTCTAGCTCACTGTAATTAGTAAAAAGTACTGTTTTAAAGTTGTGCTTATTCAGTTGATCTATAACGGTTTGTTTGTCATCAATAATGATTGATTCTTTAGGCAATTTTTGAATATTTTTTGTATTTCTAAAGAAACAGACATATCCAAAGAAGAAAGAGATTCATCCATCAGTAAAATCTTTGGTTCATATATTATATTTTGTAAAATTTTAATAAGTTGTTGCTGTCCTCCACTAACTTGATAAGGATATTTTTCTAAATCAATATTAATAGAAGATCTTTTTAATAAAGAAGTTACTTTTTCATATCGAAGTTTTTTATCCACCCCTCTAAATTGCAGGGGTAAAGAAATGTTGTCTATTATGTTTTTCCACGGTAATAATGTGTTGTGATAATTTTGAAATATATATCCAATGTCAAATCTATTAATTTTCTTTTCATTGTAGGTAATTTTCCCTCTCGCCAGTTTCTCTAATCCTGAAATTAAGTTTAATAAAGTTGATTTTCCAGAACCATTAGGGCCCATTATGGAAACAAAATCTCCATCTTTTATGTTTAAACTAAAGTTGTTAATTATGTTTTCATCTTTGTTAAAACTTTTACAGATATTTGAAATTTTTAACATGTGTCATTTATATAAAATGTATACGTCAGATTGTATCATCTCAAACCTTAACTAAAAATTATATGTGTTATGTATATCACCTAGCCAAAGAAGCTCGCTCACTGTAAAATGTTTTTATGAAAAAAATTGCTTTTTTTCTTTTTGTTTTCTTTTTCTCGCTTTCAATTGTTCAGGCTCAAGAAACACAAGAAATAACTTCAGATGCCGCTTCGTTAAAAACCGATTTGATTTGGCAGCGAGAGCGCTTAGATCAAGAAATTCAAACAGTTAAAACAACTTATCAAGCTCAGCTGGAAAATTATCTTTATCAAGATAAACTTTATCGAATTGCCTATGATCAGCATAAACAGCTGCAAACTCTTGTTTCCATAGAAGATTTAGTGCAAAAGGCCAAAAACTTGGGCGTTTATAGAGATGAAGTATTGATTAGTTACTTGAATTTGTTGAGGTTAAATTTAATTGCGACGGAAGGAATTGAGCTTGCTCTCAAAAGTAAATACATTACTCAACTTGAAGCCACCATTACTTATATCAAAAATCATCAAGAAGTTTTAAAGAATCTTAATGACCGAGATCAGGTTACAGCTTCATTGGCAACTTTCACTAATGATCAAAAAGGGGTAGGTAATTTAGCCAATGAAGTTTTGGTTTTGCTCTCTATTGGTAATTTGCAAATGATTTACGATAAGGCCATTATTTTGAAAAAAGATATCGATGTTTATTTAGATGCAAAAGGAACCTTGTCCCTCCCTGCAATCGATCGCGCTAGTTTTGAGACCAATCGTAGTTTGGATTCTGCCAAGCTTAAGCTAGACGCTTTTTGGGCTGATGTTTTAAACCGTGGTGGCGGAAATTGGTATTTGGCTAAATTTTATGATGATCTTCCAAAAACCCTCAACCCAATCTATGTTAATTTGTCACAGTCCATTTCTTATTTAAACGAATTACTAAGTATTTAAAATTATGCCTTCAAGAAACGAAACTAGCCAAGCCAATCAAACAGAGTTTGTCGACCAAGCCCGTTTTTTGGAAAACAAATCGACGAAGTTTTTTACGATCAGGGATTTTAAAAATAATAAGAGCTTGAGGCCTTTTTATGCACTAATTATTGTTTTGTTCTCAATTTTATTGCTGACTGTTTTAGCTGTTTTTTTCAAAAAAAATCCACAAGAGGCTCCTGTTATTAAGCAAACAGAAAAAGATGTGAGATTAGATCCTCTTAATCAAAGAGTTTACGAATTAAAAGAAGATTTGAAAGAACATAATCCAACCAAGCAAACCTTGCCTTTTCCTCGTGTTGATTTGGAGTTTAATATCAATTAAAATCTTACTCAAGTAAAAGAAAAAAATATGGCAATACATAAATCTTCTTATCTAGAAAAATTTAAAAAAACTTTGGCTCACGCTCAGAATGATTTCGCTACTTTGCGTACTGGCAGAGCCAGCGCTCAATTATTGGATGGCGTCTTTGTGGATGCTTATGGATCAAAAATGGCCATTCATGAAGTAGCTTCTATTTCTACTCCAGATACTCAATTGCTAGTTATTAAGCCCTGGGACAAAAATTTATTGGCAGAAATAGAAAAAGCAGTTCAGTTGGCTCAATTAAATTTAAACCCAATTATTGATGGTGATTTAATTAGAATTGCAGTTCCCACTCTTACTCAAGAAAGAAGATTAGAAATGGTAAAACTGCTGCACCAAAAAGAAGAGGCTGCCAAGGTGATGTTGCGCAGTGTGCGTTCTGATGTGCGCAGAGATGTTGAGAAACAAGAGGGCGAGGTGGGAGTTAGTGAAGATGATATTAAATCAGAAGTGGAAGAACTGGATACTGTTGTTAAGGAATATATTAGTAAACTGGAGGAAATGGCTAAAAAGAAGGAACAAGAACTTCTAAGTATTTAAGGAAAAACAGATAACTTTATGGCAGCTTTAATTTTTATCTTAATTTTATCTGTTTTGGTCATTGTTCATGAAATGGGTCATTTTCTCGCTGCCAAGAGAAACGGGATTAAAGTTAAAGAATTTGGACTTGGTTATCCGCCCAGAATTTTACAGCTTTTTCATTATCAAGGGACTCTTTTTTCGCTCAATTTAATTCCTTTTGGTGGCTTTGTGCAAATGGAAGGAGAAAATGGTCCTGAAGAAGGAGAGACTAATTCACCTAATTCATTTCACAATAAATCTATTAAGGCACGTTTAGAGGTGGTGCTTGCTGGTATTTTTTTTAATTTAATTTTTGGAATTGTAGCTTTTTCAATTATTTTTTATAAATTAGGGATTCCTACTAAACTTTACAATCAAGCTAGGATTGCTGAAGTAGTAGAGAATTCTCCAGCTGCACAAGTTGGTCTACTAGCCAACACCAACATCTTAGCTTTTCAAGTAAATGGTCAGTGGATTGAGACCAATAGCATTGCAGCAGTTCAAGATTTTGTGACTGCTCATTTAGGAGAAACAGTTTTACTAAGGGCTTCTTTGCCTTGTGAACAGGAAAATTGTCCTGATCAGTTTCGTGATTATTCAATTTATTTGAGAACAAAAGAGGAAACTCCGACAGGTGACGGCACAATGGGAGTTGTTTTTAGTGAACTTATTTTCAAAAGCTATCCTTGGTATTTAATGCCTTTCATGACTGTTTTTCATGCTTTCAAACAGTCAGCTGCACTTGGTTTAATGATTATTCAAGCTTTATGGCAATTAATTATCGATTTATTTGCTGGTCGTGGAGTGCAACAGGAAATTGCTGGCCCAATTGGAATTATTGATCAGGCCAATACTTACGGTTTTTTTGAGGGAGGACTCTTAAATATTGTTAATTTTGCAGCTTTGTTGTCGATTAATTTAGGTATTATGAACTTACTGCCAATTCCAGCACTGGATGGCGGTAGAGCAGTGTTGATTATTCTAGAAAAATTTTTCCAAAAAAAGAAAGTTGATAAATTGGCTCATTATTTAAACTATTTTGGCTATATTTCGCTACTTGCTTTGATGATTATTGTTTCTTTTAATGATATTAGAAATATTTTTAACTAAATTTATGGCAAAACATAGAACTAAGGAAGATCGAATTCGAGCCAGTTTGCGACGCCCAGTTGCTGTGGCCAAATCCATCACTGCACCAACTTTGCAGAAAGATTATTTAACAGAAATTTTTGCTTATGATCCAAAATTAATTGTCAAAGATTTACGTAAAACACTCTTGGTTTTTGCAGTAATTTTACTTATTTTGTTAACTGTGGCTCTATTATATACTTGAAACTTAACTTTAAACCGAAGAAAGGATTTATGCCCAAGAAAAATCTTATAGTAATTTTAGTTTTATATGTTCTGAGTGCTGGTTTGTCTTTTGTGGCTTTCTCCTATTTTTCAAAGGGCTCTGTTGCTAGTGAAATTGCTGATAATAAAACTGAGGATCAAGGTAAAACTTTACTTAGCAGTTTGCTGACAATTGATCCAAGTGAGCCAAGAGATCAGGCTTGTCCCTTGAATGGAGCCTATTACACCACTACTGAGAAAAATGCTTGGGAGGCTCGTCGACCTCTTTTTGTCATGATCGAAAATACTCCAGATTCTCGACCACAGGCTGGTTTGACTCGAGCTGATGTTGTTTTCGAAGCTGTTGCAGAAGGTGGGGTAACTCGTTTTGGAGCTTTGTATTATTGTGCTGCTCAATCTCACGATTTAACTTTAGCCCCTATTCGTTCTGCCAGAACTTATTTTGTTGATTGGGCTTCTGGCTTTAATCTGCCCATGTATGTTCATGTGGGTGGAGCTAACTTGGCTGGTCCAGCTGATGCGCTTGGCCAAATCCGCGATTATGGTTGGGAAGGTAACAATGATATTAATCAATTTTCTGTGGGCTATCCTACTTTTGTACGCAATTATAATCGTATACCAGGAAAAGAAATTGCTACAGAGCACACTATGGAAACCACTTCAGAAGGACTATGGAAAGTAGCTGAAAAAAGATCTTGGACTGGCTTAACTCCAGAACGCATGGTTGCTAGAAAAACAATTCCCGCTGCTTCTTGGTCAAGTGCCTATCAGGGCTGGACTTTTGAGAAGGATACTACTGTGTCTGGTTCTACTGTCAAAATAGCCTATGATTTCTGGACTGGTTACAACCAATACTCTGTTGAATGGCAATATGATAGCAGTAGCGACTCATACAAGCGCAATAACGCAGGAGAAGCTCACATAGACATTAACAACAACGAACAAATTGCCAGTAAAAATGTGATTATTTTATTCACCAGCGAAAAAGGACCAATTGATGAAAAAAAACATATGCTTTATGGGACCGTTGGACGTGGCAAAGCCCTCATCTTTAAGCATGGCCAAGCTCCTCTTGAGGCTAATTGGGTAAAGAAAGACAGGGAAGCAGAATTAGAATTTGTTGATGTAAGAGGTAATGATGTGGAGTTAGCTAGAGGTCAAGTTTGGATTTCTGTTTTAGCCACTAATTCTGAAGTTAGTTACTAAGAAATTCTTGCATGAATATCATCTTTTGCTTTTTCAATTTTTTTTGTTAAGATTAAAATTGAGTAAAAATTGACTTCAATAAAGGATCGTTATGGCTGATTTAAGCGATTTGCTAATCTCAAAAGTAAGAGTAAAGATGCTTGGCCTTTTTTTTGAAAAGCCAAGTGAAATGTTTTATGTGCGTGAGATTACTCGTTTAGTCAAAGAAGAAATTAACGCAGTTCGTCGAGAGCTTGATCGAATGCTAGAGTGTGGCTTGCTCAAAAGTGAACAAAGATCTAATCGTCTTTACTATTATCTAAATAAGAAATATTTATTCTTCCAAGAACTACAAAGAATGATGATGAAGACTAATGGGCTTGGCAAAAAAATTCGTAAATATCGTCGCAAATTGGGTGATATTGTTTATGTGGTTTTCACTGGAGCTTTTGTTAATCAGGAAAAATTAAATAAAGATGAGCTAGACATTTTGATTGTAGGAGATGTTGTTTTACCGGAGATAGAAGCCTTGATCAAAGCAGAGGAAAAAACTTTTGGGCGAGAAATTAATTATGCAGTGATAGAAAATGAAGAATTTACCTTTCGCAAAGCTCGTCGCGATCCATTTATTATGGAAATAATGTATGGAGCTCGAGTCATGATCATAGGCGATGAATTAGAATTCTGTCATAGGGAATTGCCAAACATTTAAATAAATATTTTTATGAAAAAAAAGTCCTTAGCCAAGTCTTTATTTTTAGTTTTTTTTATGACGGCAATTGCCACCTTTATTGCCTTGCCAAATCAATTGGGCAATTACAAGAAGCCAGTTATAGATTTTTATTTTTTTGGCAAACATATTCAAAAAGATTACCAACTGCGTAAAGGCTTGGATATACAAGGAGGTATGCAGGTCACTCTTGAAGCGGAAATGGATAAGATTGCAACAGAAGATAGAGAAACTGCACTAGAATCTGCTCGAGAAATCATTGCTAGGAGAGTTGATCTTTATGGCATTAGTGAATCTTCTATTCAAACTTCTAAGAAAGATGGTAATTATCGTTTGATCATTGAATTGCCAGGGGTTTCTGACCCCAAAGAAGCCCTTAATTTAGTTGGTCAAACTGCTCAATTGGAATTTAGATTGCAGGAACAGCTTAGTGCAGAACAAATGAATGAGGCAACTATCTCTCCCCAAATTTGGTTTAATTCTTTTAAACCAACTGGTTTGACCGGCAAACAATTAAAACGTTCTTTAGCTCAATTGGATCAGCAAACTGGTAAACCAGTGATTTCTCTGGAAATGAATGAGGAAGGTCGTGATTTATTTGCTGATGTTACAAAAAATCACGTGAATGAAGTTTTGGCAATTTTTATTGATGGTATGCCAATCATGACTCCCACGATTTCTACTCCAATTCTTGATGGTCGAGCTGTCATTAGTGGAGCATTTACCATTGATGAAGCCAAGAATCTAGCAATTCAGCTAAATGCGGGAGCTTTACCAGTTAATATTAAGGTTTTGGAGCAAAAAACTATTGGGGCTAGTTTGGGTGATGAATCAATTCAAAAAAGTGTCAAGGCAGGTTTAATTGGTTTATCTTTGGTTTTGCTCTTCATGATTCTTTATTATGGTTGGTTGGGTTTTGCAGCTAGTATTTCTTTGTTGATCTATGCAGTCCTAACGATCGCACTATACAAAATTTTGGGAGTAGTTTTAACCTTGCCAGGTGTTGCTGGTTTAATTTTGACAATTGGAATGGCGGTTGACTCAAATATTTTAATTTTTGAAAGAATGAAAGAAGAATTAAGAGTCGGTCATTCTTATTCAAGAGCAATGGAGCTTGGCTTTGGTAGAGCGTGGGATAGTATTAAAGATGCGAATACAGCTTCTATTTTTACTGCCTTAATACTTATCAATCCTTTAAATTTTTCTTTTTTAAACACCAGTGGTTTGGTGAAAGGTTTTGGTTTGACTTTTTTACTTGGTACTTTGCTAAGCCTATTTACCGGTGTTTTGATTAGTCGTCTATTATTGAGGGCTTTATTGCCGATTTTTAATAAACAAAAGCATGTAGATGAAGGAATTAAGCCATGAACTTAATGAAATACAAAAAAATTTATTTCTTTATTTCTTTATTATTTTTGCTTCCAGGTATAATTTCTTTGTTTTTGTTTGGTTTAAAGCCAGCGATTGATTTTACAGGTGGTTCTTTGCTGGAATTGCATTTTCTTGAACAAGAAAAGTTTAGTAATTATTCAGAAGATGGTTTAAAAGAAAATTTAAATAATTTATACGAAGTGAATACTGTCCAAAATTCTGGTGAAAGAAAAATACTAATTCGAGGTAAGGAAATTGATAATCAGTCAAAAGATGAGCTTGTTGCCAAACTAAGTCAGAGTTATGGACAAATCGAAGTGCTGCGCTTTGAAACAGTTGGGCCAGTTTTAGGAGCAGAATTGCTTAAAAAAACTCTGACTGCTGTCTTATTAGTTGCTTCAGTGATTACTTTTTATGTTTGGAAAGCTTTTGATGAGCTTAAATACGGTCTTTGTGCAGTTTTGGCTATGTTTCATGACTCTTTAATTTTAATTGGTGCATTTAGTCTTTTGGGTCACTTTTTCAATGTTGAAGTTGATGTTCTATTCGTAACAGCTCTATTAACTGTTTTGTCGTTTTCTGTTCATGATACGATTGTGGTTTACGATCGCATCAGAGAATTAAAACATAAACATCCGCGTTTTTCTTTTGAGCAAATTGCCAATGCCGCTGTTTTAGAAACTATGGGTAGATCAATTAATAACTCATTGACCATAATTATTATGCTTCTAACACTAGTTATTTTAGGAGGTAGTACTATTTATTGGTTCGTTATAGCTCTATTAATTGGCTCGATCACTGGTACTTATTCTAGTACTTTTACAGCAGTACCTCTTTTAATTGTTTTTGATCAGTTCTTAGCAAAGAAAAAAGTCTAAACTAACTTTTTCTATTAATAGATATTAATAATTTAGCTTCATCTATCAGTTTTTCTTTAGAATTTAGATCTGGATTTTCTAAAACTTTTTCAAGTAACTTGTCAAGGATTTCACCAAGAATTGGGCCTGGTTTTAGTGATAGTTCATTCATTAGATCATTGCCATTGATATTTAAATCATCAAGTCCCATTGGTTGATTTAGCTGTTCAATGATGCGTTTTTTCATTTCTTCTAAGCGCCAACTAGTTTTTCTAGCGCCACTACCCAAACGATCGCCTTCACGCACATCAAGAATATCATCAATATTTGCAAAACCTACTCGTTGAATAAAGCGACGAATTGAGGCATCAGAATGATATTCTTGGTAATGAAACATGTGATATCTAACCAGAGTAAAAATTCTTTGTACATCTTTTTTGGCCAAACGTAAGCGAGTGGCAATTTTGCTAGCAATTCTAGAACCGATGATATCGTGACTATAAAAAGTGATGGCTTCATTTTCTTCTTTGTAAGAATTTGGTTTGCCGATGTCATGCAAAAGAGTGGCTAGACGAACAATTGGGTCTTTGGAGGGACAATAACGTAATGCATCAATACTATGAGTCCAAACATCGGTTGTATGATGACCTCTTTGTTGCATGCCGACTCCACGGTAAAGTTCAGGAATAATATTTGATAAAAGACCAGTTTCATCAAGTAATTCAATTCCTTTTGCTGGATCAGAACTGGCTAAAATTTTTAGGAATTCATCTCTAATTCTTTCGAAACTGACAAATTTAAGCAAGTCTTTATGATATTTAATTGCATAATAAGTATCTGTTTCAATATCCATATCCAATTGAACTGCCAGGCGAATAGCGCGGAGCATACGCAAAGCGTCTTCAGCAAATCTTTGGTCTGGATTTCCCACCGTACGAATAATTCTTTTTTCCAAGTCATCTTGACCGCTATGTAGGTCAATTAGTTGATAGTTGCTTTTAGTTATTTCATAAATTGTTCTTATTTCTTTGTTGCTAAAAATTTCGATCAAATATTTTTGATCAATGTTGATAGCTAAAGCGTTAATAGTGAAATCCCTGCGTTCCAAATCATCCTCAATTTGCTTGCCAAATTCAACTTTTTCTGGTCGTCGATGATCCAAATACTCACCATCACTGCGAAAAGTAGTCATTTCAAATGGTGCTAATATTACATCCTCTTTTTGCTTGTTTTCTTGGGGAATAGTAGCTTGATTTTTGAGGGAAAAATGAATTTTTTTAGCTTTCTTAAGATCAATAATGCTATTTTCCTTGATTTGCTCTTTTTTGAGCAAATCAATCATATTTTTGTTTGGTAATAGATGCTTAGAAGCAATTTCTTTAAGCAAATTTTCGTGAGTGATGCTAACGGTTCCAAAATTATTTTCATAAAAGCTTTGACTAAAAAGATTTTGTATTTCTGTGGGGGTAGCATTAGTTGTAAAGTCAAAATCTTTTATTTGACTTGGTTCAAAATTGCTGATCAAATCTCTAACAGCGCCACCGACCAAGAAACACTCAAAATTGTTTTGTTTAAATCGGTGTAAAATGTATAAAACTTCGAATGGTAAATTTAGGGTCATAGCCTTATTATAAGTCTAATTTTAATGAAATGGCACGTCCAATCAACTAGTGTTCTGAAGAAACTTGAAGATTTAAAGCAGGTTTTATTGTCTAATCGACAAATAAACAATGAAGCCAAATTTTTTAATGGTTTATCTCCTTTTAAAATTTCTCTTGAAGAGTTAAAGATTGATTCAAATGAATTGCGCAAAATTAAAAAGCGTTTACAAAAAGCTAAGAAAAATCAAGAAAAAGTTATTATTTTTGGTGATTATGATGCTGATGGTATTACTGCCACAGCAGTTCTTTGGCAAGTTTTACGCGCTCAGCATTATAATGTTTTACCATTTATTCCCAACCGCTTAAAACACGGTTATGGCTTGTCAACCAGAGCGCTTGAAGATTTGTTACTTGCTCATGCAGACACATCTTTAATCATCACTGTTGATAATGGTATCGTTGCTCATGAAGCTTTACAGTTTCTTAAGACAAAAAAGATTGAGGTAATTATTAGTGATCATCACCAGATGGATGATAGAAAACCTAATGCTTTGGCAGTTTTTCATTCTAGTGAAGTCTGTGGTTGTGCTGTGGCTTGGTTTTTAGCGAGAGAATTAAGTGGCCAAAATCAGGATGAGTTGTTAACTAATTTGTTGGCTTTGGTGGCAATTGCCACTGTAACTGATTTAATGCCTTTAGTTTCATATAATCGGTTTTTATTAATGGCAGGTTTAGTGGTTTTAAAATCTAATTTAAATCTTGGCCTCAAACATTTGTTTGCTGTAGCCAAAATTGATCCACAAAAAATTGATGCTTATACCTTAGGATTTCAGATTGGTCCAAGAATTAATGCCATGGGTCGTTTGGCTGATGGTATGGATGCTTTGCGTTTGCTTTGCACGAATGATCAGGCCAAAGCTGTCACTTTAAGTAATTTGTTAAAAACCACTAATGAGGATCGACAGACTTTGACTCTCGATTTAACTAAACAGGCAGAGTTGATCGTGGCAAATGAAAAAACAGAAAAAATAATTTTTTTGAGCTCAAGAAATTATCACGAAGGCATTATTGGTTTAATTGCTGGCAAAATGACTGAGAAATTTTCTAAACCAAGCATTGTAATTAGTGAAGGAAATAAAATTTCTAAAGCCTCAGCTAGGTCTTTACCTGGTTTTAATATTACGCAGTTTATTCGTTTATTTAAACAAGATTTGTTGGAAGTTGGTGGCCATCCCTTAGCTGCTGGCTTTGCTTTGCGCACATCCAAAATAGAGGCGGTTAAAAGATTAATGCAAGAGAAAGCTCAAGAAATTCTAGCAAATCAAAACTTAGAAAAAATTATCTTGGTAGACGCAGTTCTAGAATCTAATTTGTTGGATCTTAAAACAGCTTTGTTAATTGAAAAATTTGCTCCATTTGGTATGTCCAATCAGAAACCAAGTTTTATTTTACGAAATGCAGTTATTAGAAATTATCAATCACTTGGCAAACTTCAAGAACATCTAAAGTTGTGGGTAACTTTTGGCCAAGCAAGTCAAGAATATGAATTATTGGCTTGGAACAGATCAGATTTGAAGGATTTGTATAAAATTGGTGATCTAATTGATTTAGTTGTTAATTTAGAGATCAATAATTTTCGCGGTAATGGAAAATTGCAGTTAATTTTAAAAGACTTATGTTTTGCTAAAAATTAAGAAATAAAAAACCGCAAATCAGTGATCTGCGGTTTTTCTATTCTAAGTAAGTAGTTTAAAGGTGTTTTTCAAGCATGGTCTCTACCTGTGCAAATGGAACTGCACCTGGAACTAATTCAAAACCACCTTTTTTACTAATAATAATGGTGCCTGGAGTACCTGAAATGCCAGCGCTAGTTCCACCCGCCTGAGAATCTTTTACTTTTTTGCTCATTTCTTTACTATCGATACAGGCTTTAACTTTTGTTGTATTTGCGCCAGCAGCACCTGCCAAAGAAACAATCATTTCTGGACTAACTTTTTGTGCTTCTTTATTGGTGCCATAAATGCTCCCATCAGCCATTTTTTCATAGACACTGTCGGAAAATTTCCAGAAAGCGTCTTCTGATCCGTAAGCAGCTACACATTCACTAGCTTCTGCTAGGGGTTGAGCATTTGGATGAAAAGATAGTGGGAAGTGTCTGTAAACCCAAGCTACTTTATCACCATATTTTTCCATGACATCTAACATGGTGGGATGAAATTTGTTGCAGAAAGGACATTCAAAGTCTGAGTATTCAATCATGACGACTTTGGCATCTTTATTGCCACGAAA
>CAZIBP010000005.1:12919-37152 GCA_964537665.1 uncultured Pseudomonadales bacterium
AGCGGCAGCAGCAGCAGCTTCGTCAGCAGCAGCTGTATCGTTACTATTACCAAGTCCATTCTTCAACATTCTATTTTCAGTCCAAAGAGAGCCGCTTAGAAAACCTAGTACAAAAGCCATAATCAACAAAATAATCAAAGAAAAATTACTATTAACAAAATCACTAAAAGCTTTAAATGAAAATTTGTTTGAGGGCAGAGTAAACTCTGGTTGTTGTGCTTTTTTTGCCATAAGGCCTTTCTTTCAAATTAATTTTTATCAATGCTATACAATATGCATTATTATCAGCGATTTTACAAGCAGAGTTTTTATGAAGCAAAGCAGAAAACTTGATATTTATGAGAAGAATCAGTTACTTAAGTATAGCTTAAAAGAAAGTGATTTGCTTACCAAAGGTGATTTGCCAGTTGAATATTTAACTGGTTTTGTCAATTTTAAAGGACTCGAATTAAAAGTAGATCAAAATGTTTTGATTCCAAGAGTAGAAACTGAAGAATTAGTAGATCATTTAGTTAAATTCACCCTTAGCCTTAATCAGCAACTTTCCTATTTGGAAGTAGGTGCTGGGAGTGGGGCAATTAGTTGGGCTTTTTTAAATTCTTTATTAAAAATTAAGAATTATCATTTACAAATTAAAAATTTTATTTTAACTGATATTGTTCAGTCAGCTTTAAAATTAGCAAAAATTAATTTGCAAAGACTGTTTAGCCAAAAATTGCCCATTAAAATTGATTTTTTGGAAAGTGATTTGTTAGATAACTTAAGCCATAAAAAATTTAATTTAATTGTTGCTAATTTACCTTATATTCCTTCTGCAAGAATTCCCCATCTGGATAATAGTGTCAAAGATTATGAACCACTTATCGCTCTTGATGGTGGTGAAACTGGTTTTGAATTAATTAATAAACTTTTGGAGCAAATTTTGGATAAAGAGTTTTTGGCAAATGGTGGTCAAATTTTTTTGGAGGTCGATAGTTCTCATGATTTATCTTTTATTAAAAATAATTTTCCCAAAATTATCGATTATTTTACAATTCAACAAATCACAGATCAGTTTGCTAGACATCGTTTTTTAATTTTGCAGAAGCGTTAGGTATTGGTGAGCAATTTTTTTAATTTGATATTTTTTCATAAAATCTTTTTTAGCTTGCTTGGCTAATTTTTTTTGTAGCTTTTGATTTTGTAATAATTTGATGATTTTGTCTGCCAAGTCATGGTAATCATGATCTTCAGCTAGCAAGGCATTCTGTTCATTTTTCAAAATCTCGTTATATGGAGCTCTGTTGAAAGCAACAATTGGTTTTTCAAGTGCCATTGCTTCGATGACTATTAGTCCAAAACCCTCAAGTGACCAAACTGATGGACAGATCACTAAATTACTTTGAGCAATTAAATTTGTGGTATTTGCAACATATTTCAGAAATTTAATACCTTGTTCATTTTTGGCTAGTAATTTTAATTCTTGATAAAAATTGCCCTTACCCACAATCCATAATTGACTATCTTTTAATTCCTTTTTTATCAAACCAAAAGCTTTAATGGCCAAATCTTGGCCTTTCCCATTTTCCAATCTGGAAACGACGATTAAAGAATTTTTCTTAACAGTTGCTATTTGTTTATTTGGTTCAATAATAGGCGATCCGCAGGGAATCAAAACAATTTTTTCTTGATTGAAGATATGATTTAAGGCTTGTTTGGTATTGTGAGAAGAAACAATTATTTTTTTGGCAAAATTTTTAACTAAGTAATAAAGAATCTTGGGAATACCATAAAGTTTGGAAAATATAGGTTCAAGTGGGCCATATTCAATGAAAAATAAATCTAGATTGAAAAATTTAGCCAGAGGAGAAATCAAAATTTTTTCTGAAAAACCGGAACAAACAATATATTGTTTAGTCGGTCTGTTCTTAATTTGTCGAAGAATTTTTAAATAATAAATCAGAGCTAATGGACAGAGCAATAAACTCTTGATTAATCCTCTGTGATTTGAGGCAAAATCCAAATAAATCGGAATTTTGTTTAGATTAACATTTTTCTGTTTATTTAAATTATTTAATAGATAATCATTGCTGCTGTAGAGAAAAACTGACTTATTGTTTTTGGCCATTTCCAGAAGAAGATCATTTGCAAATTTTTCTGCTCCGCCAAAATCTTTACTTTGTAGGAAAAAGTTAATCATTATTTTTCTCTATTTGAATAACAATATCATTTAAATTTTTTGGCATTCTTTCGCTCAATGATTTAAAAAATGGACCAAAAATAGGAATTAAAATGTAGGCGAGAATTGACAAAACAATAATGTTGAAGAACCAAGCTCCAGCACTATGGGAAAATCCAGCTAAAAAATTTTTTTTAAAAATTAACCAATTGTTGGCATCATAAATAGTATTTTGTTTTTTCAAAGTCAGTCTCTGGTTATTTTTCATAAGGTCAATTCTATCTTTTGTATTTCTTTTTAGCTACAATGTTTTGGTAAATGAATTTAGATTTACTTTTTTATCCACAATCAATCGCAATTATAGGAGCTTCTTCAGAAGAGAAAGCAGTTGGTAATGATATAGTTGAAAATTTAGTCAAGCAAGGTTATCAAGGTAAAATTTATCCAGTTAATCCTAAGATAGAATTGTTACATGGCTTGAAAACTTATCAGAGTGTTGAGGATTTGCCAGACAGCATAGATTTAGTTGTTTTGGCTGTTCCTGCCAAAATAGTGATTCCAGAGATCAACAAAGCTGCTAAAAAAGGGGCTAAGGTTGCTTTGGTAATTTCAGCTGGTTTTAAAGAGGTTGGCAATGTGGAATTAGAAAAACAATTAGCCAAAACCTGTGAAGATTTACACATAACTTTGGTTGGGCCCAATTGTTTGGGAGTAATCAATCCAGAACATAAAATGAATGCTTCATTTGCAACATTAATGCCCCCAGCTGGTGATATCGCCTTTTTATCGCAGAGTGGCGCTTTGTGTACTGCAGTTTTGGATTATGCCGGAGATTTAGGTATTGGTTTTTCTAAATTTTTAAGTATTGGTAACAAAGCTGCTTTGCAAGAAATTGACCTAATTAAATATCTCCATCAGGATTCAAAGACTAAGGTGATTTGTATTTATGCAGAGTCTTTAAACAATGCTCCGGAATTGATAGAAACTTTACGGGATTTAAATCGAAGTTCTAATCCTAAACCAATAATTATTTTAAAATCTGGCAAAACGACAGCTGGTAGTGGGGCAATTGCTTCACATACTGGTTCATTAAGTAGCGAAGATAGTTCCTATGAAGCTTTATTTAATCAAGCTGGAATAATTCGTGCCAAAAGTATTAGTGAACTTTTTGATTTTGCTCAAGTTTTCTCAATGAATCAAGCTCAAATTATTGAAAAGGTTGCGATCATAACCAACGCTGGTGGACCAGGAGTTTTAGCCACTGATAGCGTGATCGAAAATGGTTTGAAGATGGCAGATTTGACTCAGAACACAGTTGATAAATTGCACTCATTTTTGCCATCTGCAGCGAGCGTTCACAATCCGATTGATGTTTTAGGTGACGCAAGTAGTTTAATTTATGAACAGACACTTGCCACAGTTATTCAAGATCAAAATACAGATGCTGTCATTATCCTTCTGACTCCTCAATCAATGACCGAACCAGAAAAGACTGCTGAAGCAGTGGTGCAAATTCGGCAAACAAACAACAAGCCAATTATAGTTAGTTTAATGGGCAAAGCTTCAGTGGCCACTGGAGTAGAGGTTTTGCGTGAACATAAAATTGCTAACACTTCTTTTCCAGAACCAGCTGCTGCCGCTCTAGCTGCTTTTGCTAAATTTAGCAAGTGGAGTCAAGAAAAGAATGAAACTTTTCTAAATTATCAAGATGTGGACAGAACGAGGGTGGCTGCCATTTTTGATAAAAAAAAGAGTCAAAACATGAAGTTTCTTCCTGAAGCTGAGGCTCTGGAGGTTATGCGGGCTTACCATTTTCCTTTACTGAAGTCGTTTGTGGCCAGAAATGCAGATGAAGCTTTGAAAATGATGGAAGAATTAGACGGCCAAGTGGCGATGAAAATCGTTTCTTCAGATATTTTACATAAAAGCGATGTTGGTGGAGTCAGTTTGAATGTAACTAAAAAAAATATTCTTGATGAAGCTAAAACAATGTTACAACGAGTTAAAAAGAACAAGCCAGAAGCCAGATTAGAAGGAATTTTACTCATGGAAATGGCGCCTAAAGGTTTGGAATTAATATTGGGAGTGAGCAAGAATTCATTGGGAACAATGCTAATGCTTGGTTTGGGTGGAATTTATGTAGAAGTGTTTAAGGATGTTAATTTTGTTTTCACACCAGTGACGAAAGCAGACGTACTAAAGATGATAAATAGTTTGAGATCTAGCCAATTATTTGATGGTGTGAGAGGTCAATCAGCGATTAATAAAGACTTAATTATTGAGATTGTTGGTCGTTTGGCTCAACTAGTGAAAGATTTCCCAGAGATAGTCGAATTAGACATTAATCCACTTCTAGTTACTAGCAATGAAGTTAGAGTTCTTGATGCTAGAATAATGATAGAATAGCCCAACCTTTATGAAGTCAGCCATTTATGCTTTTTCTGGAGACCCAATTACTTTTGGGCACTTGGACATAATTCAAAGAACGGCCGCAATTTTTGATCGCCTGGTGGTTGCAATTGGAGTTAATCCAAATAAAAAATACCTTTTTTCTCTGGCAGAACGAACAGACATGGCTAGAAGATCTCTTCTTAACCTGCGAAATGTTGAGGTTAAATCTTTCACTGGCATGCTGGTTGATTTTGCTTATGAAAATAACATTGATGTTATCGTCAAAGGAGTGCGTAGCAGTCGTGATTTTGAATATGAACTAAACTTACATAGTTTAGGTGAGAGTCAAAAGCTCAACATTGATACTTTTATTCTTTTTGCCAAGCCAAATTTAGCCCATGTTAGCTCTAGTGCAGTTAAAGATATCCAAAAAGAGCAGGGTTTAATTCAAGATTATGTTCCCCCCTATGTAAAACAGTGTGTAGAAGCCAAAATTAGTGGTCAATACATCATAGGTTTAACTGGAGAAATTGGATCTGGCAAATCATTTGTGGGCCAAAGATTGGTGGAACTAGCTAAAAAAAGAAATTTAGAGGCACATAATATTGAGCTTGATCACTTAGCTTGGCAAATTCAAGATGATTTGAAGGAAGAAAAATATGCAATAGTGAGAAAACAAATTCTTGATTATTTTGGTGAAGTGGTAGCCAATCCAGACGGAAGCATTAATCGTAAAATGCTTGGAGAAATTGTGTTTGCCGATCAAAAAAAGCTGGAATTTTTAAATCAAATCATGGCTACACCAATCTTAGTGCGTTTGCGTCGTGAATTAAAAGATAAAAAAGGCTTAATTTTTCTTAATGCTTCATTATTGATTGAAGCAGAGATGAGTCAACTAAGTAATTACAACATGATTCTTTTATCGGTTAATGAGTCTGTGCAAAAGAAAAGGTTGGAACAAAGAAACTTAAGTGAAGACCAAATTAAAAGAAGATTGCTGAGTCAATATAATTTTGCTCGAAAGAAAAGTCAGTTAGAACAAGAAATCAAAAAAAATCAGCAAGGTAAATTATGGATTTTAGAAAATAATAAAACCAATGATTTAGAAATAGCGAATCTTCTAGAAAAAATTATTACTTATTTTTTGCCTAGTTTAAATCTAACCAACAAATAAATAGTCGCACAAATACTAAAGATATAAACTGGAAATCCCCAATGAGCAAAAGTCCAAACTTTGATTGTTAAGATTGTTAGCAGCGCATTGATCATGCCAAATAGAAAAATAGTGCTATTTTCAGTTTCTGGTTGATGATAAGCTTTAATTATTGTGGGAATTGAAGCAAGTGCGTCAGCTAAAATGGCAAAAAAGATTGCTAGATTTCCTTCTCCAGTTATTCGCCAAATAATGAGAGCAAATATTGAGATTAATCCATAAAAGTAATCTATTTTGTTTAGTTGCCAATATGCTTTTTTATTAACAAAAGAAGCAATGACAATTAGCAAGGGATTGAAACCGACCATGAAAGTCATCAGAGCAGTCAAGCCAACTCCCTTCTCCAATTCAGCTGCAAAGCCAATGAGTGGAGCTAAAGCCCACAAAAACCAAGAAACTCTATTTGGTTTGGTCTTTCCCTTGAGAGTGTCAATTAAATAACTCATTCCTCCGTAAAAAGAAAGAAGCGCTCCTAAAATAATAAATTTTTCATTTAACATATTCGAAATTTTATCAAAAATTCAATTCGATAGAAATGGGGCAATGATCCGAACCTAAAGTCTCATGGTGAATTCTCGCATTTTGTAAATGTTTCTTTAATTGATCGCTAAGAAAAAAATAATCAATTCTCCAACCAACATTTCTTTTCCTAGCCCCACTACGCTGACTCCACCAAGTATAAGCGTCTTTTTTTGATGGATTTAGATAACGAAAACTGTCAACAAAACCAATTTGTAAGAGTTGGTCAATCCAAGCTCTTTCACTTTTTAAAAATCCAGAAATAAGTTGATTTTCTTTTGGTCTGGCCAAATCGATTTCTTGATGAGCAGTGTTAACATCGCCACAAATGATAATGTTTTTTTCAGTTTTTAAAAGATCTCTAAGATAATCTAGTAAAAAATCATAATAAGCCATCTTGTAAGCTAATCTTTCAGCTGACGCTTTGCCATTGGGAAAATAAATATTAAAGAGTGTAAAGTTTTGATATTTCGTAATGATGGTTCGACCTTCGCAATCAAACTTCTTTTCTTTCAAGCCCAATTGAACTTCAAGTGGTTCTATCTTACTATAGGTAGCCACACCGCTATATCCTTTTTTTTCTGCAGAAGTAAAATAAGCTCGGTATGGTTCAATGTTGGTTAAATCAAAACCCAATTGATCCACTGAGGCTTTAGTTTCTTGTAAACAAATAATATCAGCATCAAGGCTTTCTAGCCAAGTAAAAAATCCTTTTTTAGCAATCGCACGAATACCATTCACGTTCCAAGAATAAATCTTCATATTAGACAAATTATAGCGTATATTTAGGGACGAAATGAATGAGTATGATTATTTAATTTTGTTAACCTTGTCCTACAGTAGTTGTTTTACTTTTGCTTTAACCATTGATGAGATCAAAAAGCGTTTACCGCTATCACCAAAAAAAACAATATTTTCTGAAAAAAAAATAAAAAAATCATTAACAAAGTTGCTTAATCATGGATTAATTAAAAATGAAGGTATTTACTTTTATTTGAGAGAACGAGATTTGCATAATCGCATCAGTAAAGAAGTGATTGCGAAAGATAAAAAGAATGAAGTTGCTCATTTTGTAGATCTAGCCAAGAAAATTTCTTTTGTTAAAGCAATTATTCTAACTGGTTCCACAGCGGTTAATAATGCTAAGAAGTATGACGATTTGGATTTTATGATTATTTGCCAGAAGAATACTTTGTGGGTAACCCGCTTACTTTTAATTTTACTAACCAAAATTAAAGGTAAACAACCTAGCAAAAAGAATAACAATGCTTGGTGTCTCAATTTGTGGCTAGATGAATCAGATCTGACTATAGATAAAAATAGAAGAAGTCTTTATGAAGCTTACGAGATTTTACAAATGAATTTTGTTTTCGACCGCAATAATTATCAGCAAAAATTTTTAAATGCAAATAGTTGGTTGAAAGATTATTTATTTTTTTATCATGATTGCAAATTTGCTAAATATAAAAAAACAAGTAGTTTTTCACTAATTAATTGGGTACTTTTTTTTATTCAAAAAAAATATCGTAGGTTCATTTTTGGTCAAGAAAATTTCACTCTAACTTTAACTCAAGCATTTTTTAATCATTTAAGCTTTCGAAAAAAATTGTTTACTAAATTAAGAAAAAGATTGAGTGATCTAAATATGACTTAAATTCATTTTTAATTCATTTTTATGTAGTTAAATATTGATTATTATGAATAAAATTATAGAAAAACTTTTACAAAACCAAGCTATTTCTGCAAAAGAAATTGAGACAATTATTAATGAGCAAACTTATGGAGATCCTTGGAGTGGTGAAGACTAATGAATTTTATAAATAAGTTACTAATCTTTGAGGAAGCATGGTCTGAGGATAAGAAAAGGAAAAGTTACCTTTTAAATTTTATTAGTTTTCTCTTGATATGTTTCTTGTTAATAATAATTACGATTAGATTTTTTGGGGAGATATTTTTTGGTTTTAATATAGAGAAAGAAAGTTTTCTCTTTCTTTTTTTAATTTTAATAATTCTAAGTTTAATGATTTTTCTAGTTAAAAAAGGCTTTATTCGCTTGATTTCCATATTAATTATTAGTTTGTTGCTTTTTTCTACATTAAAAGGAAGTTTTAGTTGGGGAATAGACCTCTACACTGTTGATATCATGTATCCATTTATTATTTTGTTGAGCGCTGTTTTAGTGGGGCCAAAATTTTCTTTTTTAATTCTTGTCTTTATTTCTTTTAGTTTATCGATGATTTACTTTCTTCAAAATAGTAATTACATTCCAAGACATTCGGAATGGAGGGCTTCTTTCCCCAGTTACCTAAATTTAATAACAATAATTACTATTTATTCATTAATGGCTTTTTTGTCGTGGCTGTCTTCCAGAGAAATAGAGAAATCTCTGCGTAAAACTAAAAAATTAGCCAATCAACTAAAAATACAAAATGAAAATCTCGAGTTAATTGTTGAATCAAGAACTAAAGAGCTTAAAAAATTTCAGTTAAAGCAATTAACTAAGCTTGCTCCACTGGTAGATCTTGGTAAATTATCTGCTGGCTTAATTCATGACATCAGAAATCCTCTTTCGGTTCTTAGTATTCTTCTTCAAGAAGCAAAAGATAATCACAATCAAATTACTGATTTAGCTCCGGCTTTTTTGGCAATCAATCAAATTGATGATCTTTCTAGAATGGGAGCCTGTAAAGTATTTAATAAGGAAGAGGCAGAAATTTTTGACTTAAATACAGAGATTGAAAAGTTAATTGCTTTATTTGAACATAAATGTCAGAGTAAGAAAATTAAAATCATTTTTAAGCCAAATAAAAGATTCGAATTACATGCTGATCGAAGTAAACTCATGCAAATTTTGGCAAACCTGATTCTAAATGCGATAGAGGCTTATGAGAATTCTAGTAATAATGATAGGCATATCTTTATCAAATTACTCAGAAAACCAAGAAATTTATTAATTCAAGTAAAAGATTATGGCTGTGGAATAGCACAAGATAATTTATTAAGAATTTTTGAGCCTTATTTTTCTTTAAAAAGCAATAAAGAATCTATAGGATTTGGATTGTACATAAGTCAAGAAATAATGAATAGAATTTTTCAATCACAAATAAAAGTTGAAAGTAAATTAGGTGTTGGTTCAACTTTTACTGTTTTTATTAAAAATCGATTTATTCTCAATGAGCTTAAAAAACTTAATTAATTATTTGGATAAACATTGTTTTGATGAAAAAGAAAGCATTTTTCCTTTTACTTTAATCCTAAATTCACTGTCTGGTAGTTCTTCACAGAAAATTCTTCATTTAAGAAAACGAATCGTGGATTTATTGCTGAAGGAAATGAATGCTGACTACTCTTTTAACTATTGGTTTAAGAATTCTTATAAGTATTCCAGTGAAGTTTATCCAAATGATTTGGATGATACTTTTTGTGCGTGGTTAGCTTTATTCAATTATGATCATCACCTGCTTGATAGAAAGATAATCTTAGGTTTAAGCCAAATTTTGTTACTCAATCAAAAGTATCAGTCAGGTCCATATTTTACTTGGCATTTAAATCATTCCAAAAATCCTAAGTGGAATGAGTTGGATTTTGTGGTGAATCTAAACATTGCAAGATTTTTAAAGGCACAAAAAATAAATTTACTAGGTTTAAATAAATTTATTGATCAAAAAATTATTGCGAATGATTTTTCATCAATTTACTATAAGGGGGAGTTAGCCAGCATTTATTTTCTGAGTTATTTCTATCATGGTGATTTTCGCCAAAGAATTAAAGAAAAAATAAAATTTTATTTTAAACAAAAAATAAATGATAGCTCTATTATTTTATTGTTTATAGCGGTCATACGTTTTAATTTTCAAGATTTGATTGATCAAATTGATTTACAAAGAATTTTGTCTATGCAAAATAGTGATGGTTCTTTTCCTGCCTTTGATTTCTATAAATACAACGATAGGCAAACTGGAACAAAATTTTATTCTAGTCAAACTTTGAGCAGTGCTTTTTTCTTAGAATTTTTTTCGCTTGTAAAAAATTTAAAAGATAAGACAAGAGAGGCTAATTTAAGAAAACATTTATTGTGTTTATTTGAAAAAAAAGTTGCTTATCTAAAAAATTCATCTATTGAGCAATTTCTTATTAAAAAAGCTTCTTTAGTAGTTAACAATCAACAAAGTGATTTTGCCATTTTTCTAGCTCATCATTTCGTTGCTTCATTAAAAGATAAGAATCTTTTAATGAAGCAAAATATTATTAATCTTTCTTTAATTAATGTTTTTGCCTGGATTGCTTACACTATTTATGACAATATCAATGATGAACAAAAAGATTTGCAAGAATTGCCATTAGCCAATTTGGCTATTCAATTGCTTTATAAGTCCATGTTTGATCTACCAGATTATTCAAAACACCTGAAGCAAATAATTGATTATTTAATGGAAATGGAGAAGAACAATTTTGAAGAAATTGATTATTATCGATTCAATAAAAGTCCTTGGTTGAAATTATCTAACTTAAGCAAATCAAATTTGGACAATTTCTCAGCTAATAAAGCCAAAGCTCAAATATTTTCCATTTATTTTTTGCTCAATTATTTAGAATCAGCTGATCATAAAATTATTATAAGTATTTTTAGACTTATAGTATTAACCAAACAAATGAGTGATGATTTACACGATTGTTTTAGAGATTTACTTAATGGTCAAATAAATAGCGTTAATTATTATTTGTTACTTTCTATCTCAGGTTTTCCAAATAAAGATGATTTTTTGAAGAATAATTTTAAGGATTTGAAAATTATTTTTTATAAAGAAATAATTCCCATGATTTCAAAAAAAATTTTGAAGAATATAAAAAAAGCTAATTATCTCTTGACCCAACAGAAACTACTAAAAGAAAATAATTTTTTTAAGAAAATTTTATCTAATCAGGAAATAATTATTAAAGAGGGTTTAAAAGAAAGCTCTAATCTTATTAATTATTTCAAATAATCCTCATTTTATGCGCTTTTTAATTTTAAATTGTGATGAGGTATTCTCGAAATTTGTTATTAATTATTTTTGTGATAAAGCAATTTTAGATTTTGTTAAAAACGAAAATGAATTTTTAAACATATTTTATTTATATGATTATGATTTAATTTTACTAAATTATTCCGATCATAGGAATAAAATTTTGAATTTAATTAGAGAAATTAAAACAGAAAAACCAACTCTGCCAATTATTTGTATGTCTGATGAAAAGTTGCTAGTTGATTTTAGTCAACTAATATTTTTACAAATTAACTATTTTTTATTAAAACCAAACTGGTCAAATTTAGAAAAGCCATCTCTTTCTTTGGGCTCATTAAGCTTTAATCCTCAAGTTGATTCTTTTTTTGTTAAAAATTCTTTTCTTAATTTGCCAAAAACAGAACATCTTTTATTAAAATTTTTATTTTTAAATCAAAATCATTTTTTTTCAAAAGATCAATTGTCACATAAAATAATTAAGGATTTATATTCAAAGAATTCTAATTTAATTGATGTTTACATCTATCGATTAAGAAAACTTTTATTTAAAAAAATTTCTGGGGTAGAAATTGTTCACCGAAGGAATTTTGGTTATAAAATTACTGCTTGTAAGACTGTTTGATTTTTGTTAGTTTATGTTTGCTGTGGAACGTAGTGAGAATCTACGACTGTGCCGCAACGGTGATTTCTATTAAAGATTAAGTCCGATCTTCAGCAAAAGAAATATTCTTGACGAGCATCGAGCTAAAGTTGTTGACTTTAGATTTTTTAAACGATGCTCCCTTTTGGGAGCTTTTTTGTTGAAGAACTACGGCATTAATAATTTAAAACTCTTTGAAAAAGGAGTCGCAGAAAGGAATGAAATGCCGGAAAAAAGAACAAGAACAGCAATCGAGATGGCTGCTAGCATCGGTAGTAATCCAGCCCAATTAGATCAAAATTGGCAAACAATTGGAGCATTAAATTTAAGCTTGGTAATTAAGGAGCTAGGCCAAGAGTTAGGTTTAAGTAATCCAGAGTTGTGGCAAATGCTCGTTCAGACAAGTGCTTGGTTGATGGGAACTTTAGATCAAAAAATAATTTCCATTGAAAAAAAGGCAATTGAGCAAAGTACAGCTATTGAGCTTAGAAAGAATTTTGGAGCTCCGCTGTCGCTTTTGGCAATGCCGGTATTTATTGAATTGGAAAAAATAGAATTATTATCTAGATTAGATTTAAAAAATGAATCATCAGTTATTTCTCAACTTTGGGAGCAATTAAGCAATAAAATTCTTTATTCGATTCAGCTATTTTTAGCTGAACAAATTAATTTACTTGAAAATGAGAGCTTGGCGCATCAACAGGCTTTGTCAGATTCAAAATCAGAAGCAGAAAAGGCAAATGGAGCGCTTGGAGAAACAATGCAAATTGTTGAAAAAAAATTTATTTCCAAAATCACTGAAATTGAGAGAAAAAAACAAGGTTTGCTCAAAACTTTTTTGGAAATTAAAAATCGAATAATTGATCCGGTCAGAAAGACTTTTGAAGTAACTGTTTTTCAATCTGCTCAACAAAAATTAGTGAGCGCAGCCATTAATTAATTTGACAGTATTTTTTGTCCAATTTTATGATCCCGGGTCAGGATTCGAACCTGAAATAACTGATTCAGAGTCAGTGATGATGCCATTTCACTACCCGGGAGGGTAATTTTAAGATTATTTTATCCTCTGATTATATAACAAAAGCAGTTTTTTGGTGTATGGAGGAAAATATGAAAAGAATTCTAATTCTTGAGAAAAATTGCTCAATTTTAACTTTATTAGTTCAATATTTAAAAAACAAAGGTTACTTGATTCGTGTTGCTCAATCAATAGATCGAGCTGAAAATTTATTACGAAAAGAACAATTTGATTTGTTGATTTGTGAAAGGTTTTTAACTGATGGAGAAACCTTTGAACTTTTGGAAAGAATTAAGGAGAAAAAACTTTTTATGAGAACTTTGGTAATTAGTGAGAAGAAATCATTATCTGACCGTCTTAAGGCCCTTAATCTAGCTAATGATTTTTTAGCTAAACCATTTGATTTTACTGAACTTTTTTTAAAGATAGAAAATCTACTCAATTTAGAAAAAATTGAAGACAGTGGCTTTATTGAAAACATGAGCTTTTTACTTAAGGATTCATTTTTCCAAATAGATAAAAGACAATTTAGACCACAAGAATTAAAAATTTTAGAATGTTTTTTGAAGCATAGAGACTTAATTGTTTCTTACGAAACAATTACAAGCTATGTCTGGGGTTATAAAGAATTTTTGCCACTTAAAAAAACCATTAGCGTTTATATTAGAAGAATTAGAAGTAAGCTTTCTTTAGAGAATTATAGGATTGAAACAATTAAGAATCGAGGCTACAGATTAGTTAGTGTAAAATGAATGAATACTTGATTGTTGTGCCTTTGTTTGTTTGAGAAATAATTTTTAATTTGGTTTTGAATTCTTTTTTTGCAAGTTGATTGATTTCATAAATTGTTGAGTTGTGATCTTTAAAAATCATTCCTCCATACTTAATTAATTTTTTTCTAAACAGAGAGATGCCTTTGCCTCCATCACTGACACTTAGAGAAAATTCTCTTTCATTTTCCAATTTAGCAGTGATTAGAACTACTTTGTTTGGCAAGTTGGTTTCATAGGCTTGTTTGGCATTATTGATTAAATCGATCAGTAATCTTTGGAAAATTGCTCGACAACCAATAAGTTTTAATTCCTTTGGCAAATCAATTTTTGCACTATAAATAAATCCTTGATCTTTAGAAGAATTTGCAGAGATAATTTCTTCAATTGTTTGTTTTAGTAAAAAATATTTTTCACCGCATTGATTCATGTGTGGTGAAATTTTAAGTGAGCAAGTTAAAATTTATTTAAAATTTTACTTTTCTTTTATTTGCCAAACTTCTAGACATGGTGACTGATTGGGTCTGCAGAAGCTTGTTAGAAGTTGAGATTTCGGCAAATCCATCTTTAAACGATGGGAATTAACGACCAATAGTTTCAAATCAAAGTTTTGGGCTTTTTGCCAAAAACTTTCAGGTATCGCTCTGACTGGTTGTCCAATACCCTCAATATAAATATTTTTTACATCTTGATTATGTAAGTTCAACAAAATTCCATCCGGTAAACTGCCAAAATAACCCTCAGTGGCAACAGCTACAGTCTGAGACCTGGCTAATTCCTGAATCAGATTGGTAGTTTCTTTAATGCCATGACCAGAAGACCATTCTTCTAGAAATTGAGTTTTGTCTGATTTGCTAAATTGCAGATGATCGACATCGAAATAAGCATTCTTGATAAATAAAAGATCTGGGAAAATAATCGCCAAAAGCAATAGATATTTAAGTATTTTTTGTTTTTCCAAGTTGCTGATTGAGATTGCTGCTGAGCTAATCAAAAACAAAATACTGGGGAGAGCATAGCGGGAGTAAATAATCTTGCCAAATAATACTAGCGGTAGTAAAAAAATAATAGCTGATAAAACTAGAATAGTTTGTTTCTTTCTTGTTTTAGCAAAAAGTGGTAAGGATAAAAACAGAACAATTGGCCCCAAATAAGTGAGAAGTTGTTCAAAGAAAAATTTACTATTCCTTGTTGCTACGTTCACAATTTCTCTTGAAAAAATAACATCACTGGTTTGCAAAAAATTTCCTCCCACGGCAAATAATTGACTAAATAATGGAACAATTCTAAAACTATAAAAAAGTAGTCCAGCTAATAGTAGTCCCAGACTAATTTTGATACTATTTATCAGGACTTTTTTAAGGTTTATTCTTTCCTCAAAAAAAATAGTTAGATAAAATACTGGTGCAAATAGCAGAGCTGGAGTTTTACTCATGATACTAAGAAAGAAAAAGAAAGATAAAGCAAGTATTGGCCAAAAACTTTTATCTTTAGCTATTTTGAAGGTGAAGTAATAAGCAATACTTAGATTGAGTAGTAGTAAGCCATCTGTTAAGGCCATGCGGTAATAAAAAAAGCTGAAGGGACTGATGATGAGTAAAAGCATGGCTAAATAGGCTGCTTTTCTTTCTTTAAGTTGATTCAAAATAAGGAAAATAGTTGATACGCTGATGCTGCCAACTAAAACTAAAACAAAGCGTGCAGCAAAAAGTTGATTGGTGAATAATTTTAAGAATGGAACGGTTAGCCACATTAGTAATGGGGTTTTGCCATCATTCATAGGATAGAAAAGGTAACGATTGAAGTCATCAATAATCAATTGCGACCAACGAATATAAATTGCTTCATCAGCAAAAACTGGCAAAGCAGTTAATTTAAAAAGATGAATAGCAAAATACAGACCAAGCAGTAAGAAGAACGCCAAAAAAGCTTTAGTTTTCACGTCTTCTATTAAATAGGATAAATAGACCACTAATCAAGAGGTAGAAAGCTGGTATTGACCAGGTGATGATTTTTTGCCAAAGCAGTAAGTTGCTGGTATCTAAATGGAAGCTCATCCACGGAACATAATAAAACCAAGGTAAATAACGAAGTAATGATGATAGAGAAAAAACAATTAATAGGTTGCGCCAGATTTTGTTCTTTATAATGGGAACAAAAATTAACGCCCAAATTAAATACCATGGTAAAAACTGTTTTGAGCGTTCAGTGAATAGCGGAAGAAATAAACTAAAACTCATCAGGTCATAAGTATATTGCCATTGGTGAATTTTTGTTTTTAGAGCTAGATAAAATATAAATGGCAATAATACGATGGTAGCGTACTTAATTGAAACTGATGCGGCCATCAATAAAATAATAAAGATAATTTTTTGAAATTTTTTTTCTTTAAAATTGCTAGCTAAGTAAATGGCTAGCAATGCAGGAGTAAGCATCCACAAATCGTTATGAGCACTACTTAAGACTTCTATGATTACCAGTGGATTCAAAAAAAATATGGCTAAGTTTTGATAATTTGCTTTTTTGAAAAACTGTTCGCTGATTAATAGACTCAATATAAGCGATAAGAAAGCAAAAAATTTAAAAACTAAAAAGGTAGAAAAGAATTTTCCTAGTCCTAATAGGTATGGCAAAATCGACAAGGCTGTCCATCCGTATCCATAGGGAGCAACACTGTGAGTATTGTTCATAAATCTAAGCATTGGATCATAGGCAAAATCTAAGGCTGTTTTAAGGTGTGGATTTGCTCCAAATTCAACTACCATTTTGGCATTAAAAATGTAATTAAAAAGGTCGTGAGATAAGGCGTTGTAAGAAAAAACTAAAGGTAAGCTAATCATGATAAAAAAGCGCCAAAATTTTTTGCGTTCATCAAGTTCCATTTTAGGCCAGTTCTTGAGAATCAATAAATAATTAGCAAAGATTAAAATAATTAAAATTAAGTAAAAAATTGTTCTAAAATTTTGCAAAGGTAATATATTTTTCCATAAATAAGTTTGAAAACTCAAAAACCAATCGGCCTTAAGTAGGATGAGATTAGGATCTGTTAAAACAAAAGAAAAACCAGCAAAAATAAGCAATAGAAAAAAATAACTTTTAAGTAGTAAACTTTTCATTTTTTAGGATATTTATTGTTTAAATCAGCAACTTTGATGCGTAAAATATCAGTGAACATTAATAGAGAATCTCTAAGCGGGTTAACTCTATCGGTTTGAAAGTGTTTCCATAAAATTGGTACTTCTTTTAAAGCAAAATTATATTTTTTAGCTAGATATAAAAGTTCAACATCAAACGCTCCAGTAAAAGCGTCTTGTCTTTCATTCTTTCCTGAGTAAATGTACAAATTATTAAAAAGTTTTGAGGTTGCATTTTCTGAAAAGAGTTTAAAGCCACATTGACTGTCTTGCGTGCCAGGAATAGCTAACAGTTGGACTAATAAATTAAAGCCACGACCCATTAAATGTCTATAAAACGGTTCTTTTTCTCTTTTGGCTCCATTGATCTCTCTTGATCCAATCACTACTTCGTATTGAGGAGTATACTTCAGAAGTTTTCGCACTTCCCTGAGAGGGGTAGACTGATCAAAATCGGTAAATAACCGCCAACTGCCTTGAGCTGCAAGCATCCCAGTCTTGACAGTTGGACCTTTGCCTTTGTGTTGATTAAGGACGACTTTAATTCTCTGGTCTTTTTTGGCAAAACTAGTTAATTCATCAATTGTTCCATCATTGCTGCCATCGTCTGAAAAAATTAGTTCCCAAGATTTTTCATAATCTTGAAGAAATTGATAAATTTCTTCTAAAACACCACGCTTGATATTTTTACGTTCATTGTAGGAGGGTAGAACAATTGATAAATATGGTTTCATAAAATTCTCATTTATTATAGCTAGATAAAACTGTAATTTCTGGTCCATTTTTGATTTGGAATACTTCTTCAACTTGTTTGTTTGGAAAAACAACAATTTCATAAATTAATGAATCCAGCACATTTTTTTCTATTTTTTCTTCATTAATAATGAAGAGTTTTTGAGCCAAATGGTGATCTTCCATTTTTACTGGTGGATTGGGATTGGTACTAAGAAAGTAGCGATAATTCATGCCATAAAGATCTTTAGATTCTGATAGTAACACTATGTTGTACTTCTCATTATCTTTTACTCTTTTATATATTTCTTCGCTAGTTTTTTGCATGTCATCAATAGTCCAACTATTATCAGCAAGATAATAACGATTAAAATTATTAAAGATAAAATAGATGAAAAATGGCAATAATAAAGACAAGCTGAACCACTTATTTTTTATTTTGGCAAAAAAGAGGCCATAGAAAATATAAACAAATGGAAACAAGTAAGCGATATAGTGTTCGTAGACTTGATGTTGATAAACACTCAAACCAAGTATTCCTGGTACTAAGTAAGCTAATAGAACTTTTTCTGCATCGCTTAGTTTAAATTTATGCCTAAATAGGTAAAAAGCAGTTAATAATAAAGTTACAAATAGTAATGGATGATTTAGTTTATTAACTCCAAAGCTTGGTTCAAACATAATTTGTGATGCTCGATCTTTTAAATCCAAAGTTATAAATTTAGAAATTGCAGCAAAACCTTGTCGTCCTACTTTTCTTTCTAAATCAAAACTTTCTTTTTCTGTCACAATTGAGCTAAAAGACTTTATATTCACAAAGTTATGTTTATAGTCAAATAATCCAAGTGGAATTAAGGAAAATAAAAAAATTACCAAAGCAAAAAAAACATTTTTAATTAGTTTTATGTTATTAACTTTTTTGTCAAATATTTGGAACAAAAAAACTAAAAAAGCACCAAAAATGGCGAGTAAAGCAACGTAATGCAACTGAATTAATAAGCTAAAACATATTGAGACCAATAGCCAATACCTCGTGTCTTTTTTCCAAGCTAAATAACTGAAATAGAGCATCAGTAAACTAAAAAATGGAGCAATATTAGGATTCCAACTGAAACGGGCTAAATTAACTACGCTGGCGGATAAAGTAAAAAAAACAGTAGCCAGATAAGCTGTTGACTGGTCAAAAATTTTAGCAGTAATTTTGAATAACAAAAAAACTGTCAAAACTGCTAGTGCCGCCACGCCGTAAACCGGTCCGAGTGGGCTTGGATAAGATAAGAATAGAAATGGCAACATAAAGTAGTAATAGAATGGGCCCAAATACATATTGCCAATACTTGTAACTGGGCCAATAAAAACAGGATCCAAATCTTTAAAAATATTGGCAACTACTAAAGCATCTCTGCCTTGGTCGCCTTGAAACATCAAAGAATCTTTTAGATTATAAAAACGTAAAAAAATTGCCACCGATAAAATTACAAACAAAAATAATTGTGGTGTTTTAATTTTCAAAAACCAAGCTTTCATTTTAACTGTTAGATATAAGTGCTATTTCTTTTTTTTCCAAATAAAAGTGTTGTAGGCGAAAAAATTCCAAAACATGCCAAGCAAAATTCCGATAACAGCTGATATGACTCCAGTATCAACCAGATAATTAATTATTGGTAGAACAAAAACTGGCTGTAAACCAATGGTGTGAGCAGTGAGATAAGCTATTACAGTCTGGATAAGGATCGAGCCAGCACTAGAGAGATTAAAAGTAAGGAAGCTCAGTGGAATTTGACTACTTTTGAGCTTGCGATCTTTAAAAGTCCACAAATTGCTCCAAATGAAATTAGAAACAATGGCAGTTTCAATTGATAAAAAGTTGGCTAAGACAAAATTTCTTTCACTACTAAAAATAATTCTCCATAATTGTAGGGCAGTTAACTGCACTAGTGCTCCAAAAGCTCCCACCATAGCAAATTTAACTATTCTCATTGCTAAAATTTCTTTAATTCTCACTTTCATAAGATATAACAAAGTATTTTTGATATACTCTGGCCCAATTTTACTATTACCTATTACGCGATCCTTAAATTTAAATGGTACTTCTGCAATTCTAAAGTTTTGGCGCAAAGCTTTGTGCAAAAAGCCAATTTGAAAAGTATAGCCAGAAAAACGTTCACTATGAAGTTCTTTTTCAACTGCTAGATAAACCTCTTTTTTGATTGCTCTAAAACCAGTAGTCCAATCTCTAATTGAAAAATCCAGCATTAGAAAATTAATAAAAAGATTGCCGACAACACTTAAAAATTTGCGATGCATACCCCAATTTTCTGGTATGGATCCACCCTTGATGTATCTTGAACCAAGTACGAGATCAAAACCTTGATCTATTTTCTCTAAAAATTCTTTGATTTTCTTGGGATCATGAGATAAGTCAGCATCAAATTCAAAAACTAAATCTGCCATTAAATGATTGAAGGCGTGATTCATGCCGCTTAAATATGCTCCACCTAGACCAGATTTTTTTTGATTGACCAGGAGTTCAACAAAACTATATTTCTTTTGCAAATCACGTACGACTTCGGTTGTACCATCTGGAGAACTGTCATCGACCACTAAAATCTTCATGCGCCAAGATTTAATTCCGATGAAAACTCTTGACAAAGCCTCAACGGTTTTAACAATATTATCTTTTTCATTGTAGGTTGGAATGATGACGATTGCTTTTTTCATTGTTAGTTGGGACTTTTACTTTCAAGTTCAAGATCTTTTTCGACCATTAAAGTGACTAATTCTTCAAAATTAACTGAAGTTTGCCAACCCAAAACTTTTTTTGCTTTTTCTGGATTGCCAATCAATAAATCAACTTCAGCTGGTCGGTCATATTTTTTATTGTGGCGATAATAATTCTCATAGTTTTTCAAACCGGCTGCTTTGCAAGCGATTTCTAGGAATTCTCTAACACTATGAGTTTCACCAGTAGCAATCACATAGTCGTCAGCTGAATCTTGCTGTAGCATTAACCACATCGCTTCCACATAGTCTTTGGCATAGCCCCAATCTCTTTTCGCATCTAAATTTCCCAACTCAATGACTTCCTGTTTGCCCAATTTGATGCGAGCCACTGCATTACTAATTTTGCGAGTGACGAATTCTAATCCACGTCGAGGAGACTCATGATTAAAAAGGATACCAGAAACAGCAAACATGTCGTAGGATTCGCGATAGTTAACTGTAATCCAATGACCATAAACCTTAGCCACTCCATATGGAGAGCGAGGGTAAAATGGAGTATTTTCATTTTGAGGAACTTCTCTTACTTTGCCAAACATTTCGCTAGAACTGGCTTGATAAAATTTAGCTTTAGGACAGGCTAATCTCATTGCTTCTAAAACCCTAGTCACACCAATGGCTGTAAATTCGCCAGTTAAAACAGGCTGTTCCCAAGAGGCTTTAACAAAAGATTGAGCTGCTAAATTATAAATCTCATCTGGTTTGATGTCTGCTAAGGCAAAAGTTAGGGAATGTTGATCAATTAAATCTCCTGAAATTAATTCAAGATTGGGATCATGAGTTATATTTTTGATGCGGTCAAAATTTTGAGTGCTGGTGCGACGAGTTAAACCATAAACTTTATAGCCTTTGGCCAACAAAGACTCTGCCAGATAGGAACCATCTTGACCGGTAATGCCGGTAATAAAAGCTTTTTTCATATATTTTCTCTCCAATAATTTAAAATTCTCTCCAACGTTTCTTCTAATTGATGTTTAGGATTCCAACCTAAGTTACTGATCTTTTCATTGTTACAAACAAGGTAAGCTAGGTCAACTGGACGAATTTTACTTTGATCAAGGACAACTTTAATTTCTTTTTGACTCATAGCAATTAATAAATTCAAAATTTCCCTGATACTTCGACCTCGTCCAGATCCAACATTATAAACTTGACCGCTTTCACCTTTAGCCATAAGTAGAATATAAGCATCAACCACATCTTTAACATCGGAGAAATCTCTGATACTGTCAAGATTACCTACCATGATTGCGTCTTGTTGACCTTTTTCTATTTTTGCTATTGCAGCTGCCAAATCTGCGACCACAAAACCTAAAGTTTGTCGCTCACCAATGTGATTAAAGGGTCTAACTCGTACGATATTTAATTTCTCACTTCGTGCAAAGGATTCAGTCATCAGGTCCTGAATCAACTTTGACAAGGCATAAGGATTATCTGGCCCTAATTTGGCATTTTCATTTAGGCTTTGCAGACTTTGTTCGTAAACCAACGCGGTACTAACATGCAACATTCTACTATTTGGTGCGTAATTTTTGATTGCATCAAGTAAGTTTAGTTGCAGACTAGTGTTCATTTCTAAAATGAATTTTCTTTTTTCGAAACTGTCACCAACATTAGCCAAAGAGGCAAGATGGTATATTTCATCAGGTCTAAGATTGGCAATTAAGTCTTGTGTAGCTTGATAATCAGTCAAGTTAACTTGAAAAATATTGTTTGCTTGGACAAATTTCCTAACAAATTCTCCTTGATCTCTATAAGAAGTCAAGTAAATATTTCTTTCGCCTTGCTTGTAAAGTTCTTCAACTAAATGAGAAGCCACGAAGCCAGTACCACCAGTAATGAGAATTTTTTTCATATTTTATCTTTTACCAATGCCTAGATATTGATAGCCCCAAGTCCTAACGCGAGTAGCATCGAATTGATTCCGAGCATCAATGAAAAATTGATTTTTTTTGTTTTTGACTTTGGCAAAATCAAAATTAATTATTTCTGGCCACTCAATTGCGCTGATAATAATATCAGCTTCTTGGCAGGCCTCTTCTATTGAGGAAAATTGGTGATGATTCTCTCCGGCTGGGGAAATGTATTTAGCCATTGGATCATAGCTTCTTATTGTAGCCCCCTGCGCACTAAGATAAGGGATGATTTTAGTAGAAGGAGCTTCGCGCAGATCATCAGTGTTTGGTTTGAAGGATAAACCAAGTAAAGCAACTGTTTTGCCATCAAAACCATTCACTTCTTTGGCGAATTTGGCTAGTAAATGGAAAATGCGATTTTTATTAATTTCATTAATTTTATTCAACAAATTGTCATCTTCACCTACGCTGCGGGAATAAGCTGCCAATTCTTTGACGTCTTTGGGGAAACAAGAACCACCATAGCCTAGTCCTGGATACCAATAATGTTGACCAATTCTCTTGTCATAACCAATTGCCTCAATTACTTCATTGATATCTGCTCCATTTTTTTCGCAAAGATTAGCAATTTCGTTAATGAAAGTGATGCGAGTAGCTAGATAAGAATTAGCTGTATATTTAGCCATTTGTGCGGAGGCAACTTTGCAACGAACTATTGGGGCTTGAAGCTTTTGGTGTAATTTTTCTAATTGGTCAAAAACAAAATCATCTTCTGCACCAATTACAATTCTATCTGGATTGAGTGTATCAAAAACTGCTGAACCTTCACGTAAAAACTCTGGCAGAGAAGCACCATAGAAATTTACTGGACTATTTTTTTTGATGATGCTAATGACCTTTTCAAGAGTACCTGGTGGCACAGTTGATTTAATTACAACAATAGTGTTTTCTCTGATATATGGAGCCAGAGATTCGGCGCTAGCAAAGATATAGCGCAAATCAGCTGTTTCATCTGGAGCTGATGGGGTGCCAACAGCAATGATAATTATTTCTGCATTTCCAATTGCTTCCTGATATGAGGTAGTGAAACTTAGCTGTTGTTTTTTTTGTTGTTGTAGTAATAAATCTTGCAAGTTTGGTTCATAAAATGGCACTTGGCCTTTTTTGAGTAAATTAATTTTGTTCTCATCAACATCTAAACCAATGACTTGATTGCCAAGAGAAGCATAAACTGCAGCGGAAACTACGCCAACAAAACCGGTGCCAATAACTGTAACTCTCATAGTTAACTTTCTATTTATTTCCTAGTTTTATCTGTCTAGTATAATAGAGAATAGCCTATCATAAAATATGAAAATAAATGTTTTGACTATTTTTCCAGATTTTTTTGTGAGTCCTTTTCAAACCTCTATCCTCAAAAGAGCTTTAAACAAAAAAATAATTGAAATAAATATTTTAAATTTGCGTGATTTTGCCACTGATAAGCATCAGACAACCGACCAAAGACCTTTTGGCGGCGGACCAGGCATGGTAATGATGATTGAGCCAATTGATCGAGCTTTACAAAGCTTGAACTTAGAAAGAGGCCAAAAAAACAAAAAAATTTTACTCACTTCTGCCAAAGGTAATTTATTTAATCAGCAAACAGCCCAAACATTAGCACATTTAAATGAACTGACCTTAATTTGCGGTCACTATGAGGGAGTTGATGAGCGAGTTGCAACTAATTTAGTTGATGAAGAAACAAGAATTGGTGACTACGTTTTAACTGGTGGGGAAACAGCTGTTTTAACAATAATAGACGCTGTGGTTAGATTGATACCTGGAGTTTTGGGTAATGAATTTAGCAATCGTAATGAGTCACATAGTCAACCAGGCAAAATGGCTCATCCACAGTTTACCAAACCAGTTGATTATAAGGGCTGGAAGGTGCCGGAAATATTATTGTCCGGTCATCATGAAAGAATTAAGAGTTGGCGCAGTGGAAAATAATTGCAATTAATGTTTTAAGTCAA
>CAZIBP010000005.1:37252-41018 GCA_964537665.1 uncultured Pseudomonadales bacterium
TCAATGTTTAAGGCAGTATTTTTTTGATAAGGTCTGTTGCTAGTTTCTAAATACTTAGCAAGTGAACCTTCTTGAATTTGGAAATTTAAATTTAGGGTATCATTGACCATTTTGGCAAAAGCAAAATCTGTCCAGCTTTCTCCAGAGGAAGCGTGGTAAAGTCCTGTCATTTTTTGACGAATAACAAAGTCAATAATTTTGACAAAATCATTAATATAAGTTGGGCCAAAATGATGATCGCCAAATTGTGGGTAAAGTTTACCTCTTTTAATTCCTTCAATAATTCTGTGTAGAGTGTCAATTTTATCAAATTGATCATTTCTAAAAGGCTGATCAATACGTAAAATTGTCCAATTAATATCACTATTTTGCACAATTTCCTCAGCTAAAGCTTTAGTTTTGCCATACCATTCAATTGGATTGGTTCGATCACTTTCAACGTAAGGATCTTGCTTTTCTCCGTCAAACACATAAGCGGTTGACAAATAAATTAAATGTTTGCCTGTTTCCATGCAGGCTTTGACTAAATTTTCTGTGCCTTTGACATTAACCATGTAACATGGACCTTGCTTGTCACCTGTTTGTTGCCAAGCACCAGTTACATCAGTGTAAGCTGCCATATGCACCACAAATTCAGAATTAGAGTTAGCTAAAACCGCTTGGACTTGTTTTTCGTTGGTAATATCGACTGGGCGCACTGCGTTTCTGACGTCTAAATTATCGAAATCATATTGATTTGCAAAATCAGTAACAAACTTAGAGCCGATTAGACCATTAAGTCCAGTACCAAGTAGGGGAATTTTGTTCATATTTTTTACTTTCTTTCTTGATATTGTTTTGTAAAATAAGCAGCATTTTTTTCTTTAAGTGGTCGCCACCAAGATTGGTGTTGTTGATACCAATCAATGGTTTTACGTAAGCCTTCTTCTAGATTTACACTAGGTTGCCAACCCAAGTCTTTTGTTGTTTTTGAGAAATCGACACTGTAGCGGCGGTCATGACCAGGTCGATCAGTGATGTATTCAATGTAAGACTCATCTTTATTCATAATTTTAAGAATCATTTTAATTAATTCCAAATTGTTAACATCTTTATAGAGACCACCAAACAAATAGGTTTTGCCAAGCTGACCGTTTTGTAGAATCAAATCTATTCCTTGTGCGTGATCCTGGACATAAAGCCAATCACGAACATAAAGACCATCACCGTAGATGGGTACTTTTTGATTGTCGATTAGATTAGTAATTGCCAAAGGTATCATTTTTTCTGGAAAATGATATTCGCCATAATTATTGGAGCAATTGCTCAAAGTGTAGGGTAAACCATAAGTGTCTCCGTAAGCACGTACTAGATGATCTGAAGCAGCTTTGGAGGCTGAGTAAGGACTGTGAGGGTTGTAGGCAGTTTCTTCATTAAATTTGTTGGAAGTATTAAGTTCAAGTGCTCCAAAAACCTCATCTGTCGAAATATGATGGAAACGTTTAATCTTGTGTTTGACTGCCGCATCAAGTAATACTTGCGTGCCAATCACATTAGTTTCCAAAAAGATTGCTGGAGCCATAATTGAGCGATCAACATGAGTTTCTGCCGCAAAATGAACAAGCACATCTGTTTCTGCCATAATTTGGTTGACAAGTTGAGCATCTCTTATATCTCCTCTCACAAATCTGTAGTTATTTAGTCCTTCTAAGTCTTGGATTGTACTCAAATTTCCAGCATAAGTGAGTAGGTCCAGGTTAATAACATAATCTTGTGGGTGATTTTGCAGATAATAACGAACAAAATTGGAGCCAATAAACCCAGCGCCACCAGTTACCAATAAAGTTTGTTTTTTTGTCATACTTAAGACTCCGTTTTTACAAGTTTTTTTTCCATCTTTTCTATTTTATTTTCTAAAATTTGGTTTTTTCTTTTTTCGACTTCAAGCGATGACTGATAAAATCCAGCTGCAAAGGCTAAAATGATAATGATCAGCAGCATCAAACGAATTAAGTTTTTAATTGAAGATGGCATCAATCCTTTCGTTAAATTTAGCTTGATCTTTTATTTGGTAAATCCATTGTTGTTTGGTTTGCCAAAGAGGAGGATTGTAGATTATTCCCTCGGGATCTTGAGGATAAATAGCTAAATGATAATTTTCAAAAGTTAATTTAGTTGATTGATTGTTCTCTAAATATTTCATATATAGTGCCCCCAATCGAGAAATGTCTTCTAGCGTTAAATCTTTAGCAAAAGTAGTTAGGTAGAAATGATAAAGTTTACCCAAAACATTTGGGTCTCTGACTTTAATTATTTTGTTAAATAAAGCTTGCAAAACAAGCTGTTGTCTTTGTGCTCTAGCTTCATCAGTTCCTTCATCACTCTTGCTGTGGCGACTGCGCATGTATTTCAGAGCAGTTGTTCCGTCCATTTTTTGCCAACCTTGATTAAAAGAAATTTCTTCATAAAGTATTTTAGGATCTCTGACTTGACTAACATCTATACCTGGAACTGGAAAAAGCGGGTCAGTGAAAGCAGTTGGAACTTCAACTTCCACTCCATCCACGATTTCAATTAATTGGGCTAAATCTTCAATTCCAAGTACTAGATCATAGTCAATTTTCAAATTAGTCATTTGCTCCAAAACTTCTCTGGTAAATTTTTCTGGATTATTGGGATATTTTTCTTTACCGTAATAATAAAGAGCGTTGATTTTGCTTTGAAAAGCTTCGTTATAAAGATCTCTAGGAAAAGAAAGGGTTTTGATTTTGCCTTTTTCAAAATCTAACTGCAGCACCATAATAGTGTCGGTTAATTCTGGATCATTATCTCGACCACTTAATTTATCAGTCCCTAGAACCAAAAAATTAGTTTTTTTTGGTAACTGATCAACTTTTTGGTAACTATCTTGAAATTGTTTAATGAACGATGTGCCAGTATTTACTATTTCTTCTTGACTAATTTGAGCAGAATTGGCAAAACTTTTGATAAATTTATTTATTTTTAAATTGAAATAAATAAATAAAGCAATCGTGCCAATTAAAATGCTACTTACAGTCCATAAGAATATTTTTAGCCACAACTTAGGCTTCTGATATTCGAGAGTAACTAGTAAATCTGAACTCATTAGCCTGAGTATATTAGAAAAGCCGCTTATTTTCAAAGAGAAAAAAGTCGCATAGAATAAAGAAATAGTTTAAAGTTTGTCTATGAGCGAATTAAGTGCCGCAGAAATTGAAAAAATTAAAAAGAAATCTGTGAGGGGGGTTTTATCTTTTTTTGTACGCACTTTATTTCTGCAAGGAATAGGTTTGGTTTCAGCCTTTGTTCTAAGCGCTTTTCTTTCTCCTGAAGATTTTGGAGTTTTTGGCATTGTGACTCAAATTATTGCTCTTTTGGTATTTTTTTCTGATATTGGTCTGGCAGCTTCATTAATTCAAAAAAAAGATGAGCCGACTCAAGATGATTTAAAAACTGCGTTTACAGTTCAATTTTTTTTGGCTTGTTTAATTTTCTTACTGGTCTTAATGGTGATCAAATTGGGTTTTTTAAATGCCAAAATTGGTCGTGAAGGCAATTTAGTTTTATTGGCTTTAGCAGTATCTTTTCCATTAGCAACTTTTAAAACTATTCCTTCAATTATTTTGGAAAGAAAATTAGATTTTAACAAATTAATTTTGCCGCAAATTTTTGAGCAATTAATTTTTCACTTAATTTTAATTATTTTGGCTTGGAAAGGCTGGGGAGTGCTGTCCTATTTTTATGCCATCATTGCACGCTCTCTTAT
>CAZIBP010000006.1:0-34499 GCA_964537665.1 uncultured Pseudomonadales bacterium
CCCAATCGAGCAAAAGCAACTGAAGTATTACTTGCTCCTCCACCAGTGATAATCTGAAAATCAGATAACTCTAGTTTGTCGCCGTAAGTAAGAATTTGTCGTTCTCCATCTCGATCAGCTTCCAAATCATCAGATTTAATAAAGATATCAAGTAATGATGAGCCAACGGAAATAATATCGTACATATTGGGCAAGCTTTCTACTGCTTATCTTAGCGTGAAAGTTAAGTTAATTTCAAGCGACGCGCAGCCATTTCTTCTTCAAAAATTCTGAGAGCTACCTTGAATTCTTCAAGGTTATCAACGATGCGATAAACCTGAGCTTCTTTGTAGCCAATCATAAAATTCTTATGCACTACATCAATGAATTCATGCCAAAATTCACCGTAGAGAATTAGTGGCTTGTGGTTACCGTAGTAAAGATGAGCCAACAACCAAGCTGTAGCCCACTCGCTCAATGTTCCAGTCCCACCTTTGAAACACACAAAAAGATCAGCGTTGTCCATCAACCCAAACATGCGCTCAATGTAATTGGCAGTTTTGATTTCTTTATCAGCAATATTTTGATCATCCCGACCCTCAAACTCTGGTAAATCTTCCGGATAAAAAGTTACCACCAAAGTCTTCCCTCCACCAGCCTTAGCACCTTTCGTGGCAGCTTCCATAATGCCAGGACCGCCCCCATTAACTATCACTTTACCACGTTTGGCGACATGTTTGGCTGCCTGGTAAGCCTCATCGTAAGCTGGATCAGAATTGTCCAAATCAGCACTACCATAAAAAGCAATTTTTTCAATTTTACAAAGACGATTCGACTTGGGAATCAAAACTTTTTTATTTGACATAGGACAGAAAATCCTCCACAGCTTGTTTATAATTCACGGCATTATTAAAAGCAGAATTAGCTGTAACGCTATCAACACCACTCGCTTGCAATTGAGCAACTGTATCCTTGTTGACACCGCAATCAACAAAAATCTTCATTGGTTCGCCATTTGCAATTTTTTCTCTCGCAGTTTTAATTTTTTCAAAGATATAAGGGTTTAATTTTTGACCAGATTTCCCAGCTTCTGCTCCTAAAAGGAGGATGGCATCCATCCAATCCCAACTATCCGCATCGATTGACTCTAGAGGGGTATATAAATCCAGAGCTAACCCAGCTTTCCAATCTTGCTTTTTCACCTCCTCTAGAAAGGCCTCTTGATATGACATTTTTTCAATTTGGCCAAAAACCGATCTAATTGGCAAATGGCGACAATATTCCTCCATTTCCCAAACATAATCCATTGGTTCTTCAGTCATTAAGTGAAAATCAATTCGCAGGTGACCAAAATCAATATCAATTAAATCCTGTGGAGTAAAAGTTGTGGTTTCAACAAAAATGCCATCAGCAATGTCGATTTGAATTGCTTCAAGCAAATTAGTATTTTTGGCCAGTTCGATTTGTTTCTTTGCTAGCTGTAAATCTCCAGTCAAAACGTTGGCGCTAACATCTAAATTCATAATTGTTCCTCATATCTTGTAATTTGAGCAATCCTTCTGTAATGACGCTCATCTTCATCTTCAGCCGTTGTTAAAAAAATCTCAAATAATTTAATCATTTCTGACAAATTTAAATAATCCCCACTAAAAGCAATTAAATTGGCATGATTATGACTTTTGGCATGTGCAGCAATTTTCTCATTATAAATCTCCACAGCCCGAATGCCTTTGACCTTATTGGCAGCAACTACCATTCCAGAACCAGAACGACAAAACAAAATTCCCAGATCTTGAGTAGAGCGAACTTTTTCTCCTACTCTAAAAGCAAAAACTGGATAATCATCATTAGTTTCTTGAACAAAGGCCCCACAATCCTCCACATTTAAGTCCCCGTGATGTGTGGATAGATATCCTTTGAATTCTTCTTTTAGTTGAAAACCACCATGATCGCTACCAAGATAAATTTGCATATGCCTAATATAACATTACAAAAGCCCCGCAATGAAGCGGGGCTTAAATTTTCACAAAAATTGTGAAGAAATTTTTATTTCAAGAAATCGACACTCTAACTAAGGGAAACAAGAATGTTTCGATCGTTAGAATCGAAGAGTTCTTATTTCTTCTTCAAGACTGGCATACCAGTTCTGCTGGTCTCAACTACCTGATAGGAAGCTGGAACCGCACTTAAAGAGCCCTCACGGACATCTCTAGCGAAGAAGTAGATGGTTTGCACTCTACCGTTCTTCAAGGTGACGTCTCTAGTGTGAAGGTAATAGGTCTGACCTTTTGAGTTTGTGTAACTGTAGGCACTTGCCATAATTTACCCTTCTTTCTCTATGTTATTTGGTCACAGAGAATAATTTTTATTACTAACTAAGCCTAGCATACTTGACTAGCTAATCAAGAAGCAATTTCCTCTTTTTTATGTCAAAGTACATCAAAATTAATCAAAATCACTGATTATTTTACCTCTGGTGCAGCTAATTCTGCTTTTAACAAAGCATCTTGCAACATTAGGTCAGAAGCTTTAGCCACCACCACTCTAACTGGCAATACGTTGGCTGAAACCATCGCACTACCCACGTAACCTGCTTTAGAATAAACAAGATTAAAAACTCTTTTCTTGGCATCGCCATTTAAGTCGGTCAGCCAAACAGCATAATCTTCTCTTGATGCTGGTAAATTGGCAGTGACGGTGAAGCTTAATTTGTCATCCTTAATTTGGTAACGTAATTCACCGACTGCCTGATCAACTCCTTGCATATCAAGCATTTGATAGTCAGTGGCTCCTTTGATAATGTCATTTTGGACTTCCTTTGGTAAACTCTCGACTTGTAGTTGAGAATTAAGTAAGTTAACTGGAGACTCAGCAGTTTTACCTTTGTACCAACGAGCAAACATAATCACCACAAAGATGATCGCAATTGATGGAAAAAGATAAGGCAGCAGAGCTTGGAGTTTTTTTGACATATTTCCTTGCAATAAGTATTACTATGATCCCATAGTGCATTGGAAAGATCACTTTGTCAAGAGCGTTCTTGGCGACTGGCAACTCCATACCAGAGGCCAATAGCGACTTTGACAATGCTAGCGTACTCATCACTGCGATTGGTGAAGTGGTTGGTTAAATACCCAATCATACCTTCTTTCTTGCGCAAGTCTGGATTCTTTAGGTAGCGACCTAAACTTGGCCCCATTTCCTCTCCATTTAGAAGCATTTTTGATAAAAAATCTGGCAATGGAAAACGAGCACCATTACTAAAATAATTTTGGTTATCTTTATCAATCACAACTGCCCATACTGTCGACCAAAGCTCATCTTTTCTTTGCACAAAACTTGGATGAAAAACTCCACCTTCCAAACCAATACACAAAAAATCTTCATTGGGACTAATTAAATTCTGCCTAGTTGCCAACTCTTTGACATTAAAAGCGCGATTACTTGCTCCAAGCTTAGTTTCTTCATCACTCATTGGTTGAGCCAAGACGCCACTCTCAACCTCCAAACCAATTAATGTTGGATCAGGAAAATGAGCACGAACTGCGGTGGAAACTGCATTAATTTTGACTGGATTTTTAGAGGCGACGATGAATTTCATTGAAAGAATTTAAAATTATCTCTAAAACAAAAGCACCTTGTTGGCCACCAAAATCATATTCGTGCAAATCTGTTTGTGAAACCCAAGCATATTTTTGATGTTCCAAAGAAATTTGAATTTCAACCTGATTGGTAGAGTCAAAATTTACAAACCAACCACCAATGATGCTAAAAACCTGCTTATTAGAATCAAAATATGTTGAAAAATGAACAAGATTCTTTAGTTGCAGTGCATTTGTGTTGATTTGCAAAGCTGTTTCCTCAACAATTTCACGACTAAGATCTGCCAAATGCAAATTAGCCATAGAACTTTTATTTTGGGGCCATTCACTGTTGCCACCAGGTAAATCCCAGCAATTTGGACGAGAAAGGGCATCAGAGCTCCTCTGTAACAATAAAACTTCTAGGTTGGAATGATGTTGACGAATTATAGCTGCTTTTTGCAACAATTTTACATTTGTAGTAAGTTGATGTTTGACAAACATAGAGCCCATTCTCTCAAGAATGAAGTTACTTAGCAAGTTCAAAAGCTTTGAGTAATTCTACAAACACTAAGCTAGCCAATTCATTTTTGTATTTATCTTGCAGATCTGCAACAGTAAACCAAGCAATTTCTTGTGATTCTCCTTCATTTGGATTGATTTCTAAGGAACCAATTGCTTTAGCTAAATAAGTGAAATTTAGATGTTTTTCACAACCTTTGGACCACTGAGCATTGGGAATAAATTGTTGATTCTGCTCCGTAGCAACTAAGCGACGAGAATAATTGTCTTGACAAACCCAGTGTTCACTGATCGCAAATGGTAAAGGGTGAAAAAGATCTTCATTTAATTGTCTGGCAACTAATTGTCTGGCAACAAAATCTTTTGATGGATTATAAATTTGAACCTTAATCCCCGTTTCCTCCAAGAATTCTCTTTCGGCTGCCTCATGTGGCAATTCGTTTTCATCAATATGACCACCTGGACCCAACCACTTATTAATCTTCTTGTGTTTGACTAGCAAAACCCTGCCATCAACAATGAGAAAAACAGAAGCAGTGAAGCAAATTTTAGGAATCATGCACAGAATTATTTCTTTTTGAGATCAGCTACTCTAGCATTTCTAGCCTGAAAAGTTTCTGCGCTTTGACCAGAGTATGATTTTCCAGTGAAAATCCTAACAATTCCTTTTTTAATAAAACTAAAAAGTGATTTTTTGGCGGCTTGATCAACCTGACCGCTAACTTCCGGTTTATATCCAGCATCTGTTCTTTTTAATCCTTGCTCATTCATAAGTTTCCTTTTTATATTTTATTAATAAATATACTCAAAAACCAACATGATAATTATATCAAACTCATTTGAATCCCACTAGCTTTGGCGCTGGTGAAGGAAAAGTCTACTGGTGCCTCAATTAAGCGATTCCACTTGTTGCGAAATTTAACCTTGCCATGCTTGAGACCATAATCATAAACATCTCTAGTTACTGCCACATCCTGTAAACAATATTTTTCCAGAGCCTCAAAGTTACCAGACTTAAAATACTTAATTGCATCCAAACCATCACCAGTTTTACCTGTTCCCAAAGTTTCTTTCGCCACAGCGTCCAAACCGATACGATGACCCACACTCTTCTTAATACGATCCATCACATCTAAAGTGGGAATACGACTGATGTCGGCATTGTAATAAGGAATAAAAGTAGGCATATCAAAACCATCAATGTTGAAACCAACCACAACATCAGCGCGCTCCAAAAGTGGAAAAAGCTTGGGCAGATCTTTCTCGAAATAAGATTGCATCACCCCTTTCTCAAAACGCCCTTCACGCACACAAACCCCCACAAAAGAAATACCTAATTTCTCTGGAAAATAGCCACCCACGTCATCAAAAATTTGTTTAGTTTCAACGTCGAGAATCAATTCCAACATAGATAGAAGAAAATACTAAAGCAAATTATTGATAAAGTCTAACCTCAAAACGCATTTTCATGGCAGCAGCCAAACGCATGAGAGTATCAATGGTAGCATTGCGCGAACCAGATTCAATTTTGCTTAGAGTGCTGCGATTGACTCCAGATTTGCGAGCAAGTTCTTCTTGAGTGATAGAACGACTTTCTCTAGCAATTTTAAATGAATGCAAAAGGTCGTAATATTCAATTTCTTTTTTGATTTGTTTGTGTTGGTTTTTATCAAATTCACTAGCAAATTCTTTTAGACTAATGACAGCAGGGCGAGCTTTTTTTTTCATAATGATCCTTTTGAGTGTTCTTTTAATCTTCTCTTGGCTTTTGATAATTCTAGAAGTGGTGTTTTCTGAGTTTTCTTATGAAAGGCAGATAAAATCAAGACTTCTTGCTTAGTAAAATATGCGTAAAGTAATCGCCACTGCCCATCACTTTTAATTCTTATTTCAAAAAGCTCTGTATCTAGTTTTTTAGCGTATGGCTCTCTTAAAAAACCATCTCTTTCTAGAATTTCAAGAACGGCTACAATCTTTAATCTAACCTAAACTGGAAAAGGAGAAATCTCTTTTTTAGCTCGATGGTCAAGATTAACAACTTTCTTCACATGAAGCTATTGTTGCATATAAGCAACAAAAAAGCAAATCTAGAATTGGCTAACAATTAATCTATTTAGTCAGGCCAGCTTGATATCTCTCCTCAATTTTTTGCCAATCAAGAACGTTCCAAATCGCTTCTAAATATTCTGGACGACGATTCTGATATTTAAGATAATAAGCATGCTCCCAAACATCTACACCCATGATTGGGTAATGTTTACTAAGAAGTGGAGAATCTTGATTTGGTAAGGAATACAAAGCTAATTTTTTGTTTTCATCCAAAACTAACCAAGCCCAACCAGAACCAAATTGTTTCATCGCTACATCGATAAATTGTGTGCGGAAATCGGCAAAAGTACCAAATTTACTAGAGATGGCGGCGGCTAGTTCGCCCACTGCTTCCCTTGATCCCGTTGGCGACATGATCTCCCAAAACAAGTTGTGATGCTCAAAGCCGCCGCCATGATTTTTCAAAGCCATTTGAATATCGGCTGGAGTTTCAACTTTAACTCGGTCTTCAAAGTGCCATAACAAGTCTTCAGCACTCAATTTAGCTAACTCTGGATAATTGGTTAAAGCAACATTGAACTTGTCCAAGTAAGCTTGGTGGTGTTTATCGTGGTGAATATGCATAGTTAGGCCATCAATGTGTGGCTCAAGAGCTTCATAAGCATAAGGTAAATTTGGGAGAGTGTGCATAAAAATCCTTTTTATAAAAATTTAATGTCTAACATATAGATGTTAATCTATATGAAGATAAAAATCAATCGGCCAAGTTTTCTGAGGCAATGCGATTTAACTCCATCAAGCGATCTCTAACTGTTGTACTAATGTATTTTTCCATTCCTTCCAAATCCAAACTTTGATCTTCGCGACGATAATTCGAGATTTCTTTCCATAGTACCTGACCAGCACAATAACCTTTGGCACCATTTTCCATCGACATGCGAAATTTTTCTTTAAAGCTATCATAGCTATCTTGCTCATCTGCCATCACTAAACAGGGTATGTCTAACTCACTGATAATAGTTGCCATTGCGAGCGGATCGGGGGGATTTTGGATGACTATAAGGTCTGTAAGCGATCTTAATTCTTGAATCGCTGTCAATTGATCTTCCGCAAAAGAAAAGATGGTTGCTTTGGCATTTTCTTTTTTTTGTAAAGTAAATTTTGCCGGATTGTAAATTCTTAATTTTAGGAGAAAATCGATGCTTAAAATTTTAGAATATTCCCTAATTTCAGCTAGTAATTGTCTTTTTTCAATGGCCTTATTTTCATTTGAATGATAATTCAATTCTAATTTAGCCAAAGCATAGTTATTGCTAATTTCCTCCAAGCTAAAATTGGGGAAAAGCAAGGGTAAACTGTCTGGCAAATTTTCTTTATCTTGTTCCAAACGAAGTAATGCTCCAGCGTTATTTGCTTTTTTGGACAAGAGCTTGAAAGTGTAAATGGGATCAAAGATGACACCAGTGACTTCTTTACTGAGGGTCAAAAGTTGATTGTTAACTGCATCTAGCAACTCCAAGTTATCTGACAAAGTTAAATCCAAACCCAAACTCTCAGCCAGTTGGCGATTGTTATCGAGTTCGAGAATGGCAAAAAAACCGGCAGAACTTTTGAGATGGGCAGCACGCATGTGATTAGTATACACGATGCAAAAACTACACTCCTCAACTAATCGCATTTAACAAAAAAGCTCCAGTTTTTAAGCTGGAGCTTTCTAGATTTAAACTTTAGAAGCTTTAATATCTTCTGCCACCGCCATTGCCACGACCGCCAAAAGAAGGGCGTCTTTCGTAACGATCTCCACCTCGATCACCACCACGTCCACCAAAGGAAGGTCTGCCGCCACCATAACCACCTCGATCACCGCCACGACCGCGACCATTATCATCGCTTTCGCCACGAGCAGCCTTAGCAGCTTTTTGGGCGTCTTCTTGTTCTTTGGTCAACATAGTCAAAGCAATCTTACCCTCGCTGTTATATTCTTTGACACGTACGTGAACAATATCACCAACTTTGTAAAGATCATTGGCATCTTTGACGTACTCAGCAGACATATTGGAAACGTGTACGAGACCCTCACGTCCTGGCAAGAATTCAACAAAAGCGCCATAACCCTCAACACGAGTGATGGTACCGTCAAATTCATCATCGACGTTGATTTCTCTAGTGATATCCTCAATCATTTTGACTGCTTTATCGATAGCAGCTTGATCTGGAGAAGAAACATTGATAATACCAGTTTTATTTTCTTTGTCTTCTTCGACATTCACTTCAGCACCAGACTTTTCAATGATGTCTTTGATAACTGAACCACCTGAACCAATCACTGCACCAATCTTTTCAGCTGGAATAGTGACTTGAGCAACTTTTGGAGCATATTGACTCAAAGAAGTACGAGGCTCTGCAATGCATTTGAGCATTTCACCCATAATATGTAAGCGACCTTCAAGAGCCTGACCAAGAGCTTTGACCAAAACTTCTTTTGGAATTCCTTTTAATTTAATATCCATCTGAATAGCAGTGATACCTTCTTTGGTACCAGCTACTTTGAAGTCCATGTCACCGACGTGATCTTCTAAGCCTTGAATATCGGAAAGAACGACAAATTTCTCACCATCAGACATCAAACCCATGGCAATACCTGCCACTGGTTTCTTGATTGGCACACCAGCAGCCATTAAAGCCATGGTGGAACCACAAACTGAAGCCTGAGAAGTTGAGCCATTAGAACTCATGATGTTGCTAACCACATGAATGGTATAAGGGAAAGCTTCTTGATTTGGTACCATAGGCAATAAGGCACGTTGGGCCAATGCACCGTGACCAATTTCACGTCTCTTGGGATAACCAATACGTCCAGCTTCACCAGAAGCATATGGAGGCATATCGTAGTGGTGGAAATAGTGATGAGTTTGCTCACCAGCCATATCTTCCACTAATTGTCCAAGAGAAGGATCTCCAAGGGTAACAACGGTCAAAGCTTGAGTGGCACCACGCTTAAACATGGCACTACCATGAACTCTAGGTAGCAAGTCAACTTCACACCAGATTGGTCTGATTTCAGTAGTGTTACGACCATCTGGACGAATACCATCTTCGAGAATCATGCGACGAGCTTCAGCCTTCATTAAGTCATGGAAAATGCCATTTAGCATTCCTTCACTTAATTCACTGACTTCACCTTCAGCCAATTTGGCTTGATCTTCTTCAATGATTTTAGCGATTAAATCAGACAGACCGGTCTTTTCTAGACGACCTTCTTTATTAACCATGTCATTGATTTCCTGTTTATAAGTGCTGGCCATGCGATCAATAATGGCTTGCTTAGCAGCAACTTTTTCTGGATCTTCGGCATCAAGTAAGTTGACTTTTTCTTTGCCGACTTCAGTAGCAATAGCTTCGATCTGTTCACAAACTTTTTTAGACTCATCTTGAGCTCTTAGCAAAGCCTCAATCATGATTTCTTCGGCAACCTCATTGGCACCTGCTTCAACCATAACGATGGAATTCTTAGAAGCAGAAACGATTAAATCAAGATCATTATCTTTGATTTGACTACGAAGTGGATTGATGATGAATTGTTTATTTTCATCTAGACCAAGACGCATGCCAGCAACTGGGCCATCAAAAGGAATGTCAGAAATTTGCAAAGCTAAACCAGTACTCACTAGAGCAATCATGTCTGGTTCGTTTTCACCGTCATAAGACAAAACAGTACTAATCACTTGAACTTCATTAGTAATGCCATCTGGGAAAAGTGGACGCATGGTACGATCAATAACTCTGGAACGCAAAACTGAATCGTCAGTTGGACGACCATCACGTTTGACCCAACGAGAACCTTTGATGATTCCGCCAGCGAAAAGTTTTTCCACAAATTCAACTGATAATGGGAAATAGCCAAGATTGACTTTTCTTCCAAGAGCGACAGTGGTGTGAACGATAGTTTCACCACAGGTAGCTAAGACAGCTGCACTGACCTGCTCACTAAATTTACCGATTTCTATATGGATAACTTTGTCACCCACTAAAAGATCTTTCTTATAAGTATTTCCATACTTTGGATAAGACATATTTTTACTTTCTTTGCCCTTTTTAATTAAAAATTGAGGGCGTTTTGAAAACTTTTGTGGAGAGCCGAGTATTCTGAAAAGAGGAGAAATGATTCTCGTCTTTTTGGAATCCTCTAAGACTCTCTCTTGGAGTTTTCTAATTAATATGGCCGTATTATAACAGATAATTATAACAACAAAAAAGGCAGGTCTTTAAACCTGCCTTTTGCATTTTCATTAAATATAGATTCGGAGTTTTATTTGCTCAAACCCAATTTTTCAATCAATTTGCGATATCTGTCTTCACTTCTGGAGAGCAAGAAATTAAGTAAACGACGTCTCTTGGAAACTTGCTTGAGCAAGCCTTTGCGAGAGTGGTTGTCCTTCTTGTGCATTTTAAGATGTTCAGTTAACTGTTCAATCGAAGCAGTTAAAAGAGCCACCTGCACCTCTGGAGAACCAGTGTCACCTTCAAAAAGAGCGAAGTCTTTGATAATTGAAGCTTTACCTTGTTTTGCTAATGCCATAATTTCCTTTCACCTTTATCTATCTAGTGCTTCAAACCAAATAGAAAAGTAAGCATTAATTAATAAGGAGGATATTGTACCACAAAAATACCAGATCAATCTAGATATTACTCTTCTTGATTTTCTTGCTTAATTATTTCCTTCATTTCATCCACCATTTCGCCAGCTCGCTCAGCAGCATCAACTTGAGCTTGAGTTACAGCAGCCATAACATCCAATTCATCTTCAGAAACATTAAGGTTCGTCACATCATTATAAAAATCATCTTGACTCTGAGCTGAATTATTGTTTTGTGAATTTTGATTTTGCATGTTAAATCCTTTCAGAAATATTAACTATCTCCACTTTTTAAATCATCCATGATTTGCTTAACTCTGTTTGCAGCCTCATCTTGTCCTAATTTCTTTAATTGATTGAAGCTAGACTCTAAGTTACTTAAAGCAGTTTTTTTATCACTTTCTGCTTTACTCAACTCTTTGTAAGCATCTCGACCAGCCTTCTTACCCATTTTTTCTCTAGCCCAACCCAATATATTTACAGAAGCCCACAAACCTCCACCAGCCGCTATAGCTTTTGTGACCATAGGTATATTATCAACTACTGCTTTGGCTATCATTCTTGCCACTTCTATGAGAGCATCTGCAACTTCTGGACCAACTTCTTTACCAACAACTACAGCTATACCAGTAACTCCCAATATCTTAGCAATCTTTTTGACCGTTGGAGCTTCTCTTTGTACTCTTTCGTTATATCTATCCAAAATCATGGCATAGCGCTCTTTATTCTTGACTCTATCTGCAGCTTCTGAAGCCAGATTACCTTGTCTTTGAGCAGTAAATTCGCTATTATTCTTAATTTTTCTGGATTGAACAAGAATTTCAGCGTCAATCTTATTTTGAGCAAGTTTCATCACTGATTTAGCCTGCATCACATTTTCAGCCAAAACCATCAAAGCATCAGCAGCCTCTGGATGTTCATTAACATATTCTCTCACCTGTTCATAACAAAGAGATAAACGAGCATATTCTTCACTGGCTTGAAGAGCTTGATCATATAATGTACCTGGAACACGATCAAAGCCTGATTCAGCCCCATCTTTAGTTTTACCACCAATCTTGGCCATCACTTCTTGTTGTTGGTCATTTGTAAGACTGGCAAACATTTCATTTTTATTAATAATTCCGTCAAAAATATCCGTCTGTACTTGATTAGTTATTGACTTATCAATTACAAATTCTTTCATTAACTGTCTAGCAACCCCTTTGGATTCTGTCCATTTGGCCAAAACTTTAGATAAAGAAGCTCGAATTTCCTCAACTTTTTCTGGAAAACGCTTTTCCATACTCTTAGCAACATCACGGAGCGGGAAAATAACCTCATTTGCTTTTCTAGAGAAATCTTGTGATTTAATTCTAGCGGCTACCAAGCTATCCATATCCAAATCAACTGCGCTTTCTGGCAGAGAGTCAACTACTTCCCAACCCAAATCTAAGACCTCACTTTGCGCATTTTCACTTGCTTGAATCAAACCACCCTCATATTCCCAAGAAAGATTTTTGTCTTTACCTCTAGAGGAGATTACTAACTCTCGTTTGGAAGAAATATCTTCCAGAGCGGCGTTAAAGTCTCTAGCTAAGTCAGATAGATCAATTTGCTTTGCTTTCAATTCCTGCATTTGCTCTTTATTAGCAAGAAGTGCTTGTAAACCTTTTTTAGCGTCAGCAGTTTGACCACTAAAATTGGAACTTTCCAGCATCATTGCCACCAAACCTTTAAGCAAAACTGGACCGGCTTTTCTAGCCAATTCAGTACCTCCCAAAGCTTTTTCCAATAAAGCCGCAACAGCTACGTCTTTCATCTGATCAAAGTCGACAGCTGCTTTTAAATTACCCATCACTTCCTCTATCAAAAGACCACCTTCTATTTTTTCAGAAGCTCTAACTTCAGATTCGTCTGCAGAATCAATAGTTTTTGCTGACTCATTATTAAAAGCATTGTAAAATTTAGCATTTCCTACCTCTGCAGCACCAAGATTTCTTAAAGCTGGGGCTAATCGATCATTATAAATAGTCGCAACCTTACCAACATTACGCATAACAACTTGTTCAGCTCCAGACTGAACTCTGCTTAAAACGTCAGATCCAAATTTTTTCAAGCCAGCACCAACCACTCCAGGACTAAGATCTTTTCGAACAGAGTGACTCAAATTAGTTGCTGTTTCCCCAATGTATTCACCAGCTTGGCCCAATCTATCTCCAATCACACCAACCGCACCAGAAACTCTAGTAAATTCTTCACCGGCTCCATGTCCAATCTGTTTGCCAACATCAACCATAGCATCTTTAGCTTGAGTAGCATGAGTAATCACACCACCTTCTTGACGCCTATCATTCATATCCTTACCAAAACTTTTTAATTTATCTCCCCAATTAACACCACTACCACTTTCTCCGTTTTGCATAATTCTCCTTTTTAATTTATTTCATTTTAAACAAGACACACAAGCAAAATACAGACACCTTCCATTTAAAAACAATTTTCTAGTCAAGTCAAATAACTGAAAATTAAATATATCTGTTTGTTATATTTTGTTATGGAAAAAATTAGAATTTGGGGGTGCGGCCACTGCGATGCAGCATCATATCCACAAAAACCACCAACTCATCCAAACCTTCTTGAATCATTTTTTGTTTAAGCGCTTGAAGATATTCATTTGATTTGATGCTATTAATGAAACTGTAGAAAGCATAAAAAGCAAGTAATGGACCAACAATTAGATCAATTTCCTCAGGCCCACCTTTTTGGATAGTTTCCAGCAAATAATAGATTGATAAACCAGGCAAACCTAGCATATTAAACAAAACATTAAACAGAATGTTTAGATTGAGTGATTTTTCATTAAGCTCCACCGCTTCCACAACAAACCCATCAACTTGTGTGGCAATTTCTTTTTGTTCTTGACGGGTAAAGGCATCAGCTATTTTCTTGGAAAAAGCCAGCCACCTAACTTTGGGTGTATTTTCTTTTGACTTAAATAAATCAGCTAATCGACTGAAGGAAAATTTTCTTGGTTCCTCTGCCACAAAAAATGCTTTACTCTTGAAATCTTCCACCACAGTAATTTAACTTTCTTTTTTATAAGCAATAATTAAATCACCCACCTGGAAATCAAGTTTTTTGTTTTTGAAGGTTAGTCCACCTTCATTTTTGGTACCAATGCGATCAATTTCTTCTTTGCCATGCTTCATGGTGCGTAAAACTGGATTGGCAATGATTTCCTCGCCACGTTTGAGATGGAGTAAATCAGCTTTCTTTAGTTCACCAGTTTTGACTCTAACTCCAGCGATAACTTCGCCTTTCATTTCAAAAATTTGCAGAATTTCAGCCTCACCAGTCACCACTTCATCAAAAGTAGCGTCCATCAACTTGAGCATGCTCTTTTGTAAATCTTCAATTAGGTGATAAATAATGTTGTATTCCTTAATTTTAACTCCCATGTTTTTGGCGATTTTTTTCAAAGTATTATTGACCTTGATATTAAAAGCAATCAAGAGAACCTTACCATCTCTGGCAATTTCCATATCTTGCTCAGTAATCTGTCCCACCCCACAAGCAATTACTTCCACAGTTTCTTTGTCCAAACTTTGCAAAATGGCCTCAAGTGTTCCTTTGACGTCGGCCTTAATCACCAGTTTAATTTTTTCCTTATCGCCCAACATAAAATCCAAATCCATTTGATCCCAATTCACCTCCTCGCTCATGCGAAAGGATTTTTCAAGCTCACCAGTCTTACTGAACTCATTAGTTAGATCAGCATCATAACTAGCATTAGCATCACGAATCACACTTCCGACTTCTGGCACATCACTTAAACCGATAATCTCTGCTGGTTCACCTGGAAGGACTTTGTCTAGAGATTGACCTTGTTCATTTTCTAATAAACGCACTCTACCAGAAACCTCATCAACTATTAAATCCTGACGAACTGCAAGTGTCCCTGATCTAACAATTACTCTAGCCACCGGACCTTTATTTTTTTCTTTGGTGGATTCAATTACCACTGCTTCAAGGGGAGCACTTGGATCAGCTTGTAGCTCCAACAAATCTGCCATCACCGTGATTGTTTCCAATAATTTATCAACTCCTAAACCAGTTTTGGCAGAAATTTCTATCGCTTCAATGTCACCACCATATTCTTGGACAAGCACTCCAGCTTCAGCCAATTGACCCTTCACTACTTCTAAATGTAAATCTGGTAAATCAATTTTATTGATCGCCACGATAAAAGGCACGTGGCTTTCTTTGATGAAGCGAATCGATTCGAGAGTTTGCGGTTTGACTCCATCATTAGCAGCCACCACTAAGATCACCAAATCAGTGACCTGAGCACCGCGCTGACGCATTTTATTAAAAGCAGCGTGACCAGGAGTATCAATAAAAGTAATTTTTTGCTTGGCAAATTCGATCTGATAAGCACCAATGTGTTGAGTAATACCACCAGCTTCACGAGCAGTCAAATTACTATGACGGATAAAATCCAAAAGCGAAGTTTTGCCGTGATCGACATGACCCATGATGGTGATAATTGGTGCTCTTTTTTGCAACATTATTCGCGTTTACTTTCTGCTTCCAAATACTCATTAACTTTGGTCAAAAGAATCTTCTGATCTACTTCAACCACTTCATTCATATTAACCCATTTATCTCTGAAACGCACTAAATCGGCCAAAGTAGTTAACTTATATTGAATTAAAACTTCTCTGGTGGCATCCTGCAAACCAAAAGTGTCAATTTCGTAATCTTCTTTACCAGTCACAGCTGATTGCACTTGACCAGTAGCTGACTTGACAGTGATTTGGTAACCAGTTAATTTGGCAGCTAAACGAACATTTTGCCCACCACGACCAATTACTAAAGAGAGTTGATCATCTGGAGCAGTCACAACGACCAATCTTGTTTTGCTATCAACTTCGATTTGTAAGCCTTCAGCAGGAGCCAAAGCCGCTTGCAAAAGTAAACGGTCATCGGCAGAGTAAGGAATAATGTCCACTTTTTCGTTGTTTAACTCTTCAATCACTTTTTGGACACGAACTCCACGTTGCCCTACACAAGAACCAACTGGATCCACTCCTTCTTGAGTGGATTTGACTGTCAATTTGGTGCGGACACCAGCTTCACGAGCAATTGCCACAATTTCTACGGCACCGGAAGCAACCTCTGGCACTTCACGTTCAAAAAGTTTACTGACCAAAGAAGCTGAAGCGCGAGTCACAATGATTTGCTCACCGCGAACAGTTTCACTAATTTCTTTGATAAGCACTGCTAAACGTTGGTTTAAGCGATAAAACTCACCACGCATCTGTTCTTCTGGGGGCATGAAAGCTTGACCACGACCAATATCTAAAATGACACTACGACCCTGCATGCGCAACACTTGGCCAGTCACCACTTCACCAATGCGATCGCGATAAGCAGCGATAATAGTATCTTTTTCACTTCTTCTGATGCGTTGTAAAATAACTTGCTTGGCAGTTTGGGCAGCAATGCGACCAAAGCCAGCTGGGGTCACATCCTCAGCTTTCTTTTCGTTCCATTCTAGAGGTTCAAGGGTTTCCTCATCCATTTTGGTGACAGGAGCTTTGAGAATACGAGCAGAACCGTTATTTTTGTCGAGATCAACATAATAATAAAAGCTCTCATCAAGATCACCAATTTGCTTGCGATAAGCAGACACTAAAGCTTGACGAATTGCCTCATAAATATCTTCTGGATCAATTTTGCGCTCCGTGGCAATCTGGGTGATGGCAGCAGCAAATTCAGTGCGAACTAGATTGGCATTTTGGACGGTGGTCATAATTACATTCGTGATTTATTTTTTTTGATCAGAGACAATTTGTCAGATTATTTCTAGTACAGTCTTAATGATCAAAAAAAATACTCACTCCTTTCATTTGTTATTTTCTAAAGAATTTGTTTAACAAAAAAGGACTTGTCTTTCAACAGTCCTTCCTCTTATCTAAACAACTAATCTGCATTATAGCAAAAAAAGAACAAAATGTAAAAGACTCTAGGTACCTATTAATTTAGCAACTTCAACAAAACCCCAAATCGCCAAAGCTACAAAAACTAAAGAGCCAATGAAAGAAATAACTGGGTTTTTAACAGCCTTAATAGTTCTTCTTGGGGATAAAAATAAGAAAATATTCAAAATCATGTGCCCCAAAAATACCCCCACACCAAAACCATAAACATTAACTATGTTAAAAAGTGGTATGTATCCAGCAAAATCATCAAGACCAAGAATAAAAGGTACAGAAAAAGAAAGATAAAACAACGCTTTGTAACCTTTTGCATTTTCCTTAGTAGCAAAACTTGGGACTAGTTTATTCAAAACTGGGGCAACAGTACGATTAGTTTTTTGTAAAATTGCCTCAAATTTTTCCACAAAACCAAAAAGCGAAAAACTATACCTTCCCTCAACATCTTTGACATGATCCAAACCTTCTTCGGCTAAACGAAGTAAGACTAAAGCAGCAATAGAAATCATCAGGGCCATCAAAAAACGCACTTCTCGAAATAAATCCCAAACAAGTAAAATCGCACCAGTGCCTAGTGCATTACCAAGAGCGGTTCCAATTTCAATCATGATACGATTTTTCCAACCTTCGTATTTATTCATTAAGCGACCAATGAAAATGGCAAAATCAATTGAAGTTTTAAGATAAATAGTCACTCCAAGAAAAACATCTGTCCACCTTAAAACAGGAACAATTGCTTCTCTAGAAACAATAAATTGGTTGAGAAGTAAAATTTCCATGTGATACAAAAACCACATGAACAAAAAAACTATTCCTGTTAGTAATAAAGGTAGCACTTGATCTGGAAAAAATTTGGTTTTGTCTTCTGGCATAGAAATTTATTTCAAATATCTCAAATAGATTACAACAAAAGCAATCAAAGAATTAAGTAAAACTAAAGGCATCTTCAATCAAAGTTTTGGAATCAATGGTGTGTGGATTGGCGTTGTAAATATCTTTAAGTAACATGGGCTTCTTCTGATATAAAATATTTTAAACTACTTTTTGGGAAAGCACACCATGTCAGTAAACCTCATCATGTGAGCCTATTTTTAACAAATAGATATTCTCATCATCTTGGCGGAAAATAATCCTGAGACTCATGTTGACTGAGATAGAATAGTCGCCTTTATTTGATAACTTGTGTAAACGCAAGGAAGGATGATGAGGTGAATTCAACAAAAACTCTAGAGTTTTGGCAACCTGTCTTTTTAACTTGAAGTTTTTATTAGTTATTTTAGATAAATCTTTATGAAAGTGTGAAGAAATGACCAAGTTCATTCTTTTTCACTTTCATCAAAAACTTTATCTAAATAACTGTTAATAGATTTTTTATCTTTTAAAACCAAAGCTTGGCCATTTTGTTGTTCTTTAATGGCTTTGTTTGCCAAAGAATCATAACGAGATTCTGCCAAAGTTTGACGAAGTGCGGTCCTCACCAGATCACTAAAAGAGGCAAAATAACCAGCTTGAATAAGATCGTCAGCTTGAGATTTCAACTGAGTAGGTAAAGATATGTTTATTGTATACATATTGTATGGATTATAGCATTAAATCACCAAAATCTTCAAGCACCTTCTTTTGCTCTCTAGTCAATTTTTCTGGCACATCCACAATCAAACGAACATAAAAATCACCTTTAGCTCGACTTTGCAGGTGTTGCACACCTTCACCACGCAAACGAACCAAAGAGTGAGAAGCTGTGCCAGGACGAACTTTTAATTTGACATTGTTGTCTAAAGTTTTGACTTCAATTTGTCCACCCAAAGCCAAAATGCTGAAGGGTACTTTCTCATCTACAAAAATATCATAGCCATCACGCTTAAATCTTGGGTGATTAGAAACGCTCATAGAAACATCAAAATCTGCAAAACGAATTCTGGTACCATCATTAGCCCCAGCTGGTACCTTAATTTTTTGTCTTTTACCCTCAATCTCAACTTCTTTAGTTACACCATTAACAGCTTCCATGAAGTCAATTTCAAGAGAATAGTGAGGGCGGCGCCTTCTGGCTCCGCCAGAGAAGCCGCCACCAAAAAATTGTTCAAAAATTTCAAATGGATCTCCAAAATCAAAATCAGCGCCACCTTGACCTGTAGAACTAGAGTAAGAAGACCAATTAAAACCCCCTGCTTGTCCGCCACCAAATCCACCAAAAGGACCTTGACCTCCACCCATTCCAGAAGATGGATCAAAGGCAGCGTGGCCATATTGGTCGTAAGTTTGTTTTTTCTTTGGATCAGAAAGAATTTGGTAGGCTTCGTTGATTTCTTTGAACTTAGCTTCTGCTCCTGCTTCTTTGTTACGATCAGGATGGAATTTAAGTGCCAATTTGCGGTAAGCAGACTTAATCTCTGCATTGCTGGCAGTTTTATTGACCCCTAAAACTTCGTAGTAATCACGTTTTGCCGACATAGATTCAATAACAAATATTAGAGGCGCTGGCTTTTTTAGCCAGCGCCTCTAAACCTTAATTTTTATTCTTTAACTACTTCACCTTCTTGCGCCTCTTTTTTATCAGTTTCTCCATCTTTTGACTCGCCACTTTTGGCTTCACCTTTATCATCAGCTCCTGGAGCTGCTGAGGCTTTAGCTGCCTGAGCTTTTTGCATGGCTTCACCAATTTTTTGGGCGGAAGTCATAGTCGCCTCAATCGCTTTATCCAAATCTTCTTTGGCCACATCATCTTTAGCCGCTAGTTCTTTGAGTTTATTGAGATCTTGTTCAATTTTTTCCTTATCAGCTGTTTCTAAGTTGGAACCATATTCTTTGACTTGCTTTTCCATCTCGAAAACAATGCTGTTAGCCTTATTTTTGGTTTCAATCAACTCTTTTTTGGCTTTGTCGTCAGCAGCAAATTTCTCTGCTTCGGCCTTCATTTTTTCTACTTCCTCCTCAGAAAGATTGGTGCTGTTGGCAATAGTAATTTTTTGCTCTTTACCAGAGGTTTTATCCTTGGCAGTGACGTGCAAAATTCCATTACTATCAATGTCAAAGGTGACTTCAATCTGAGGCACACCTCGCATTGCCGCAGGAATTCCATCGAGAATAAAGCGACCAAGACTCTTGTTGTCAGCAGCCATTTCGCGCTCACCTTGAAGCACATTAATCTCTACCTGAGTTTGGTTGTCAGCTGCAGTTGAAAAAACCTGAGATTTGCTAGTAGGGATGGTAGTGTTGCGATCAATCAAAGGAGTACGAATGCCGCCTAAAGTTTCAATGCCAAGAGTTAGAGGGGTAACATCAAGTAAAACCACATCGTTGACATCACCAGAAATCACACCTGCTTGCACAGCAGCGCCAATAGCTACCACTTCATCTGGATTAACGCCTTTGTGTGGTTCTTTGCCAAAAAATTCTTCAACTACTTTTTGCACTTTGGGCATTCTGGTCATACCACCAACCAAAACTACTTCATCAATATCTTTGGCTGTTAGTTTGGCATCACTTAAAGCTTTTTTAACTGGTTCAATTGATTTTTTGATCAAATCATCTACTAATTCTTCTAGTTTGGCTCTGGTTAAAGTTAAAGTTAAGTGCAAAGGCTGGCCATCATCACCTTGTGTGATAAAGGGTTGATTAATTTCAGTGCTGGCACTAGCAGACAATTCAATCTTAGCTTTTTCAGCGCTGTCTTTGATACGCTGCATAGCTTGAGGATCTTTGGTCAAATCTTTACCCTGATCTTTTTTGAACTCAGCCACAATCCACTCAATAATGGCACTATCAAAATCATCACCACCCAAAAAGGTGTCACCATTAGTGGACTTCACTTCAAAAACACCATCACCAATTTCCAAAATGGAGATATCAAAAGTACCACCACCAAGATCGTAAACCGCAATGGTTTGTGAACCTTTTTTGTCCAAACCATAAGCGAGAGCAGCGGCAGTTGGCTCATTGACAATTCTTTCCACTTTTAAACCAGCAATTTCACCAGCTTGTTTGGTAGCTTGACGTTGAGCGTCGTTGAAATAGGCTGGTACGGTAATGACTGCACGATCAACTTTTTCTCCCAAAAAACTTTCAGCGTCAGTTTTGGCTTTGGTCAAAATCTTGGCAGAAATCTCTTGAGGGGTATATTTCTTGCCATCAATGTTAACCACTGCCATACCATCTTTACCTTCAACTACTTCATAGGAAACATGCTTAATCGCCTGCTTAACAGCACTATCATTTAACTTACGACCCATAAATCTTTTGACTGAATTAACCGTCTTTTTGGCATTAAGCACCATTTGACGTTTAGCGGGATCACCCACAATCACATCATTACCTTTGAAACCCACTATTGATGGAAAAGTATTGCGACCTTCGCTAGTTGGGATAATGACAGAATTACCACCTTGCATCACTGCGACTGCAGAGTTAGTGGTTCCAAGATCAATACCAATAATTTTTGACATAATATATTTGTGATTAAATTTTTGATCAGACGCTTAAAAGATCAAAAAATTACTCACTCCTTTCTTTATTTTCTATTTATTGTTTATATTTAAACAAGACTTTTGGTCTCATTTTTTAATCGATTGCCAGTATTTTAGCAGACAACTCAATCGACTGCTAGAGTCAATTTAGATTGAATGTTCAATCTTAATCAAGAATAACTTGAGCATGCTGAATCACTTCGCCATGAAGACTAAAGCCTTTGCGCACCACTGCCACTACTTTTTCTCCATGATTTTTTTTGTCCACCACGTCCATTGTTTGCAAATCAAATTTTTGACCAATTACTTCAATTTCCTGTAAACCAAAATGTTGCAATTCTTTCCAAAATTGTTCTATTACCATATTGAGCCCACGATCTTTGAGATTGGAAGAAGCCAAAGCAAGATGCTCTAAGGGCTGCAATAAACTTTGCAGTAAATCTTTATTGGCCATTTTAATAAAAGCCACTCGTTCTTCTTGACTGCGACGTTGTAAATTCTGATAGTCAGCTAGAGCTCTTTTTTCTCTCTCAAGCGAAGCAGCTAAAAGAATTTGCAATTCTTGAATTTTACGCTGTTGCTCACTCACAACTTCCTCAGCTGCTTCATCAGTAATAGGTTCGTTGACTTGATCGATTGGTGTATTCTTTTTCATTTTTTGTTTCTATTTTCTAATTATTTTTTATTAATTTTTTAAACTTTATATTTTAAATGAAGTTCATAGAAGGCGCTGATAAATATTATGAATTAGTAGTAATGTCTATAAACAGCGGCTTCTCTGAGCGAGAAAAAGATTGTTAATTTTAATAAGCAAATACTTTTCGTCGAGCGTAACTGAATTTAAAGTATAAATTTTAAAAACCTAATCCGTCATACTCTCAATCAAACCCTTGAAGTATTTCATGATTGGTAGGACATAGGAATAATCAAATCTGGTTGAACCTAAAACGCCAAAGCGACAATTAGTAATTGGCAATTCAACAAACATAATACTGATTTGGTCCAAATCTTTATTACCCAAATCCTGACCAAAAACAACTTTGACTGCATTCTCACTGTGATTGCTCTCAAAAATTTGATCCATAACTTGCTCTTCTTCAATCATTTGTAAAACTTGCCTGGTTAAGTTAATGTCGTAGAATTCAGGCATTTGCAATAAATTAGAATAACCAGCATGAAACATTCTGCCTTCGGCATCCATTGCAATACCCAATGCGTGAGTTTTTTCTGCCAAAACCCTTGAAGTCTCATGGAGTAAATCTTCCATTTTGTTGCGATAACGCCAAATTTTTTCTTTGACCCCAACTTCATCGGCCACTGAGAGTTCTTTTTCTTTGACCAATTCATTGATATAAAGGCGCATGGCTAAAGCTGTGGGTACACGACCAGCACTAATGTGAGATTTGATCAAATAGCCTTGTTTGGTCAAATAAACCATCTCGTTACGAATGGTTGCAGGAGAAACACCAATGTTAAATTTCTTGTCAATTTTTTCTGAGCCAACAGGCATTCCCGTCTCAATAAATTCCTCAATAATAGCACGTAAGATCTGAATTTGGCGGGCAACGAGATCAATCATAGTTAGAAACTCCTTTAGCAATCATACCGAGAGTTTGCTAAGGTGTCAATTAGAAAACATGAAACTTAGAAGAAAAATCAATTTTTCTTATTCTTGTTGGCCAGTTGCAACTCCCAAAACATCTGTTTGAGGGAAGACTCGATCATCAGAAGTTCTTGTTTGTCTTTAGAAATTCTGTAGGCTTCTTTGGCTTTGGCAATAGCGGTTTTGATCTTCTCATCGTTTAACTCACGAGCACTAAAAGCAGAATCAACCACCACCAAAACATGATTGTCAGGTTTTTTATTAACAAAACCCTGAGTAAGCAACATTTCGTGTTTGGTGCCATTAACTTGATAAATCAGCTCACCAAAGTCAAGTTTGCTAATTAGTGGCTGGTGATCTTTAAGAATCGTAATTAAACCATTTTGAGTTGGTAAGGTGACAGAATCAACCTCTTGATCTAGGATTTTTTCTTCTTGCGAAACGATGGTCAGTCTTAATTTATTACTCATATAAGCTTTATATATTTAAATATTAATGAAAACTCTGCACTTTAATAAAGTCCATTGAAGAAGCAGAGTTTCCTCTATTCATTCTCTTTTAAGGTTTTGGCTTTGGCGATTACGTCTTCAATGGTACCGACCATATAAAAAGCCTGCTCTGGCAAGTGATCATAGCGACCTTCCAAAATTTCTTTGAAACCACGAATGTTCTCTGCAATCGGCACATAAGCACCCTTAATATTGGTAAATTGCTCTGCCACAAACATTGGTTGAGAAAGAAACTTTTGAATTCTTCTGGCACGAGCTACCACTTTTTTGTCCTCATCACCTAACTCATCAATACCCAAAATGGCAATAATATCTTGTAATTCTTTATAACGTTGTAGAATTTTTTGCACATCGCGAGCTACCTTGTAGTGTTCTTCACCGACAATGCCTTTTTCCAAAATCTTGGAATCAGAGCTAAGTGGATCGACAGCTGGGAAAATTGCTTGCTCGGATAATCTGCGATCAAGCGAAATAATTGAGTCCAAATGAGCGAAGGTGGTGGCTGGAGCTGGATCGGTGTAATCGTCAGCTGGCACGTAAACAGCTTGCATAGAAGTAATCGAACCGCTCTTAGTGGAAGTAATTCTTTCTTGAAGTGCGGCCATATCAGTGGCTAAAGTTGGCTGATAACCGACAGCAGAAGGAATACGACCAAGCAGTGCTGAAACTTCACTTCCTGCCTGAGAAAATCTAAAAATATTATCAATAAAAAGTAGCACGTCTTCATGTTTTTCATCACGGAAGTATTCGGCCATTGTTAAAGCGGTCAAAGCCACGCGAGCACGATTGCCTGGTGGTTCATTCATCTGACCAAAACACATCACTGTACTATCTAAAACTCCAGAATCTTTCATTTCGTGGTAAAGATCATTACCCTCACGAGAACGTTCACCCACACCAGCAAAAACTGAGTGGCCCTTGTGCTCTTCAGCAATATTACGAATTAGTTCTTGAATAATAACTGTCTTGCCTACACCTGCTCCACCAAAGATACCGATCTTACCACCTCTTTTGAATGGACAGATCAGATCAATCACTTTGATACCAGTTTCCAAAACTGAAGGAGTGGTTTCCAATTGGGTTAGTGGTGGAGCACTCTTGTGAATTGGAGCGGTTTGTTTGGTTTTGACTGGCCCTTTGTTGTCAATTGGTTCACCCACCACATTAAACATTCTACCCAAAGTCTCTTCGCCAATTGGTACAGAAATTGGAGAACCAGTATTAAGCACTTCATAGCCTCTAGAAAGACCATCGGTCGGACCAAGAGCTAAGCAACGAACAGTTTTTTCGTCAAGTTGTTGCTCAACCTCCAAAGTTAAATTGTTAGTTTCATATCTCAAAGCGTTATAAATTGCTGGTAAATTTTCGCTAAATTCAACATCAACAATTGGACCGATGATGCTGACAATTTTGCCAATCGATTTTTTAGTTTCTTGCATAAAATTTAATCCTTCAAATATATTAACGCATCTTGGCGCTACTAATATCTAACAATTCATTGGTAATCATGGTTTGGCGAGATTTATTAAAGTCTAATTTCAAAACCTCAACCAAATCTTTGGCATTATCGCTAGCACTCTTCATTGCAATCATACGTGCACTGTGCTCACTTGCTAGGGATTCCAAAACTAAGTGATAAAAACTTAATTCCAAGTAGTAATTCAGTAAAAAATCCAAAAGAGCTCTAGGGCTTGGCTCCAACAGATAATTAGCTCTTTTTTTGGCTTCATTTTTTTTCTTTTCAGAGTCAATTCTGATCGTTTTGTTTTGGAATTCAGTTTCTAGTTGTTGGATCTGTAGGTCCTCTAAAGGGAGTAAACGGAAAACTAAACTACGTTGTTTCAAGACGTTCACAAAATCAGTAAACAGAACATCCACCCGATTAACTTGACCTGTTAGATATTTGCTCTTTAGTAAATCAATTAGTGGCAAAACGTCAGCTAACTTAGTTTTTTCAGGCCAATCAGTGAAACCAGCTAATAAATTGAAGCCACGATTGCGCAAGAAAGTAACTGCCTTCTGGCCCACAGCAATATAGGAAGCGTTGGGACGATCTTTAGCCCAAAGCAATAATTTCTTGAAAAGATTAGTGTTAAGTGAACCGCATAAACCTTTATTGGTGGAAATTATAATTAATAAGTCGGCTCCAGATCTGTCCCTATTTAAGAAGGGATGTAAGCTAGAATCAACAGAATTAGCCACTGTTTCCAAAGAATCAAGAAGTGATTGGATGTAAGGCAAAGAACTGGTGGCCATTTTTTGCGAGTATTTAGTCTTACTAGCAGAAACCAACTGCATCGCGTTAGTAATTTTGGCGATATTCTGCACAGAATTGACGCGGCGTTTGATGATTCTTGCGTTGGCCATACAACTTTAAGCCTCTTTCTTATAAAAACGAGGATGAGTTTTCTCAAATTCTTTAATAAGCTCTCTTAAAGCCTCATCTTGAGGACCTTCTATTTTTGCACCACTTAGTAAAGTTTTGAATAAATCTTTATAATTACTTCTTGCAAAAGATAAATATTCCATTTCCCAAGCTGCTAAATCAGCTATCTCAATTACATCCAAGAAACCTTTAACGGCTGCATAAATCATTAAGACTTGCTCTGCCACTGACATTTGTTGATCCCAAGGTTGTTTGAGAATTTCACTCACTCTCTTGCCACGATCCAATTGTTTCTTGGTAACTGCGTCAAGGTCGGAACTAAACTGAGCAAAGGCTTCCAATTCTCTAAACTGAGCTAAATCCAATTTCAAACTACCGGCCACTTGTTTCATGGCTTTCAGCTGTGCAGCTGAACCAACACGAGAAACTGATAAACCAATGTTGATAGCTGGTCTCATACCGGAGTTAAATAAATCAGTTTCCAAATAAATTTGACCATCAGTAATAGAGATTACGTTGGTAGGAATATAGGCAGAAACATCATTGGCTTGGGTTTCGATAATTGGCAAAGCAGTAATGGAACCGCCACCATTTTCTTTATTCAATTTACAAGCTCTCTCCAGCAAACGAGAGTGCAAGTAAAAAACGTCACCAGGATAAGCCTCACGACCCGAAGGTCTCTTTAAAAGCAGAGAAATTTCACGATAAGCCTGTGCATGTTTACTTAAATCATCAAAAATAATTAACACATCCTTGCCCTTGTCCAAGAAATACTCGGCTACAGCCTGACCTGAATAAGGAGCTAAAAATTGCAAAGAGGCTGACTCGGAGGCAGAAGCTGACACTACAGTGGTGTAAGCCAAAGCTCCTTTGTCATCAAGCGTTTGAATGAATTGAGCAAGTGTAGATTTTTTCTGACCAATTGCCACGTAAACACAAATCACATCCTGATCTTTTTGATTCAAAATACTTGCCAAAGCAATTGAAGATTTACCAGTATTACGATCGCCAATAATCAACTCACGCTGTCCACGACCAATTGGAATCAAAGCATCAACAGCCTTAATTCCAGTTTGCAAAGGTTGATTGACAGCCTCACGAGCAATCACACCAGGAGCAATTTTTTCCAAAAACATGTCTCTATCTTTTTTGATTGCTGATTTGCCATCAACACTTTGTCCCAGCGGATCAATTACTCTACCAATGATCTCATCAGAAACATTAATTGAAAGAATTTTGGAAGTACGATAAACGAAATCACCAGCACTAATTTTTTCTGCACCAGAAAGCACAATTACACCAACTTTTTCTCTTTCCAAATTTAAAGCCAAACCGTAAGCGCCTTCACCAAAGTTAACTAGTTCTCCAGCTTGGACGTCTGACAGTTCGTTAGTAAAAACGATGCCGTCAGCATAAGAAATGACTTTACCAACAGAAACTTTTTCTGTACGTAAATCACTATCTTTAATTGAGTTTAAATTGGCAAAAATATCTGATTTTGACATAAATTAAATCTTATTGGCTAACTGATTGAGACGAGCTCGCAGACTAGAATCATGCAACTTCCCAGCCACACTGACGCTTAGTCCTGCAATTAATTCTTCCTTAACTTGATAACTAAAAACTAGTTCTTCATGAGTGTGTTTTTTCAAAAATCCATTCTCAATTTTCTTTTTTTGTGCACTACTCAGAGGAATGGCGCTAGCAACGTTGATTTGCAACATATTTAAAGACTTTCAATAATTTCATTGATTTGGCTATCAATTAATTCTTGATGTTTCTTGGCATCAATAGAAGAACCAAGTACCCTCTCAGCTACTGTCAAAGCAGCTCGCTTGATTTCACTTTCCATAGATTTAAGTTCTTCTTTCTTAAGTTTGGCTAATTCACTAGAAAATTTAGCTTCTTTGGCAGCAATTTCTTCTTTGCTACGCTCCAAAAGTAATTTAGCGTCATTTCTAGCTTCTTTTCTGATTTCATCTTCCATCTTCTTAGCTTTTTGATTAGCCTTGAGTAAAGTATTCTCTCTAACTCGCTCCAACTCCTCTTTTTCCTGCATGACTTCACCAGCAGCTTGTGCAGCAGCAGCGACTTTTTCTCGGCGATCGTTAAGCAATTTTAAGACTGGTTTGTAGATGAAATAAGTTAGAGCAGCCAAGACCACACCAAAATTAATTATCTGGAAGATAATTTGTGCTAATTGTATGTCCATAGATTAAACTCCTTTTTTGCTTGTAAGCCTTAAACAAATTTGATAATTAAGGCTACCACTAAAGCGTAAATAGCAATTGCTTCAGCAAAAGCCATACCCAAAATCATGTTGGTCTGAATCTTGTTACTGGCATCTGGGTTTCTACCAATAGCTTCCAATGCCTTGGACACTAGAAGACCAATGCCGATTGCAGGACCTAAGGCACCCAAACCCATAGTCAAACCAATTGCTAAATCTTGCATAAAAACTCCTTTTTTAGGTTTTTAATTTTATTTTTATTACTACACTAAACTCTTAACTATGCGCCACTTCGTGACTTTCATCGCCATGACCTTTGGTGGCCAAATTGAAGAAAATTAAAGATAACATAGAAAAGACCAAAGCTTGAATGAAACCAACAAACAACTCCAAAGCATAGAATGGAGCTGGAACCACAACAGAAATCAAATAAGTCATCACAGCGAGTAAAACTTCACCAGCAAAAATATTACCAAATAATCTGAAGGCAAAAGAAACGATCTTGGCAAATTCCAAAACAGTTTCCAAAATGCCAACAAAAAAATTAATTGGATTAGAAAAATCAATAAATTTCTTGAAATAAGCAAGACCTAAGTGAGAAATTCCAAAAACTTGAGTCAATAAAACCGAAATAATTGCCAAAGCTAAAGTGGTATTAAGATCTGCAGTCGCAGCTCTAAAGATTGGAACAAATTTTTTGTGTTCGCTAGCTTCTTCATTGGTTGCTGCTGTGGTAGAAGTTTCATGAGTTGCTTCTTCTGCATCAGTTGTAGCAGCCTCATCCGAAACAGCAGTTTCTTGACTACTTGCCATCACTTGACTCGGGGCTAAGACCACTTCTTTAACTTCCTTTTCCTCAACTAAGATTGAGCCGACACCTGGCAATAAACCAATGTAATTGTTGAGAATAATGAAAATGAAAAAAGTCGAAATTATAGGAAAAAACAAAGCAGATTTTTTATGATTTTCGGTAATCGAGTAAACAAAATTATACAAAGCTTCAACAATCATCTCCACAAAATTCTGCAGTGCAGAAGGTCGATCGGTTTGCTTAAATCTGGAACGGAAAAAAATAGCAAAACCAATTAATAAAAAGCTAACAATCAAGCTAGTAAAAATAGAATTGCTAATTGGTAAACCAAAAAAGTTGAAAACTGTCTCTGCAGAAATAGAAACATGTAGTGACTGCGACATATGGCGAGGATTATAAATAAGCAAAGCAAATAAGACAAGCAGCTATTTTTTTGCTAACATGAGTTTTGATGAAAAAAATCTACCCAATTAATCCAAGACTACAGAAGAAAAGAAAAACCTTATTTGCTTTTATTGGTTTGGTGATTCTAGTTGGTGGAGTAATGGCTGGAGCCTGGCAAATTAAAGTTGTTAGAGAGTTTTTTGGTCAAGCCAGTGGAGTCCCAGCCAGTTTAATTGTTGATACAACTGCCATATTAGGCCCAATGCCTCGACCTTGGCGTAATTTGGCTCAAGGAGGAGAAGACCATAATTGGCGCATTGATAAATTGACACCACAGGTAGCTGCTCTCAAACCAGAATATATTCGCTTAGATCACATCTATGATTTCTATGAAATTGTCCAAGGAACTCCTGGCAACATCACCTTCAACTGGAGCAAATTTGATCTGATCATTGATGATATTCTCAAGACTGGTGCCAAACCTTATATTTCTTTAAGTTACATGCCACCAGCAATCTCTTCTGGAGACATTTTAGCCTATCCAGTTAACTGGTCTGATTGGCAATTAGTGGTGCAAAAAACTATCGAACATCTGAGTGGAACCAAGGGTATTCGTGATGTTTATTATGAAGTTTGGAACGAACCAGATCTTTTTGGCTCTTTCAAGTATTACGGCGATAAAAATTACCTGACTCTATACTCTTATGCTAGCAATGGAGCAAAAAATGCGCGAGGAGTTTTACCCTTCAAACTAGGTGGCCCCGCCATCACTGCTCTCTACGAAAATTGGTTCAAGGCTTGGGCCAAAGCATGTGTTAATAATAAATGGCGCTGTGATTTTTTCTCTTGGCACAGATATAGTAATGATTTGGAACAATTTGCCAAAGATGTACAACTGGCAAGAGAATGGGTGCAAGCTTATCCTCAACTAGAACCCACTTTGGAATTTCAAATTACTGAATGGGGTCATGACAGCAACAATCATGCTGGTTATGATTCAGCTTACAGCGCTGCGCACACCGTCGCAGGAGCAATTGCCATGAGTAATCGTGTTGAGAGAGCTTTTGTATTTGAGATTCAAGATGGCAAAGATCCGGATGGCAAAAACTACTGGGGTCGCTGGGGTATGTTCACCCACAACGATTTTGGAGCGAACAGCAAGGCACGTTACAGAGGTTTGCGCATGCTTGATAGCATTGCAGATCAGCGTTTACAAATTACCGGACTTGGCTCTTGGGTCAAAGCTCTAGCAGCTAAGAATGATTTGGGTCAAACAGAAATGATCATTGCTAATTTTGACGCGAAAGCTGCACACAGTGAGCTAGTTCCAGTTACCTTCCTCAATATTGAACCCGGATCATACACCTTGAATAAAGAATTTCTTAATGGTTCCAAGCAAAACCAACAGATTGCTACTGACGCTGCAATCCTGCGCACAGAAGTTTTCATGCCAGTTAATGAGGTTGCCAAAATTAAACTAATCAAGAATTGATTAATTCTTTAATTTTCTTTGTAAATGTTTGCAAAGAATAAGCTTGAGTACTTTGGTGGATTTTGAATGGTTGCAAAATAAATTTCGCTGCAAAATCCTCAACGGCTTGGCTCAGAGCAGCAACAGATAGATCTGTAAAAAACAAACCAGTTTGTCCTGGCTTAATGGTTTCTTTGGGACCCCCAGAATAATGAGCAATAACTGGCGTACCGAAAGTCATTGCTTCAATTGGCACCATCCCAAAATCTTCATCTTGTGCTGGATAAAGCAAAGCTCTGGCATTTTGATACAAATCTGCCAACTGTTGGTCGCTCACACTACCCAAAAACTCAACATTTTTATGAGCCATTATTTTGAGATCATCAAGCATTGTTCCAGATCCAACTACCTTAAGTGGCAAATTTAATTGATTAGCCACTTGCACTGCTAATTCTGGATGCTTGGCTAAAGCTAAACGATTAACATACAAATAATAAGATTTTTGTTTTCTTGCGGTTAAATCTGCCAATTCTTGTTGACTTAGATTAGCAAAAAAAATCTTAGCTTGATCAAAAAGTTTAATTGGCGGATTGATCACTACACTTTCTCTTTTGTAGAATTTTTGAATACGCAGTGCGGTTTCTTTTGAATTAGCAATTAAAAAATCTGGATTCTTGGAAGCTATAAAATCCATTTGCCTCACAAAATGATTAAGTAAATTGCCAGCAAAACGAGTTAGTGGATTGGCTTGCCAATTACTTTTGGCACTATAACCATATAGAACTCGAGGTGGAGTATGGCAATAACAAAAATGCCTGCCATTTGGGACTTTAACTGCTTTGGCAAAATAAGCATTAGACGAACTAATCACCACATCATAGTCACTTAGATCAAATTGCTCAAAAGCCCATTTGGCAAAAATACGCATTGGTGAAAATAATTGCTTATAAAAAGGCAATTTAGTTAGCTGACTCTGCCGAATTTCCCAATTTTCGAAACGTGACCAATTCTTACCCATCGCTTTAGCATCAATAAAAGCCGTATAAACTGGTGCATAAGGAAAAATATCGTGAAGAGCTTCCAAAACACGCTCGGCTCCGCCGTATTCGCGCAAATAATCATGAACTAAGGCAATTTTCATCATATTTAGAATAAAGCTTCTTGGACTGAAATTTCAAAAGCATCTTTGGGTAGAGTGTTAATTAAAGACCTAAAACTTAACTTTTGAAAAATTTCAATCACTTGATTCTTATCATAAGTAGTCACTCGACATTTTTCGAGATCAAAGTCAATTGGTACTTGGCATTCAATTGTCGCCAATTCCTTACTCATCATAGCAGATGCTTTACCATCAATTAATTTTTGCAAAAGTGCACCCTTAATCTCCTTGCCACCATCAGGATTATTTTCCAAAAATTCGTAAATTTTCTCCACCGTCTGAAATTTTTGAATCAAGGCTGCGGCAGTTTTTGGACCAATGCCTTTTACACCTGGAATATTATCAGAACTATCACCCATCAGTGCTTTTAGATCAATGACTTGCAAAGGTTTAATACCTAATTTTTTCTCTACCAATAAGGCATCATATTCAATATCACCTTTTTGCTTACCACGCGCTGGCATCCAAATATGAGTGTCATTATCTACCAATTGAAAAGAGTCTTGATCTCCAGTGACAATAATCGTTAGTAGTTGTTTGTCCAAATGTTCAACTTTGCGATTCACCGTACCAATCAAATCATCCGCTTCGAAGCCTTCAATCTCAAATTTGGGAATACCCAAAGCCTGAACTACTTCTTTGACAATTGCAATTTGTGGAATTAAATCATCAGGCATCTTAGCTCTTTGAGCCTTATAGCCATCAAATTTCTGGTGTCTGAAGGTTGGTTTAGGATGATCAAAACAAACTGCCGCATATTCTGGTTCGAAATAAGCAATGGCATTCAAAACCATTTTACTAAAACCATAAACAGCATTTACCAACATCCCATTTGCATCAGTGAGATTGGGAATGGCATAATAAGCCCGATAAATCAAGGCGTGAGCATCAATTAAAAGAAATTTTTTGCGCTGACTCATTTGGATTTTTTCTCTCCAATTTGCAAAATAATAAAATCAGTTTTTTTCTTGGTTTCTTCAATGCTTTGACTAACCTGGTCCAACTTGCGAGAAATTCTTTCCCATTCATAATTGTCACGTTTGCGATGCAGCTGCACTACTAGACTACCAATGATGCTGCTGGTCATCACAACTCCAATGATTTGCAAAATTACACCAAGTACTCTGCCTTCAAGGGTTACTGGCACCACATCTCCGTAGCCAACAGAAGTCACTGTGGAAACTGTCCACCAGATCGAGTCTTCCAAATTATTAATTTTAGCATTTGGTTTGCCAGATTCTAAAGGCACAACTAAAATTGCTAGAGAAATCGAGATAAAAAATAAAGAAGCCAAAATTTTACGCAGTGTACGCTGGCGGAATAATTGGGCAAGAATTTTCCTCATATTTATTCATCATGACTTTTTAAAGCTGAAGACTTAATCTAGATTATACTGCTTTGGCTTTTGGCATGTCCATTAGCTTGGCAAATTCATCAGAGTCAAGCGTTTCTCTCTCTAAGAGATTTTCGGCAATTTTGGTCAAACTAGACTGATGTTGCTTCAACAAATCCATAGCGCGTTTCTCTGCCTGTGCAATATAGTTCATCATTTCTTCATCAACTTTTTCTTGGATTTTAGTGGATGGCTTGTCTGGATCACCCCAAGCTCGATTGTAGTCTTCACCTTCATATTGTGCCCCAAAATTCATTGGTCCAAGTTTACTCATTCCAAAACGAACCACCATACTACGAGCAATTCTAGTGGCACGATCAATATCATTACTAGCACCAGCAGTCTGTTCCTTGAAAATCAGCATTTCGGCAGCGCGACCACCCAGCATGACTGTCATGTCATCAATTAGCTCAGATTTCAAAATTTGTAACTTATCTTTTTCTGGAGGAGTGAAAGTGTAACCCAAAGCCTGACCCCTAGAAACAATCGAGATGCGGTGGACTGGATCAGCATAAGGTAGAACATGTGCCAAAACAGCATGACCAGCTTCATGATAAGCAGTCATTTTCTTTTCTTGATCATCCTGCAAACGCTTCTTACTTGGCCCATATTTAGTTTTGAGAGAAGCTTCTTCAATATCTTCCATCGTAATTTCTAAACGACTTTCTCTGGCAATGGCAATCGCAGCTTCGTTAAGCATGTTCTCCAAATCAGCCCCAGAAAAACCAACTGTGCGCTTGGCTACTTTTTCCCAATTTAAATCTTTACTAAAAGTTTTATTTTTGGCATGAATATTTAAAATAAACTTACGTTCTGCCAAGTCTGGAAGATTAACTTGCACGCGACGATCAAAACGACCCGGTCTAACTAAAGCTGGATCCAACATGTCACCACGATTGGTAGCTGCCATCACGATCACGTTATCATTTTGGGTAAAACCATCCATCTCCACCAAAATTTGGTTGAGAGTTTGCTCGCGCTCATCATGAGATGACATACTGTTGCGTCCACGCATGCGACCAATCGCGTCAATTTCATCAATAAAAATGATTGATGGAGCAATTCTTTTGGCCGTATCAAACAAATCTCTAACACGTGAAGCACCCACTCCCACCAACATTTCCATAAATTCACTGCCAGCAATGGAAAGAAACTGAACATTCGCTTCACCAGCTACAGCTCGAGCCAACAAAGTTTTACCAGTTCCAGCAGGCCCCACCAGCAACACACCCTTAGGAGTGCGAGCTCCAACTTTGGTATATTTTTTTGGATTCTTAAGAAAATCAACAATTTCTTCCAACTCTTTTTTGGCCTCATCCATACCACCCACATCTTTGAA